>DAIQOH010000019.1:0-24186 GCA_036787995.1 Limnohabitans sp. | reverse complement strand
TCGGGCAGCATGCCCACGATTTCGCTGTGCGCGTGCTGGCTGATTTGGCGCACCAAGGTTTTACGGTAGTGCTCGGGCATCCAATCGCGCGGCTCGATTTTTCCATCGAGGTTGATGGTTTCTTCAAACCGCGCTTGTTGGTCCGTGTCAGCTGAAGCGACGTTGACGGTGTTTAGCGGGGGGTTCAGGTCCAAAGCCTGTGTGTACATGGGCAGCTCCTGCGGCTGAGGCGTTCAGCAGCGTGGCGCACAGTATATCAATTAACCGACCAATCGGTTGGTTAACCATTGTTCAGGGTAAATCCTGCCTGGTTGTCTTGCCCCATCAGCAAAACCATTTGGGGCAATGCGGCTTCCAGTTCTTCTTTCAAAGTGAATGGTGGGTTGATGACCACGATGCCGCTTTCGACCAATCCCAAACGTTTCACGGGGTCTCCCGTAAGGGCTTCTGGGCGCTGTGCTCCTGAGCGAATGCGCAAAGTCGCATGCAGCCAAGGGCGGTTGTACTGTTTAGCCAAGTTGGTTAAGTGACGGGGCAAACTATGTGCTTGGGGGCGTGGAATGATGGGGTACCAAATCACAAAGGTACCTGTTGCAAAGCGCTGTAAGCCAGTTGACACAGCGACCACCACACGTTCGTAGTCCAGTTTGATTTCATAACTGGGATCAATAAATACCAAGCCCCGACGTGTGGGTGGCGGCAGGTATTTGGGAAGACCTGAAAAACCGTCTTCATGCATCACCATGGTTTGTCTACCCGCTTGCAAGGCCTCTACATGGGTGATCAAGTTGCGAATGTCTGTTGGGTGCATTTCAAACAACTTCAACTTGTCTTGCTCACGCAATAAATGGTGTGCAATGAAAGGGGAACCAGGGTAATGCAACAACCCACCTTGGGGATTGAAGTGGTCTAACACGGCACGGTAGGCCAGCAAGGCTGGCGCCATGGGGCCCGAAAGTTTGGATTTGTTGCGCATTAACGCCAACAAGCCTTCCTGAGCTTCACCGCTTTGCTTGGCGTCTGGGCTGTCAAGTTTGTAAAGCCCAGGGCCACTATGGGTGTCAATGGCTGTGTAACCGACCTCTTTTTGTGCAAGATAATGCATTGTTGAGATCAAAACCGTGTGTTTTAGGACATCGGCATGGTTTCCTGCATGGAAGGCGTGGCGGTAACTGAACATGCACTATGGTAACCCGCTAAGCGCAATATAGACAAAAAGGCCACCAGATGGCATAGAATAGAGGGCTTCACAGCGATTAAGGCCCCGCGGCGAAGTTTTCATCCCCACCTAAGAGGTTCCCAGCAGAGGAACACCGACCGTGGAAAAGGGCCCCACAACCCACTCTAGGAAAACACATGTCCACTTTCAGCGCAAAACCCGCTGACGTGACGCATGAGTGGTTTGTGATTGACGCCACCGACAAGGTGCTCGGACGGATTGCCAGCGAAGCAGCCCTCCGTTTACGCGGCAAGCACAAAGCCATTTATACGCCCCACGTCGATACCGGCGACTACATTGTCGTCATCAACGCATCCAAGATTCGTGTCACTGGCAACAAGTCACTGGACAAGATGTACCATCGCCATTCCGGCTACCCAGGTGGCATCTCCAGCATGAACTTTCGCGACATGCAAGCCAAGCACCCTGGCCGTGCTTTGGAAAAAGCGGTCAAAGGCATGCTGCCCAAAGGTCCCTTGGGTTTCGCCATGATCAAAAAGCTCAAGGTGTACGGCGGTGCCGAGCATCCCCATACAGCCCAACAGCCTAAAACGCTGGACATCTAAGGAGCTATGAAATGATTGGTGATTGGAACAATGGCACCGGCCGTCGCAAATCCAGCGTCGCCCGCGTGTTTCTGAAAAAAGGCTCCGGCCAGATCAAGATCAACGGCAAAGACATCTCCGAGTACTTCGGACGTCAAACCTCGATCATGATCACCAAACAACCTTTGCTGCTGACACAGCACGGTGAGTCGTTTGATATTCAAATCAATGTGCAAGGTGGCGGCGAATCTGGCCAAGCGGGTGCAGCCCGTCACGGCATCACACGCGCCTTGATTGACTACGATGCCAGCCTCAAGCCGGTTTTGTCTGCCGCTGGTTTCGTCACTCGTGATGCGCGTGAAGTCGAACGTAAAAAGGTCGGTTTGCACGGCGCTCGTCGTCGCAAGCAGTTCAGCAAACGCTGATGCAACATGCCCCTTCGGGGGTTTTGTAAAGCCGCTGGTGGTCCTCGCGCCCCGGCGGCTTTTTTCATGGCCTATAACCTTGTTGAGGTTATTGTTGAGTGAAATACGTTACTATTCCTGCCGTTTAATTGAAAACTGTTTTTGGAGCTGCCATGAGTGCCTTAGCCGAAGCTACCCCCACCGCCATGCCTGAACCCATCGTATTTACCGACAGCGCTGCCGCCAAGGTGGCCGACTTGATCGCTGAAGAGGGTAACCCTGAACTGAAACTGCGGGTCTTTGTTCAAGGCGGCGGTTGCTCTGGTTTCCAGTATGGTTTTACTTTTGATGAAATCACCAACGAGGATGACACTACCATGTCAAAGAATGGTGTGTCATTGCTGATCGATGCCATGAGCTACCAATACCTCTTGGGCGCAGAAATTGATTACAAAGAAGACCTTCAAGGCGCGCAGTTTGTCATCAAAAACCCCAATGCCACCACCACGTGTGGTTGCGGTTCATCTTTCTCTGTTTGATTTTTAAGCGGGGTACAGCCCGCCTAAAACGCGCAATCCTCTAGCGCCAGTGGCGTTGGGCACATTGCCCGGCAAGCCCAGTACATATTGTCTGGCTAACCATGCAAAAGCAGCCGCTTCTACTTGCAGAGGAGGTACGCCTTGACTTTGGCTTGTGTCAACAGCGCATTGCGGTAAATGGTTAATCAGCAAATCCATCAGGTGTTGGTTATAGGCACCTCCGCCACAGACCAGCACTTGTTGGGTGGTGGGTGCAAAGCGCTGAATGGCATGTGCTGCGCTTTTTGCGGTCAGCATTGCCAGACTTGCCTGTATGTCGTTAGGTAAAAGCGTTCGGAAGTTTTTTACGTGTCGATCTAGCCACTCTGCGTTGAACAAATCGCGTCCCGTGCTTTTAGGCGGCGCAAGCGCAAAAAAGGGCTCTGACAACATTTCTTGTACCAGCGTAGGTGAGGCTTGACCAGAGCCCGCCCAAGACCCTTTGTCGTCAAATGCCTTACCCAAATGCTGTTGGCACCACATATCCAGCAATACATTGCCAGGTCCGCAGTCGAAACCAATCACATGCTTGTCTGGGTTCAAAATACTCAGGTTGGCCATGCCACCAATATTCAAGACAGCCGTGGTTTCAGTTGCGTTACCCCAAACAAACTGATGAAAAGCAGGTACCAGTGGCGCGCCTTGACCGCCTGCAGCCACGTCTCTGCTGCGGAAATCCGCCACCACAGGGATGTTGCAAAGTTCGGCCAACAAAGCAGGGTTGTTAAGCTGCAAGGTGTAACCCACACCATCGTGCAAGCCGGGTTGGTGCCTAACGGTTTGGCCATGGGCGCCCACAGCACTGATTGCAGATGGATTGAGTGTGTGGGTTTTGAGCAGGCTTTGAATGGCCTGAGCATAGAGTTGTGCTAAGGCGTTGGCTGCCAGCGCAGAGCGGTGAAGTTCATCATCGCCCGTTTGGTTTAAGCTGAGAAATGCTTGTCTTAAATGAGGGGGAAAAGGCAAGACATGGTGGCCAAGAATTTGGCAGCCTGAGGCGAAGTCCACCAACACAGCATCCACACCGTCCAGCGAAGTACCAGACATCACGCCTATGTAAAGCGTGGACATAAGCCAGTTAAGGGGTGGACTGCGCCAACAATGCGGCGGCCAGTTGCTGACTGACCTGTTTGGCCAATTGATCAAACGCAGGTCGCGCTTGGGCTGAAACAGGAACGCTTTCACTCCTTCTTGCCATCAGCAAAGGGTCTTGGTGCTTGCCATTGACACGAAACTCGAAGTGCAAATGGGGGCCAGTGGCCCAGCCAGTTTCACCCACTTTACCGATGATTTGGCCTTGGGTGACGGACTGTCCACGTTTGACCAGCATTTGGCTTAAGTGGGCATAGACCGTTGAGTGGCCGTTGGCATGTTTCAAAACCACTGCATTGCCATAGCCCCCCATATTGCCTGCACTTTCAACCACACCTAACCCAATCGCTCGAACAGGGGTGCCAATAGGCGACGCATAGTCCACGCCTAAATGTGCACGCCATGTTTGCAAAATAGGGTGAAAGCGCATTTTGAAGCCGCTGGTCACACGGGAAAAAGCCAAAGGAGAAGCCAAATACGTGCGACGCAGACTTTGGCCATCCAAAGTGTAATAGCCGCCAGGTTGGGCGGTGTTTTCTTGGAACCACATGGCCTGAAAAGATTTGCCTCGGTTGACAAACTCCGCACTCAATACCTTGCCAGATTTGAGCATTTCGCCATCAGCTTCCAAACTTTCATAAGCCACAGTGAAATGGTCGCCCACACGCAAGGCACGGTGAAAGTCGATATCACCAGAAAAAATCTCTGCCAACTGAACAGCAATGCTGTCGGGAATGCGGGCATCGTCCGTGGCTGCAAACAAAGAACTTTGTATGGAAGCGCTTGACATCCGCACCGAGCGAGAGAGTTCGCCATCTTCTAGTTTGGCAGTGAATGTTTGCCCATGCCGCTCGATCACCAAGCGCTGAAAGCTCACGTTGCTGTCGTTAGCCCAACGTGCTGTGAAGCGCCATAAGCGCTTGTCATCGTCCATCTCAGCACGCAACAACCGTCCTGCACGACCCATCAAATGGCTTTTGATCAAAGGGCTGGTCCGCAAGAAATCGGCAGCCTGAGCATCAAATACGTTCATTCTTGCCAATAGGCTGTCAACTGTGTCGCTTGAGCGCGATGTATCTGAACGGTAAAGCCGAATATCGCCATTGACCAAACTTTGTATTTGCGGGTCTAGCGACAAAGTGTTCACCGATTCCACCAACTGTTTGACCTGCGTTGAAGAAGAAAGCGGCGACAATCCAGCCAAGGCCAAGGCGCCACCTGCACCTAAAAGCAGTAACAAACTGACGTACCACACCCAAGAGCGGGAAGTGGTGACAGTGTCCTGCGAAGAGGGGGGGGTGAACTGTGGCAAGCTGAAATACCTTGAAGTTAAAACGGGTTGACAAAAATGTGACCCCGTTACTTAACCAATAGTATACAAGCGCTTTTCAATTTAAAAAACCGATTATTTATATGAATCAAGGATCTACAACGCAAATCTCTATTCCAGACGAGGTTGTGCACGCATGGCAAGTCAGTCTTCGTGGGTGTGAAGAGTTGCTGCCCCAAGACGAGTGGGTCAAAAAACTCCAGCGTTCTCATGCGAGTGGCACACCGCTGCGCATCAAATTGGGTCTGGACCCCACCGCGCCCGACATCCACATGGGTCACACGGTGGTGCTGAACAAAATGCGCCAACTGCAGGATTTGGGGCATCAAGTGATCTTTTTGATCGGTGACTTCACCTCCTTGATCGGCGACCCGTCCGGGCGCAACAGCACCCGCCCGCCGTTGACGCCCGAGCAAATCAAGCTCAATGCCGACACCTATTACAAACAGGCCAGCATGGTGCTGGACCCGGCCAAAACCGAAATTCGCTACAACAGCGAGTGGAGCGAGCCCTTGGGGGCCAGCGGCATGATTCAACTCGCCTCGCGCTACACCGTGGCACGCATGATGGAGCGCGACGATTTTCACAAGCGCTTCCATGGCGGCCAGTCCATCAGCGTGCATGAGTTTTTGTACCCGCTGATGCAAGGCTACGACAGCGTGGCCTTGAAAAGCGACTTGGAGTTGGGCGGCACCGACCAAAAATTCAACCTGCTGATGGGGCGCCATTTGCAGCAAGAGTATGGGCAGGAGCCGCAATGCATCTTGACCATGCCCCTGCTGGAAGGCTTGGACGGCGTGGACAAAATGTCCAAAAGTAAAAACAACTACATCGGCATCACCGAAGACGCCAACACCATGTTTGCCAAGGTCTTGTCCATCAGCGACACCTTGATGTGGCGGTGGTACACCTTGTTGAGTTTTCAAAGCTTGGAGGCGATTGCCGCCTTGAAGGCCGAGGTCGAGGGCGGGCGCAACCCGCGTGACGCCAAGGTGATGCTGGCCAAAGAAATCACCACCCGTTTTCACAGTGCGGCCTTGGCCGATGCGGCCGAGCAAGACTTTGTGAATCGCAGCAAAGGTGGCATTCCCGACGTGATTCCCGAGGTGGACCTCAGCGGCGCACCGCTGGGCATTGCGGCGCTGTTGAAAAGCGCGGGCTTGGCGCCTTCGAGCAGCGAGGCCAGCCGCTTGATCGATGGCGGCGGTGTGCGCATCGATGGCAGCGTGGTCAGCGACAAAGGCTTGAAGTTGATGGCGGGTACTTATGTGGTGCAGGTGGGCAAGCGTAAATTTGCACGGGTGCATTTGTCATGACCTTATTGCATCCTCTTAGCCCCAAAACCTTGCTATGGGCATCGGTGGTGGTGGCCATCATCACCATTGTGATGAAAACCATGGCCTGGTACATCACCGATTCGGTGGGTTTGTTGTCGGATGCCATGGAGTCGTTTGTCAATTTGGCCAGCGCCATTTTTGCCTTGTTGATGGTCACTGTCGCCCAGCAACCAGCGGATGAAGAGCATCCCTATGGCCATCACAAAGCAGAGTATTTTTCTTCAGGCTTTGAAGGTGTGCTCATCATGGGTGCCGCGGCGGCCATCATTTGGGCATCTGCCCATCGCATCTTTGATCCGCAACCTGTTGAATCTTTGGGTTGGGGCCTGGCGTTGTCTGTCGCCAGTTCGGCCTTGAATGGGTTGTTGGCTTGGGTGATGTTTGGTGCGGCCAAAGTGCATCGCTCCATTGCCTTGGAAGCCGACGCCAAGCATTTGGTGACCGATGTGTGGACTTCGGCTGGCGTGGTCATTGGTTTGACCTTGGTTTATTTCACTGGATGGTTGTGGTTGGATGCGGTGGTCGCCATGGGCGTAGCCTTGAACATTTTGAAAGAAGGCGTGGAGTTGATTTGGCGCTCATCGCAAGGTTTGATGGACGAGGCGGTTGAACCTGAAGTGTTGGCGCAAATCAAGAAAGTCCTTGAAGGCTTTGAACATCAACGCGGTGAAGTGCCGATCATTCGCTTTGACCATGTGGTGACAAGGCGTGCAGGCCAACGACGGTTTGTGGACATGCACATGCACATGCCCTCCACATGGTCACTGGGTCGTGCAGCAGCTCTTCGCACGACTGTCGAACAAGCTCTGATGAGTGAAGTGCCCGGTTTGCGTGCCAGCATTCAACTTCTTCCCAACGATGTGGAGGCGCATTTTGACGATGTGAGGGACTTGAAATGACCACTGCTTTCAAGTCACTGCCCCTCTTTCCCGACACCCTCGCCAACCTCGATCAACTCGGTTATACCGAGATGACCGCCATCCAAGCGGCGAGTTTGCCGTTGGCGCTGGCTGGTCAAGACCTGATCGCCCAAGCCAGTACCGGCAGCGGCAAAACAGCAGCTTTTGGTTTGCCTCTGGTGGAAAAACTCACGGCGAATTTTCATGCGGTGCAAGCCTTGGTGATGTGCCCCACCCGCGAGTTGGCCGATCAAGTCACCACCGAAATTCGGCGCTTGGCACGTGCCATACCTAACATCAAAGTGGTGACGCTGTGCGGTGGTGTGGCTTTGCGCGGTCAAGAGCAAAGCCTGCAACATGGCGCGCATGTGGTGGTGGGGACCCCTGGGCGCATCTTGGACCATTTGACGCGGGGCAACCTGCGTTTGGATTCGGTGAAAACCTTGGTGCTCGACGAAGCCGACCGCATGCTCGACATGGGTTTTTTCGATGACATGAAACAACTGATCCAACAATGCCCCGCACAGCGGCAAACCCTGTTGTTTTCAGCCACCTACCCAGAGGGCATTGCCAAACTCTCGGCGCAGTTCATGCGCGACCCGCAAACCGTGAAAGTGCAAACGGTGCACGCAGCGGACAAAATTCGCCAAGTGTTTTACGAGGTGCAAGAAGACGAGCGCTTGCATGCGGTGTCTTTGCTGCTCAACCATTTTCGGCCCGAGTCCACCTTGGCGTTTTGCAATACCAAGCAACAATGCCGTGAGTTGTTGGCAGTGCTGCAAGCCCAAGGTTTTGACGCGCTGGCGCTGTATGGCGAGTTGGAGCAGCGCGAACGCGATCAGGTGTTGGTGCAGTTTGCCAACCGTTCGTGCTCCGTGTTGGTGGCCACCGATGTGGCGGCGCGGGGTTTGGACATCAGCCAACTCAATGCAGTGATCAATGTCGACGTCACGCCCGATGCGGAACTGCACATCCACCGCATAGGCCGCACGGGTCGCGCCGATGCACAAGGCTTGGCGTTGACCTTGGCCAGTTTGGACGAGATGGGCGCGGTCGGGCGCATCGAGGTCTTGCAGGGCCAAGAATCGCAGTGGGACAAGTTGTCTGCTTTAAGCCCTGCTGTGGGCGACAAATTGCAAGCGCCCATGCGCACCTTGCAAATTGTGGGCGGGCGCAAAGAAAAAATCCGTGCGGGTGATGTGCTGGGTGCGATGACAGGCGAGGCAGGGTTTTCCGCTGATCAAATTGGCAAGATCAATGTGAACGAGTTTTCCACCTATGTGGCTGTGAACAGAGCAATTGCCCATACAGCGATTGAACGGCTGTCCAAAGGACGCATCAAGGGCAAGTCTGTACGGGTACGCTTGTTAGACGAGGAAGCGTCTCAACGGTAAGGGTTGTCAAAGCCTAAGACCGATAAGACAGTTGCTTCTTGCGCTTCCATGGCGTGTGCATCTTGCAACGATGTTTCATGGTCCCAGCCTTGCGCGTGCAGCGTGCCATGCACCAGCAAATGCGCGTAATGTGCCGCCAGCGTTTTGCCCTGTTCCTTGGCTTCTTGGGCCACCACGGGGGCACACAACACCAGATCAGCCATGACCACGGGGCTTTGTGCGTAATCAAAGGTCAAGACATTGGTAGCGTAATCTTTTCTTCGGTAATTGCGGTTAAGTGCCTGACCTTCCGCAAGGTTGACGATACGCACCGTGATTTCAGCATCTGTTTTCAGTGCGTGCCGAATACAGCGAGATACAAACTGGCGAGGCAAAGCGCTGCGGTGTCTTGTCGCATAGGGGATGTCTGCAAACTGTAATGACAGCTGAAGTTTTGCCAGTGCCATACTCAGTCTGCTTTGCGTTGCTTGTCGTAGGCATCCACGATGCGCGCCACCAAGGGGTGGCGTACCACGTCTTTGCTGGTGAAGTGGGTGATGGCAATACCCTGAACGCGTCGCAGCACACGTTCTGCATCGACCAAGCCGCTGGGACTGCCTTTGGGTAAATCGATTTGACTCACATCGCCCGTGATGACCGCTTTGGCCCCAAAACCGATACGTGTCAGAAACATCTTCATTTGCTCAGGCGTGGTGTTTTGTGCTTCATCCAAGATGACGAAGGCGTTATTCAAAGTACGACCGCGCATGAAAGCCAGGGGTGCAATTTCCAAGGCGCTGCGCTCGAAGGCTTTTTGTACCTTGTCAAAACCCATTAATTCATACAAAGCATCGTAGAGGGGGCGCAAATAGGGGTCGACTTTTTGACCCAGGTCGCCTGGTAAGAAGCCGAGCTTTTCACCGGCCTCCACAGCGGGTCGCGTCAAGATGATGCGCTGCACCGCGCTGCGCTCCAAAGCATCAACCGCGCTGGCCACAGCCAAATAGGTTTTGCCTGTGCCCGCAGGCCCTATGCCAAAAGTGATGTCGTGTTGGGCAATGTTCTCTAAATACAAAGCTTGGGTGGGTGTGCGTGCCTGTACATCGTTACGACGGGTGGAGAGCGTCACATGACCGTCCTTGTTGACTGTCATGTGCTCATCACCCACCAGCATGAGTTGCACCTGTTCTTTGGCGACGGGCTTGGCCGCTCGCTCATAAAGCGCTTGTAACACCTCCAATGCCCGTTCAGCCTTGACTTTGTGCCCGTCTATTCTGAATTTTTCATGGCTGTGGGAGATTTTGACTTGCAGTCCCAACTCGATGGTGCGCAAATGTTCATCCATGGCACCACACAAGTGGCCGAGTCGGGTGTTGTTGGAGGGGCTGAAAGTGTGGCGCAGAATCAAGTTGATAATCCGTTGAAATTTCCCCAATGATAGGCATTTGATGATCGGCAAGTTGAGCGGCACCCTGAGCGAAAAAAATCCTCCCCAAGTATTGGTGGATTGCCAAGGCGTGGGCTATGAGGTGGATGTGCCCATGAGTACCTTCTACAACTTGCCCGCAGTTGGCGAAAAAGTATCGCTGCTGACGCATTTTGTGGTGCGTGAAGATGCGCAAATTTTGTATGGGTTTGGTTCTGTGGAGGAGCGTGCCGCGTTTCGCCAGCTCATCAAAATCTCGGGCGTGGGCCCGCGCATGGCTTTGGGGGTGCTCAGTGGCATGAGCGTTTCTGAGTTGGCCCATGCCATCAGCTTGCAAGACGCCGGGCGCTTGGTGAAGATCCCCGGCATCGGCAAAAAAACCGCCGAACGACTGCTGCTGGAACTCAAAGGCAAGATGGGCGCTGATTTGGGGCCCACTTCCGTCCCTGTGGGCGACAGCACCCAAAACGACATCTTGCAAGCGCTGGTGGCCTTGGGCTACAGCGACAAAGAAGCGGCCTTGAGCCTGAAATCCTTGCCCGCGGGTGTGGGTGTGAGCGAGGGCATCAAGTTCGCGCTCAAAGCCTTGGCCAGATAAGCACAGCCATGAGCATACAAACCGATAACTTTGGCGAAGACTTCAACCCCGCACCACGCGTGGTGTCAGCCGCGCCAGTGAGCCCGCGTGAAGAGGCGATTGAGCGTGCCTTGCGCCCCAAACTGCTGCAAGAGTATGTGGGCCAAGCCAAGGTGCGCGAGCAATTGGAAATTTTCATTGGTGCAGCACGCAACCGCGATGAAGCACTCGACCATGTGCTGCTGTTTGGCCCACCGGGCTTGGGCAAAACCACGCTCAGCCACATCATTGCGCAAGAGCTGGGTGTGAACCTGCGCCAAACCAGTGGGCCGGTGTTGGAAAAGCCCAAAGACCTGGCGGCACTGCTGACCAATTTGGAAAAAAACGATGTGCTGTTCATCGATGAAATCCACCGTTTGTCACCCGTGGTGGAAGAAATTTTGTATCCCGCGCTCGAGGACTACCAAATTGACATCATGATTGGCGAAGGCCCTGCGGCACGCAGCATCAAACTGGATTTGCAGCCCTTTACCTTGGTGGGCGCCACCACCCGTGCCGGTATGTTGACCAATCCGCTGCGCGACCGCTTTGGCATCGTGGCGCGTTTGGAGTTTTACAGCGCCGAGGAGTTGCAGCGCATCGTCATGCGCAGCGGCGGTTTGCTCAAAGCGCAACTTGACGAACAAGGCGGCTTCGAGATCGCCCGTCGCTCACGCGGCACGCCACGCATTGCCAATCGCCTTTTGCGGCGGGTGCGTGACTATGCCGAGGTCAAGGCCGATGGCCGCATCACCCAAGCCGTGGCACAGGCCGCCTTGGCCATGCTCGATGTGGATCCGCAAGGGTTTGATTTGATGGACCGCAAGTTGTTGGAAGCGGTGATCCACCGTTTTGATGGCGGCCCGGTAGGCCTGGACAACATCGCCGCCAGCATTGGCGAGGAGCGCGACACCATTGAAGATGTGATCGAGCCGTTCTTGATTCAGCAAGGTTTTTTACAGCGCACACCGCGCGGGCGTATCGCCACTTTGGCCGCTTATAGGCATTTAGGGGTGGCGGCACCCCAGCGTGACAGCGGTTTGTTTAGCGAGTGATTTAAGCGCTTGACTCATCCTTGGGCGCATCCAAATGTGCCTCATCGGCCCAGCCCACAATTTGCAGCCCTTCGGGGCTCCAAAATAATCGATTGATAGCGGTATTACGCAAACCCCAAGTACGTGCTGCTTGTAAATTTTGACCGGTTGCCATACGGTAAAGAATGTCCAATACCCCCCCATGGGTGACCCACAGTATTTGCTGCCCAATATGTGGCGCCGCCATACCGTGAATCAAGGTTTCGATGCGGTTGTGCAGCATGACAAGGCTTTCACCTCCTCCTTTAGGCGTCCAATTGGGGTGACGAACACGCCACTGCTCCGCTTCATCAGGCCATTGATTTTGAATATCTTCCCATGTATGGCCTTGAAAATCGCCAAAGTGACGCTCACGCAAGCCAACTTGCGGTTGAATGGCAAGGTCTCGCAACTGCGCAACCGCCTGCGCTGTATGAAAAGCACGGCTTAAATCGCTGGCATAAATCGCGTGAATATCTTCATCAACCAAAGCTTTGGCCAGTTGCTGCGCTTGCCAGCGGCCATGGTCATTCAGTGGGATATCGATTTGACCTTGGATGCGGGTGTCCACATTCCAAGCGGTTTCTCCATGGCGAACAGCCAAGATGCGTGTGACGTTCATGGACTTGAGTTTAAAGCTCGGTAATTTGGTGCAAAATAGCACGGTCGTTCTATTTTTAAAGCAACCAACAGTGACATCCCATACGCCCCTGACTGAATTACCCGATGCTGATGCTGGCACGCGAGGCCGTTTGTTGCAAAAAGGGCAGCAAACCAAGAGCGCAATCGTGGACGCAGCCTTGGGCTTGGCCACGCAAATAGGCTTGGAGGGCTTAAGTATTGGCGCAGTTGCCGAAGTTATGCAAATGAGTAAATCGGGTGTGTTTGCGCACTTTGGCTCGCGAGAAGAGTTGCAAATTTCTGTGGTGAGGGAATACCACCACCGTTTTGAATTAGAGGTTTTTTACCCAGCCATGCAAGAAGTCAGGGGCTTGCCGAGGTTGATGGCCTTGTTTGCCAATTGGATGAAACGCACCTCTGCAGAAATTGATTCTGGCTGCTTGTACATCAGCGGTGCTGCCGAGTTCGATGACCGACCAGGGCCTGTCAGCGATGCACTCTCTAGTTCGGTCAAGACTTGGCTCAGTGCTTTACATCGTTGTGTGGTGCAAGCCCGCGAAGCAAAGCATTTGTCCCCCGATACCGATGCCAAACAAATGTCATTTGAACTGCATGGTTTGATATTGGCTTTGCATTACGAAGCCCGTTTTTTGAAGACTGATAAAAGCTTGGACCGCGCAAAGCGCGGTTTTGAACATATCTTGTTGCGCTACGGTGCAACCTTAACCATGAAAGTGTGACCATGCCTAGCTATACACCGCCATTACGCGATATGCAATTTGTGATGAATGAAGTGTTGGATGTACCTTCGATTTTGAAGAGCCTGCCTACCCATGCGGAGCTTGATGCGGACACGATCGCGGCTGTGTTGAAAGAGGGGGGGAAATTTGCTTCTGAAGTTTTGATGCCCTTGAACCAAGTGGGTGACAAGCAAGGTTGCCAGTTAGACAACAAGACGCATGAAGTCACCACACCCCAAGGCTTCAAAGAAGCTTTTGCACAATTTGCGCAAGGCGGTTGGCCCGCACTCAGTTGCGATCCAGCCTATGGTGGTCAAGGTTTACCGATAGTGGTCAACCAGTGTTTTTATGAAATGCTCAACAGTGCCAACCAAGCTTGGACCATGTACCCAGGACTGACCCACGGTGCTTATGAGTGCTTACATGCGCATGGTACGGAAGAGCAAAAACAGATGTACCTGCCACGACTGACCAATGGCGAATGGACTGGCACCATGTGCTTAACAGAATCTCACTGCGGCACGGATTTAGGTTTGCTGCGCACCAAGGCGGAACCACAAGCCGATGGCAGCTACAAACTCACCGGCAACAAAATTTTCATCAGCGCAGGTGAGCATGATTTGGTGAGCAACATTGTTCACTTGGTGCTGGCGCGCTTACCCGATGCGCCGGTTGGCAGCAAAGGTATCAGTTTATTTGTGGTGCCCAAGTTTTTGGTCAACAGTGATGGCAGTTTGGGTGCGCGCAATGGCATTTACTGCGGTGGTTTGGAGCACAAGATGGGCATCCACGGCAACGCCACATGCCAAATGGTGCTGGATGGCGCCATGGGCACTTTGGTCGGCCAACCCAACAAAGGCTTGGCCGCTATGTTTGTCATGATGAACGCTGCCCGTATAGGGGTAGGTATGCAGTCTTTGGGGTTGACGGAAGTGGCCTACCAAAATGCATTGGCTTATGCCAAAGACCGTTTGCAATCCAGAAGCCTGTCGGGTGTGAAAAGCCCAGACAAACCAGCCGACAGTATTCTGGTACATCCTGATGTGCGCAAAATGCTGCTCACTGCCAAAGCTTATGCCGAAGGTGGTCGTGCTTTGAATCTGTATTGTGCGTTGTTGATTGACCAAGAACTTCATCACCCTGATGCTGCTGTGCGAGCAGAAGCGCTTGAGATGGTGGCCATGCTCACCCCCATCGTGAAAGCTTTTATTACCGACAACGGTTGGATGGCAACCTCTGCATGCATGCAGGTTTTTGGAGGTCATGGGTTTATCCACGAATGGGGCATGGAGCAATTTGTGCGTGACTCACGCATCAATATGATTTATGAGGGTACCAACACCATCCAAAGTTTGGATTTATTGGGACGCAAGGTGCTGGGCAACCAAGGTGCGACATTGAAGAAGTTTGGCAAACTCATTGCTACCTTGGTCGCGGATGAAACCGAGAATGAAGACATGGCTGAATTCATTCAACCCTTGGCAAAACTGGGTCAACAAATGACCCAGTTCACAGGTGAAATTGGCATGAAAGCCCTGTCCAACGCGGATGAAGTAGGTGCTGCTGCAGTCGATTATTTGCGTGTGACAGGTCATTTGGTGTTTGCTTATTTTTGGGCTCGCATGGCCCAAGTGGCTTTGCAAAAAATGGCGGACGGCAACCGAGACCCGTTCTACAAAGCGAAACTGCAAACGGCACGGTTTTATTTTGCAAAGTTGTTGCCTGAGACAGCCAGTTTGATGCAAACTGCGCGCGCAGGTAGCGCTGTATTGATGGACACCGAAGACGTTTTTGCTTAATCACCCAACCCTGACTGGAGAACCCAATGAAAAAAATGTTATCTGCTTTGCTTTGTTTGGTTACTGCAAGCGCTTTTGCCCAAATGACCCCTGTGGGTGTTTGGCACACCATTGACGATGAAACCAATCAACCCAAAGGCGAGGTGAGGATTTTTGAAAAAGAGGGTGCGCTGGTGGGTGTGGTGGGGCGCGCGCTCAAAGAAGACCCCAATGCCAAACCCAATTGCGACAAATGTGAGGACGATCGCAAAGGGCAACCCATCATTGGCATGGAAATCTTGCGTGGGCTCAAGCGCGAAGGGAAAGAGGATGAGTATTTATGGGCAGGTGGCGGCAAAATCCTAGACCCAACCAACGGCAAGATTTACACCGTCAAAATGGTGCCTGTTGAAGGCGGGAAGCGGCTGCGCGTGCGTGGTTACATAGGGCCTTTTTACCGGACCCAATTTTGGAATCGTGTCGAATAAACCCATTCACATCCATCATGACTATGACCCCCATCTTGCAGCATTTTGAAAGTGGCGTTCTTACTTTGACCCTGAACCGGGTTGACAAAAAGAACTCACTCACCTCAGCCATGTACGCTGATTTGGCCCAAGCCTTGGCACAGGCAGAATCGGATCCGCAAACCAAGGTTGTGCTGATTCAAGGCCATGAAACCGTTTTCAGTGCAGGCAATGACATTGCCGATTTTTTACAGCAACCTGCAGCTAACGAAGACTCTGCTGTTTTTCGTTTTCTTCGCGGCATCGCTACATTTACCAAACCCTTGATGGCCTCCGTGTGTGGTCCGGCCGTGGGCATTGGCACCACTTTGTTGTTTCATTGCGATTTGGTTTATGCAGGTGACAACGCGGCTTTTTCCATGCCTTTTGTGAATTTGGGATTGTGCCCAGAAGCAGGTTCGAGTGTGCTGGCTGTGCAACTCATGGGTTACCAAAGGGCAGCAGAAGCTTTGCTGATGGGAGAGCCCTTTTTGGCGGAAACAGCTTTGGAAATTGGCTTGGTCAGTCGGGTATTACCTCCAACGGAGACCAACGCCTATGCCCAACAACAGGCGCGCAAAATGGCAAGTAAACCCTTGTCTTCCTTGATGGAAACCAAGCGTTTGATGAAAGCTACACAAACCCCATGGGTATTGGCTCGAATGCAAGAAGAGGGTGTTGCGTTTGGCCGCATGCTCAAGGAGCCGGCAGCCATCGAGGCTTTCAGTGCTTTCATGGAAAAGCGCAAACCGGTATTTCATTGATCATTCGGCTGGTCCTTTGCGCCAAAAATGCTTGGCCACAACCATCCAACTGCCTCGGATCTTCATCAGGTTAAGGTAGTCCACCATGATGTTGTCAAACAAACGCAATTGCACTTTGGCTAAGGCCATTTCGTCGGACAACACATCCAGCATCACAATATTGTCTTGTCGCGGCGCATGCATTGATTGGGGTGAGGCGCGCCCTTGAACCATGTCGCGATAAGCCTTGTAGGGTCGAACCACGGTTTGACCATCTTGGGTTGAAAACAGCACACAATCCTGGTGAAAAACTCTGTCGAACAAGGACATGTCTTGGCTTTGAAGCACATCAAAATAGTCATTTAAAAATACACGAATCTCATCTGTAACCATGGTGGGTCTCCTTGTGTTCAAGCAAAATGGCTTAAGACCCTTATTGAACAAGTTGCCAACGCATGGCCATCGTCTATGTATTTGCTGTAAAGGTGAATTTTTTTAACATGACTTCCCGTATTCCTCCGTTGAGCGCTTTGAAAGCTTTTGAAGCCATGGCCCGACTCGAGCGTGTTAATGCCGTGGCCAAAGAATTGCACCTTACCCACAGCGCGGTCAGTCACCAACTTAAGGCCTTGGAAGAGTTGGTGGGTATTGCATTGTTTGATCGATCAGCCAGACAACTGACCTTGACCGAGGCAGGTCGAACTTACGCTTACCAAGTCAGGCAGTCGTTGGATGAGTTGAGCCAAGCAACACAACAACTTACCAAACCTGCGCATGAAGATGTCTTGTCTATTGCGGTGCTTCCCTCATTTGCAATCCATTGGTTGATACCTAGGCTTGCTGATTTTCGGCAAACCTATCCGAATGTGGTGTTGAGTTTGCATGCGGGTTTAGCATTCATTGAATTTGAAAGAAACAGAATTGACGGCGCATTGCGATTTGGCCATGGGCAATGGCCAAATTTACAGACAGAGCACCTGATGGATGACAGCTTGGTTCTGGTTGCATCTCCTGCATTGGTAGGCCATCAATCCTTTAAGACCTTTAAGTCTTTCAAAAAATACCCTTTGCTGCATTCAGGAGAAAGTTGGTCAACTTGGTTGAAAAGTGCACATTTAGAGGATGAGCCGCCTGCAGCAAACATGGTGTTTACAGACTCCACGCATTTGCTCGAGGCCGCCAAATGGGGGATGGGCATCGCGCTGACACGTCGCTCTATCGCTAATGGCTTGATACAGCAAGGCTTACTTCGCTGTTTAAGCCCCATAGAGCCTGTGCACAGCAGTAGCTATTATTTGGTTTGGCCTTACCGCAGTAAACCGCACCCTATGTTAAAAAAATTTCGAGACTGGTTAAGCGTTCAAGTTAAACAGTATCAATCGTCTTTACGTTGAATTTTTCGAGGTTTGCCTTGGGCGTCAATAGCGACATACGTGACCATGGCTTCGGTCACTTTCAAATAGGTTCCTTGCAATGTGAAGCGCTCAGCAAAAACCTCTACTTTGACTGTGATGGAGGTGTTACCGATGCGCTTTATTGTGCTGAAGAAGCTCAAAATATCCCCCACTTTGACAGGTTGTTTGAACACAAACTCATTGACTGCCACCGTCGCTAAGCGGCCGTTGACATAGCGAGCTGGCAAAACCGCACCTGCCAAGTCAACCTGCGCCATCACCCATCCGCCGAAAATATCTCCGTTGGCATTGCAATCGGCTGGCATGGGAATGACTTTGAGGACCAACTCTTGGTCTGTGGGAAGGGCATTGACGGTAAAGCGCAGGTCGTGGGTATCGGTCACAGGCACAATCCTTGGTTATTCATTTCAATGCTATTGTGCTGTATGCGACCTTCCGCTTTACCTTCGACCGCTTCCCCTGTAGCGACAGACCCTGTACAAGCGGTGTCTGACTGGACAACGCTTAAGCGTTTGTTTCCTTATTTGTGGGAATACAAGTGGCGTGTGATGGCCGCGCTGTCGTTCATGGTGGCGGCCAAACTGGCCAATGTCGGTGTGCCTGTTTTGCTGAAGTCGCTGATCGACAGCATGACACCACAAGCTTCGGCCACGCAAACCCTGATGGTTGTTCCTGTGGCTTTGCTGCTTGGCTACGGTTTGTTGCGCTTGTCAGTCTCTGCCTTTACGGAATTGCGTGAATTGATTTTTGCAGAGGCTACCCAGGGTGCAGCACGCACCATTGCCTTGCAAACCTTCCAGCATTTACACGAACTCAGCCTGCGCTTTCACTTGGAGCGGCAAACAGGTGGTATGAGCCGCGATATTGAAAGAGGTGTACGTGGCATAGAGTCGTTGATTGCATACTCTTTGTACAGCATTGTGCCAACCTTGATCGAGGTGGTGTTGGTGCTCAGTATCTTAGGCGTTCAGTTTGACAAGTGGTATGCCATCATCACTTTGTGTGCATTGGGTTTGTATATCTATTTCACAGTTACCGTGACGGAATGGCGTACCCAGTTCCGCAAACAAGTCAATGAGTTCGACTCCAGTGCGCATACCCGAGCAATTGATTCTTTGCTGAATTACGAAACCGTCAAATACTTTGGCAATGAAGCTTTTGAGGCCAAAAGGTATGACGAAAGTCTGGACAAATTAAGACAAGCACGTATCAAAGCGCAAACCTCTTTGAGTGCCTTGAATACGGGGCAGCAAATCATCATTGCCGTGGCATTGGTGGCGATGCTGTGGCGCGCCACGCAAGGTGTCGTCGATGGCCGTATGAGTTTGGGTGACTTGGTGATGATCAATGCCTTCATGATTCAACTCTACATACCGTTGAATTTCTTAGGCGTGATTTACCGTGAAATCAAGCAAAGCCTGACCGATTTAGACCGGATGTTCAAGCTACTGGAGAAAGAGCGCGAGGTGGCAGATTTGCCGCACGCACAACAACTCATACTTTCCAAGCCACCCAGTGTGGCCTTTGAGAATATCCACTTTGCCTACGAATCTGACAGGCCGATTTTGAAAGGGGTAAGTATCGTCATTCCTGCAGGAAAAACTGTGGCGGTTGTAGGCCCTTCAGGTTCAGGAAAATCCACTTTGGCGCGATTGCTGTTTCGTTTTTATGATGTACAGCAAGGGGTGGTGCGCATTGATGGACAACCCATCAACCATTTGACGCAATCGAGTGTGCGCCAGGCCATAGGGATTGTTCCGCAAGATACGGTGTTATTCAATGACACGGTCTACTACAACATCGCGTATGGCAGACCCACGGCCACCCGTGAAGAAGTAGAACAAGCCGCTGCTGCTGCACGCATACACGACTTTATTGTTTCTACTCCCCAAGGCTACAACACCATGGTGGGTGAACGGGGTTTGAAGTTGTCAGGGGGTGAAAAACAACGTGTGGCGATTGCGCGAACCCTGCTTAAAAACCCGTTCATTTTGATTTTTGATGAAGCCACATCCGCATTAGACAGTAGCAATGAACGTGCTATTCAATCGGAGTTACGGGAAGCGGCAAACAACAAAACCACCTTGGTCATTGCTCACCGCTTATCCACCGTGGTGGATGCACATGAAATCATTGTGCTGGATAACGGCTTGGTACTTGAGCAGGGTACACATGCGGCGTTACTTCTCCAGCAAGGTGCTTATGCCCGCATGTGGGCCATGCAGCAAAGCCAAGAAGCGCAAACCAGCATCTCAGGGTAGTTCGGTGTTTTCCTCTGGCGCGTTGGCGTCACGGGGACCGATGATGCCCAACTTGGCTTTAAGCGATTGTGGCTCGTTGTGAATCAATGCGGCGTACATGGTGGTGTTGGACAAAACCTTTTTCACATAGTCGCGGGTTTCACTGAAGGGAATGCATTCAGCCCAAGCCGCACCCTCCATCAGAGGACCGTTACGCCAGCGGCGTGGTCGGCTGGGCCCTGCGTTGTAAGCGGCGGCTGCCATGGGCATTGAGCCTTGAAAATTGTCCAAAACGAGTTTGAGGTATTGGGTGCCCACAGCAATATTGGTTTGTCTTTGTTGGAGTTGTTCTGGGCGAAAGTTTTTCAATCCCATTTTCTTGGCTGTCCATTTGGCAGTTGCTGGCATGATTTGCATCAAGCCAGAAGCGCCCACACTGGACCTGGCGTCCAATATAAAACGGCTCTCCTGTCTGATCAAACCATAGACATAGGCAGGACTTAAACCGATGCTGTTCGAAGCTTCGATCACTTCACTTTTAAAGGGCATGGGGTATCGTTGCATCACGTCCATTTGGATGCTGCGCTCGCTGGTGTTGATACAACGATCCCAAATAGCTTGGTCACATGCCAATTGGGCGGCGGCCAGCCGCTCGCGCTCATTCAAGCGGCCACGCTGACCGGCGCTGTCTACCAAACCAGTGGCGTAATTCCATTCACGAACTCCGTCTTGGCGCAACCCAATCTTGATAGCGTAGAGCGCACGCTGCAGCAAAGGATTGGCTTTGGCTGCTGCGGTCTCTTGGGGTTGCGGCGGCAAGGGACGTGGTGGTGTGGCAATTTTTTTACCCAGTTCTTCGCTGGCCAGTTGTTCATAAAAACCTTGGGGCCCAGCAATGCTTTGCAGTTCTGCCAAAGCTTGGGCGCTGGGAGGCGAGGCAGCAGCATGCTGTCCCATCAAAGCCCGTGCATGCCAATAAACCCAAGAGGGTTCTTTTTGTGCAACAGGACCCATGGCTTCAATCGCTGATTGCACCACGGACCACGCAGGCGTTTTGCCCGCCCGCAAGGCAGCACGTACCTTCCATGCCAAGATGTCATCACTGAGCGCGGCACTGCCCGCATTGGCAAAGTAGTCCAGTGCTTTGTCATCCATTTGCTGCGCAGCTTGTTTGGCAATGACACCCCAAACCCATTGCTTTTGCTCTGTGGTTAAAGATGAAGCCGTTTTGCTTTGCAGTAATTTGATAGCGTTATCGATATCCGATGTGGCTGCTTTGACCAATGCCAATGTCATCCACTCAGACGACTCGGTGCCTAGCGCGTTGGCACGTTGAGAAAAAAAACGTGAGCCGTTGGCAAAGAGGTCATCTAACAAGGCCATGCTGTGATCAGATACCAGCTTTAAGGCGTCCCGAGCAGGCACTTTACGGTTGTTCTCGACCGACAAGCGTGCTTTGAGCCAAATATCTTCGGGGTTGAATTTGCGTTGCTTGAGTAGCTGGGAAACAGCATAGGTACAACCGTCTTCGGACTGTTTAAGGTTCAGCCAAGTTCGGCGAATCTCCTCAATGGGTGAAGACGCAGCGTTCAAGTCTTTTTGTTGAACATCCAAAAGTTTGGCATAGCATTCGATTTCTTTGTCGTCACGCATGCGATAGAGCGCATATTCGCGTTCAAATTGCGTCCATTCACGTCGTTCAGCTAACAGTAGCAGCCAGTCGTTACGTAGCCGGTCTTCTTGGTAGGTGCCTGCGTAGCGTTGCAGAAAACTTTTGATTTCATGGTCGGAGGCGTCGCCAAGGCGCACCCGTATTTCCCAAAAAGCCGCCCATGGCTCCAAAATATGCCCTTTGGCTTGAGGCAACAAAGCCGCCAGCCTTTTGCGGTCGCCTTTTTGAAAGGCTTGCGACATATCGATGAAAACGGCATCGCCGGCATCTGCAGGTCTGGCCAGGGGAGGGGTTTTGGCAGGAGGCTTGTGCTTATTGCCTGCGTCTGCCGTCATCATGCAACCTAGGAGCAGAGCACAACAGGCAAATCGAGCGAACAGTAGAGGCATGACACAATCAATCAACTAACAGGATGGTTGGATTCTCCCATGGACAAAAAAGCCCTGCGCCTTGAACTGATTCAAACTCGACTGGGTATGCCAGACCGTGAGCGGCGTGCTGATTTATTGCAAAGAGTCATGCGTATTTGGTTGTTTGACCAACCGCATTCGGTGATCGGGGCGTATTGGCCTATCAAGGGTGAATTTGACCCTTTGCCTGCACTGCACCGTTGGAAAGAAGATGGCGAACTCTTAGACCATCCATTGCGAAGACGCATAGGCTTGCCAGTGATAGACAAGCAAACCAAAACACTGAGCTTTCACTCTTGGTACCCAGGCTGCGCCATGGAAGAAGATGCGTACAACATCCCTAAGCCCAAAGACACCGAAATCATTCAACCAACCCTGTTGTTTGTGCCCTGTGTGGGCTATGGCCCGGGTGGCTATCGTTTGGGCTATGGGGGTGGTTTTTATGACCGCACACTGAACCAAATATCACCCAAGCCCTATACCGTGGGTCTGGGTTTTACCCATGGCTTTTTGTCCGACTTCATTCCCGAACCGCACGATGTGCCTTTGGACGCTTTGCTGAACGAAAACGGCGTGGTGTGGCCCTTGTCTTAAAGGTGTTAGATGGCGCGCCCTAAATCTGCAAACCACGATCTCAGGCGAGAAGAAATTTTGGATGTTGCGGCCCACTGTTTTGCCGCTTCGTCTTACCCAGCTGCCAGCATGAATGATTTGGCTAAGGCCTTAGGAACTTCAAAAGCGCGCCTCTACCATTACTACGACAGCAAACAAGCTCTGCTGTTTGACTTGCTAGACCGTTACACCTTGCTACTGGTCGATTTGGTTGCTGAGGTTCAAGCCCAAGCGGCACAAACCCAACTCAGCCCTCAGCAAATCGTTCACCGTTTGGTCAAGCGTTTTTTACAAACGTATGAAAGTTCTGCAACCCGGCACATTGCCTTGCTGCACAGCACCCAGTTTTTAAGTGAAACGCAACGTGCATTGGTAGTGGGGCGGCAGCGTCAAGTGGTGGGTATTTTTGGTGATTTGCTGAGCCAAGCCTATCCCGCTCGAGTCAATACACAAAATAAAATACCTCTGACCATGATGCTGTTTGGCATGATCAACTGGACGTTCACTTGGCTGCGTCCCCAGGGGCCTCTCAGTTACGATGCGTTTGCCCAAGAAGTCATAGATACCTTGGAAAATGGTTTCTTTCAAGCACAGTCTAAGCCCGAGGAAAAACATGTCTAAAGCATTTGCCAGTCAAAGCGATTTGACCGATAAACACATCAGCTTCACCCAACTCAGCCCACATTGCTGGGCTTACACGGCCGAGGGCGACCCCAATTCGGGCGTCATCATTGGCGACAAATATATTTTGGTGAGCGACGCTACGGCCACGCCTTTGATGGCCAAAGACCTCATCGCCAAGATCCGTACTGTCAGCGACAAGCCCATCAAATATGTGTTGTTAACCCACTACCACGCGGTGCGTGTGCTGGGGGCCAGTGCCTATGTTGCAGAGGGCGCGACTGAAATCATCGCCAGCAAAGGCACTTACGACTTGATCGTGGAGCGCGGCGCAGAAGACATGCAAAGCGAGATGGACCGTTTCCCTCGCTTGTTTCGCGGCGCTGAAAGCGTGCCGGGTCTGACCTGGCCGACCATGGTGATTGGCGATGGCAAGCCAGGTCGTCAAGGGGGGTTGCGAATCGATTTAGGCGGCGTTCAAGTGGATATTTGGCACCCAGGCGCGGGCCATACACGCGGTGACACGATTGCCTGGGTAGAAGCGGAAAAGGTGTTGTTCAGCGGCGATTTGGTGGAGTATTTGGCTGGTGTTTACACCGGCGATGCGCATTTGGCCGAATGGCCTGCCACCTTGGAAGCTTTGCGCGCTTTGAATGCCGAGGCCATTGTGCCGGGCCGTGGCGAAGCTATGCGTGGCACCGCAGATGTGAACAAAGCTTTGGACTACACCAAGCTATGGGTAGAAACCTTGTTTAAATGCGGTCAAGAGGCGGTGGCACAAAACATGGATTTGAAAGCGGCCATGGCCCATACCCGCCAACACATGGACCCGGTATTTGGCCAGGTGTTTATTTACGAGCATTGCTTGCCTTTTGATGTCAGCCGCGCCTTTGATGAGGCCAGTGGCATCAGTCACCCGCGCATTTGGACGGCTGA
>DAIQOH010000018.1:11868-25214 GCA_036787995.1 Limnohabitans sp. | reverse complement strand
CTGATGGCAGTGAACAAAGTTTTACATGGCCCAAATACGCGGCAGGGTGGCGGGCAACTGCCAGAGCTTGGCGCGCCATTGCAACCAAATGCTTTGAAGCAATTGCATGGCTTGCTCAACTTGATCGGACAGGACGCGAACCACAACCAGCTGTGGGTCGGGTGAGCTCACACCGGATGGGTATTGCAATGCATGGTCTTCGCAATGCGCACGTGCTATTTCGATTACGCTGTCTAGCATCTCGACGTGCATAGGCGTGCCTTGTGCAAACACCAAGGTGGCTTGGCAGCTGTGCCCAGCCAGTCCCAAAGGGCTGTGTAGCAGGCGATGGTCATGGGCTTGGATCAAACCTTTTTCCAACCATACGTTTTCAATTTCAAGGTGTTGTTGGTATTGACCTTCAGTGAATGCTTGGTTGGCATGCGGCAAACCCAATGCTGTCACATCCCAAGCAATCAGTTGGCTGTCAGGTTCTAGGTGAAATTTCACTTGGTTATGTGCATAACAGCCACTGTAGGCTAAGGCCTCTAGGGGTAACCACTCTAGTCGACTACCGCGGTCTAGATGTGCTTGAACATGCTGAGACGCGGTTTGCCCTTCCGAATGGTAAAACCGAGTGGCACCAGGTGTTGTCAGCAAAGCATGTGCTTGCGGCGCCAGTTTGAGCTGAATATCTAAGGCGTCACCGCCAACCAAACCACTGGGGGGATGCACCAAGATGTTGTGACAGACCTTGGCCCCTTCAGGGTACAAACTTTTCAGGATACGAAGTGGACCATTGTGCACATGGCGTGCGACACAGTGACCATCTTCAACGCTGTAATCAATATGGAGTGTGGCTTGCCAACCCATGGACTCATTCAAAAAGCTTGAATCCTACCGCGGCAACAAACCCCACCAAAGTTGAAAAGCCAGCCATATTGGGTGTAGACAGGTGAGCGGCTTCAGGCAGCATGGCAGATCCAATCATGGTCAACATGGCACCAGCGGCAATACCCTCCACAACGATCATGGCGGAATGCGGAATGGATTCACCCACATAAGCCCCAAAAGCAGCGCCCACCGCACAAATCACGGTCAATACCGACCACAGAAAAATGATTTTGCTGGTAGAGAAACCTTGGCTTTTCATATTCACGCTGGCAGACAAAGCTTCAGGGAAGTTAGATAAAAACAAGGCGCCCACCAAAGTGAGTGGCATGACATCCCAAAAACCCAGTGTCATACCTGTGGCTGTTTTGGCAGCGACGATAGACAGCATGACCGTACCTATAACAAAGCTTTCAGGAATGACGTCCAGCAAATTGCCTAACCAAATGGCCATGCCCGCGTTGTTATGTTCTTCTTTCATGGTGTTGAGCTCTGCAGCGGTGGGTATTTCACTTCCACCGGTACGTATGGCATCTATCGCCAAATTAGCCCAAGCTTGTTTGGCCACAGCGGCTTGGTCAATATGGCGTTTGTTTTCCAAAATACGTTTTGCAGCTAACTCACGAACCGAAGAAGCAAACTCGGGGTGGCTGCGGGCAAAAACCTCATACTGGGATTTATGCAGCACCAGCAATTCCGCAGGGCCGTGCTCGGCGACTGCGGTGGTGCTGTGTGCCTGATGGGCTAAGAAAGACACTTCACCCAATAAATCGCCACGTTCAACCGTGTGACTGCTGCCGTCTGAATGCGTCAAAGTGATGGATCCCGAACGCACGATGTACAGCTCAGAGGATGCATCGCCCACAGAAAACAAGGCTTCCTCTTGCACCAAAAACTTGGGATGCAGCAGTTTGACCAAATCTTGCATCATCGCTGGCGACATGCTGCTGAAAAAAGAAGAGTTGCCAATCGACTGCATCAGGTCCGCTTGGCGTTTGGATTTATTCCGCGCATGTTGTGCAATGACGTAAGCCCCTTTGCGCAGATAACCGCCGTGAGCACTGAGCAATTGATCAAGGGTAATGAAAATCAATCCACCCCCAATCAAAGCAATCAGCAGGGTGACAAAGTGGTGAATTTCTTGGGCCCGATCTCCCGCCTCTGCATGCGCCAATGCCTCTACCGTGGGAGAAACCAATTCAATCGATAAGGCCGAAATGAGTGCCCCAGCGCCAAATCCACACATAGCACCAACGGTGGCATTGGACATCGGGGTGGTAATACCCACAATGGCGCCTAGCACCATAGAACCTGCAGCAATGGCTCCCAAAATAGCAGCCCAAATAATCAGTGTGGCGCCCATGTCTTGCATCATCGTCTCCCGTTAAAAATCAAAGGTATTTAAGAGGGCAAATTCTTTTCTGCACGCACTTGCGCTGCAATCGCTTCTACTTGTTCATCGGACATGCCGTACTTGGCTTGCATATTTTTCAGTTTGATTTCTTCTTCATCCGTGACGATACCATCGGCCAGCACTTCACGGATTTCCATTTCATACAAAGCCTCACGTCTGGCCACTTGGGTGGTGTATGCCGTGGAAACCACACCGGTCAAAATAGCCGCTAGCGCAATAGCCAAGATTTGGGTGATGATGACAAGCACCACGCCAGGGAAGGTCACGGGGTCTACGTTGCCCCAACCCGAGATGATGGTCAAAATAAACCAATGCATGGCAGCGGGAATAGAGGGGAAAACGTCGGGTTGATCATGACCCTCAATGATGTAAATGAGTGACGAAAAAAGCAAGCCACTGATGAAGAGCAAAAACAAAGCAGAAGAAAAAGAGTCTTTTTCGGCTTTGATGGCTTCAAACATATCGTCCATGGCACTGTTGTAGCGCGAGAGTTTGAAAATACGCAGCAAGCGAAACATGCGTAGTACACGTAAATCGGTACCTGGCATTAACAATTGCAGGTAAAAAGGCACTGTGCTGAAAAAGTCCACCAAGCCAAAGAAGCTGAACATGTACTCTTTGCGACCTTTCCATGGGCTGTCCTCGGCATCAGTGTATTTTTCGCTGTAGGACCATACACGAAGTACATACTCAATAGAAAAAATACCCACACTGAAGAGATCAAAATAGTGGAAATATTCGCCAACTGCTTCATGAATATCCGGGACCGATTCCAAAATGATGGCCAACACATTCAAGACCACCAGCAGTGCGATGAAAATTTCGCAAAAACGGCTGGCAGGGTCTGAGACATCACCTTCCAAGATGCTGAACACACGGTGTTTGATACGCCGGTAAGAGGAAGTTTCAAGCGGGTTATTCATGGATTTTTCCCTGCTTGGGCTTGTTCCATCATGGTCTGCACTTCCTTATCGCTCAAACGGAATTGCATTTGCAGGCGCTTGAGCGCATCTTTTTCGGCATCACTCACAACCCCATCAGCCAATACTTGTCGCAACTGTGCTTGGTAAGCGGATTTTTTACGGGAAAGTTGGTTGGCAAATGCAGAGGCCACGATACCGGTCATGATGGCTGCCATACATACACCCAGAAAACCAGTCAATAAAGCAACGACTTCGCCGCCTTTGGTGACGGGTTCCACGTTGCCGTAACCTGAGGTGATGGTGACGATAGACCAGTAAATGGCGTGGGGGATGGTGCCAAATTGCTCGGGTTGGGCATGGCCTTCAGCAAAGTGCATGAGTGAGGCAGAGACGATGGTGGCAATGGTGAGCAAAAAGGCAGCGGAGCCAAATGCACGGCGTTCTGAATAGACGGCAGAAAACAAATCTTGTAGTGCAGAGTTGTATTTGGACAATTTCAAAATACGCAGCAAGCGCAAGACCCGCAATATGCGCAAGTCCAGTGTGGGCAAGAACACATGCAGGTAGTAAGGCATGGTGGCAAAGAAGTCAACCAAACCAAAGGCACTGAACATGTATTCACGGCGACCCTTCCAAGGGCTTTGAAGGTATTTGGCGCCTAAAGACCACACCCGCATCAAGTACTCGGCCGTGAAAAACATCACGCTCCAAAATTCCAATTCATGGAAGAAATCCTTGTATTCGGCGTGCACTTCGGGCACAGAGTCCAGTATGACCGCTGAGCAATTGACCAATACCACTGTGGAAATGATCCACTCCGCATAACGTGACAGAGGCTGGTTGGGAGACCCTTCAAGAATCTCCATGAGATTGGTTTTCAATGAATCAAACATACCGTTTCAGTGGTTACAACAAGTACAGAGAGCGAGCAAACCCCCCGCACATAACCGACAAACTTAAGCGGTCGAAGGGGTTTGCTCTGATAGATAAATTAACTTCGTGCTTTGAATTGCTGCCACAACGCGAGCTCTTTGGCTGTCAAACTGTCCGAAGCCTTGGCCGCTTCTTCAAACTTGGCACCATCGGTCATCAATGCCAATTGGTTGATCTGCCACAGTAATGACTTGTAATGTTCGACCGCATGGTCTGGTCGCTCGGCAATCATATGTACCGGCATACTGGCACGTTTAAAGTTTTCTTCTTCTTGCGCTTTTTGAATTTGTTCCAGTAAAGCATTTACCTCTTCGATAGTCAGATGAAGCCGTTTTGCCTCGGCACGGATTTGGGCAATTTCAGTTTCTGATAAGTGACCATCTTTGATCATGTGATAAAGATTGGCTTTTAAAGCATCACGCTCTTTGACCAATTGATCGCTAAAGGCCGAAGACAACAAAGCCGCAGGAATGGCAAAGATACCAATACCAATCAAGGCCAGAACAATCGTCATGGTTCTGCCAATGGGAGTGACAGGTGATATGTCACCATAGCCGACCGAAGCCAAAGTGATTACCGCCCAGTAGATAGCTGTAGGAATGTTTTCAAATTTATCGGGCTGGGCTTCATGTTCAAACAAATACCCCAAACTGGCAGTCAGCACCACCAACAGCAGCATGATGAAAGCGGAGGCACTCATAACTGGCCATTCGCGTACCAGTACCTTACCCAAAATCTCAGTGGCATCGCTTTGACGGGTGAGTTTGAGCAAACGTGCCAAACGGAACACCCGCAAGAAACGCAAGTCAAACACATGGGTCATGATGACTTCCAAGAAAAACGGCAAGATGGCCAGAAGGTCAATAATGGTTGCGGGTGTGCTTGCCTGCTTGAGACGGCCAGCGATGGCATTCTTGTAGCCAGGTTCTTCTACGCACGCATAAATACGCATCATGTATTCAACGGTGAAAATACCTACGGCGACGGCATCCAGTATCACGAATTCAATATTGATGACATAGCTGATGGACTGAACAGACTCAAGCACCACAGCCAGTACCGAAATCATTACCCACAAACCAATGAAGGAATCAAAAATCGACTGCATGGTGCCGCCATAAGGGCTGGGAAACACCAAAGCATGGATTTTTTGACGGAATGTGCGCCCCTGATTTAAGTCAGCGAACTCCTTGAATGCAGGGATGACGATGCGAAACAGTTTCAATATCCGCAACA
This sequence comes from Limnohabitans sp., assembly GCA_036787995.1. GTDB lineage: Bacteria > Pseudomonadota > Gammaproteobacteria > Burkholderiales > Burkholderiaceae_C > Limnohabitans. The sequence continues at coordinate 19,838 of DAIQOH010000018.1, read as the reverse complement.
AACGCAAGAATCGCAGCGCGCGCAGATCGACTGGGATGAAGGCTTGAAAGAAAAACGGTGCAACAGCCAAAAAGTCAATGATGGCAAATGGGCTGAACACATAGGCCAAACGTGGCAATTTGCGTTGATTGAATTCGCTGTCTTCCGGCGCCAGATACAAACGCATCACATACTCAATCACAAAAATCGTGATGGAGAAGAGATCAAACACATGGAACCATTGCTTGTAGGGTTCGTAAATGGCTGGAACATGTTCAAAAACCAGTGAAAAAAGATTGGCAACAATCAACAAGCCAACCCATTTATCGATGGTTTTTTGGTAGTTGCCAGGAATATGCGGATCGAGCAACCACGCATACATCCATTGACGCAAGGGCAAATCAGGGGAAATGTCTGCTTCGACATCGTCACCCATGAGGGTTTTGGCGTCTAAATCAATGATGCGAAGAGGTGTTTTTTCAGTGTTTTCCATGGCTAACCTCAGTACTCGAATTCAGAAATCTTGATGGCATAAGCCCCCTTGTCGCAGACTGAAAGCCGTACTTGTATTTTTTGGTCTATGGGGTCTGTATCAACCAATTGAGAATTGATGATGGGAACGGCTGAGCCTGGAGGGGTAGGGGTCAATTTTTCTAAAACAATTTGACCAGCCAAGCTATGGTCAGCAGGGTTACAAGCAGCAATGAATTGTGGAGGCTCGTTGGTGAAGGGATTGATCATGTCTTTGAAGGCGGTCTCATTCATGAGGTATGCAAAACACGCTCCCCAGGTACCTGGTTGCGGGGGTTCGGGTGCAGCATTGGCTTCCTCTACCTGCACTTGGGGCGTGGATTCACCTTCAACCGGGGTTGCTGCAACTGCAACTGTTTCAACCTTGGCGGGCAAGGCGGGAGGTTTACCTCCTGCGCAAGCGGCGACGTCGTAGTCTTTCTTGAAGCGCAAGGAGCCAGATTCGGTCATCCAGGCGGAGAGATCTTCGCCATTTTTTTTGGTGATCTCGGTTTTCATGGCATCTAAATAGGCTTCATGGCCAAGAAAGGTCACCACCACCAATGCCGAAAGGACCAATATGACAAAAATGAAATCTTGGAAGGTAAATCCGTGCGATGAAGATCGATTTGTTTGATAAATAACCATGGGCAAAGACCTGTGCAATAAGAGGACCCGCAGTCATGCGGACGAATTTGCGGTCGATGATATTCGCAAAATTAGCGAAATTAATGAATCAATACAAAAACTGAAATTTTTAACAACAAAAAATCAATTAATGGTTTATACCCATTTAGTCTATAGACACTTGGGAATATTCCACAAAATATTTAAAAGCATCCAAAGCCAACTGCATATCGTCAGCTGTGGTGCTCTCGAGTGGGTTATGGCTGATGCCTTGGTTTTCGCCACGCACAAACAACATGGCTTGGGGCATCACGCGATGCAATTGCATGGCGTCATGGCCTGCCCCACTGGGCAAGTGGTGTAAGGGTAAACCCAAGGAGGTTATGGCATTTTCCCAACGGGTTTGAAGGGCTTGGTGACTGGGTGCTGCAGATGCGCGCACAGTTTCTTCAAGGGTGTAGCGTAAACCACGGCGTTCACAAATGCGCGCAAGCGCTTGCAACACATCCTCGGCCAATGCGTCACGCTGGCCATCGGTAGGTGCACGCATGTCCACACTGAAGCGACAGCGTCCAGGCACCACATTGATAGAACCATCAGGCACTTGCAAGATGCCAATGGTGGCTACCGAGTCGCCGTCCAGGCTTGCACGTTGCTCAAGGTAAACCGACCACTCTGCCAAAGCGGCCGCTGCGTCTTGGCGTTGCCCCATCGGCGTGGTGCCGGCATGGCTGGCAGTGCCCGTGATTTCACCCAAATACCGACGACTCCCATTGATAGACGTGACAACACCCAAAGGCATGTTCAGGCCGTGCAACACTGGACCTTGTTCGATGTGCACTTCAATAAAGCCTAAGTACTTCGAAGCATCGCGTTGGATGGCGGCGATGCGGCGTGGGTCTAAGCCTGCGTGGTGCATGGCTTGTCGCATGGTGATGCCTTCAGCATCGGTTTGGTCTAACCATGCGTTTTGAAAATGCCCAGTCAAGGCTGAGGACGCTAAAAAAGTGGCCTTATAGCGAACGCCTTCCTCTTCGGCAAACGCCACCACCTCTATACCAACAGACAAGCGCCGCTTGTCGCGGGCTAACGCGCGTACACAGGCCATGGGTACAAAAATGCCCAAACGCCCATCGTACTTTCCACCATTGCGTACGGTGTCGTAATGGCTGCCTGTCAGAACATAGGGCGCATCAGGTGTGTTGGGGTGGTAGCGGCCCACCACATTGCCTACATCGTCGATATGTACGTCATCAAAGCCACAGGCTTGCATGCCCAGTAGCAAGGTTTTTGCGCAGGCAAGGTGGGCAGGCGTGAGGTAGCTCACACTCAACTCGCCACGCTCGGCAAAGCCTGCATCGCTGAATTGGGCTAACCATTCATGCCAGTCCCATAGCTCTTGGCCCAGCGTGGGTTGCCAGTCGCACTTGTCATTGAGGCGAAGCTCGGCAATACGGTGAATTTGTCTCAAACATTCTTGCCATTCATTGGCAGGGGACGCGTGCAAACGCCTTTCCAAAGCATCCAATATGGCTTGCGGTCCTAAACCCTTGCCGCGTGGCCCCTTCACGGCAATGATGAAAGGCCAACCAAAGTGCTGTTGGTAGGCGGCATTGAGTTCTTGCAAACGCGTTGCTTGGTTGGGGGTGCATTGCCAAAGGCCAGCACTTTGTTGTTCGTGGTGCGATGCACTTGTTAAATGGGGTGCAGGCTTGGGGGCCAGTACAGGGTGCGCCAGTACCAACTTGCGTTGCTGTTCAGCAGAGGCGAGGCTAACCACTTGTGCCAAAGCCCATTTCAAATGCGCCAAGCTGTGAAAAGGGCGTTGGGACAAAGCTTGCTCGGCCACCCAAGGGGAGTGCTCGTAAACACCGTCCAGCCATTGCAAAGCTTGGCTCTCTGGCATGGCATTGAGGTGATCGATAGCAGCAAGGGCGTGGGTGACGGTCATAAGGTGGAAAAGCAGGCGGCTACACTGGGGCAATCAACTATAACTTTGAACAAGCCATGGGATTGAGCACACATGTATTGGACACCATGCACGGTTGCCCAGCAGCAGGCATGGAAGTGGTTTTGTACGCAACGCAGGGCGCAAGCAGTGTTTTGATCAAGCGCTTTGTGTTGAATGCGGATGGCCGCCATGAGGGTGGGCCGCTGTTGGACAATATGCAGTTGCAAATCGGTACCTACCGCTTGGTGTTTGCCGTCAAAGCCTATTTTTTGGCGCGCAAGGTGGTACTGCCAGAGCCCGCTTTTTTGGATGAAGTGCATTTGGACTTTGGCGTTGCCGATGTGACCCAGCACTACCACGTGCCGCTGTTGGTCAGCCCTTGGAGTTATTCCACTTACCGAGGTTCCTGAGGGATGTCAGTGTTGGCCCTCTGTCAAAGTGTCCAACTGAAAGCGCCCACTGCGATGCCACAGCCATGTCTCGGTGAAGCTGACTTGCTTTAAATACCGAGGTGCAGGAAAAGGCGCAGACTGACGAATAGCCAGTTCAATGTCTTGTTTGACCTCGGGCGTATGTTTGGGGACGCGCACCCAATCGATGGCGGCTACTTGACCAGACGGATCGATATGTATATCCACCACTACCACGGCTTTCAAAAACGGTGGCAACTTGCCTTTGTAAATGCGCTCGGGCAGGCGTTGGTAAATATGCTTCGCCACATCTCGTCGGTATTCGTCAATGTGATGTGCGGCTGACACCACGTTGTTGGTGGGTGCTGTTGCCTCTACAGGCGAGGCTGGCAAAACAGGTTGTGTCGCTGTGGCTTCGATCGCCGGTTTATCTGTCGCGGGGGCAGGGATTGTTGTGGGTGGTTGCTGTGTTTGGTCAGATCGCTTTTCGGTCGCAGGCGAACGGGGTGTGGGAACAGGCAGTGGCTTGGTGGCGCATGCCACCACCATGGATACCAAGACGGGTAGTCCCAACTGCCGTAACTGCACCCTGTGCATGGCTTCTCCCCACGCAACAGCGTGCAAGGCATACTCTGTGACCAATGTTGAAATTTGACAACCATGAATACCCGAGGTTTTGAATGTTGGCCTTGACCCGCTTTGGCCAGCGTTTAAGCCAAGAAGCCGCCATCTTGGTCACAGTCGTGGCCGCCCAAGGCTCGGTTCCTCGCGAAGTGGGCGCTTGGATGGCGGTATTCGCGTTTGGCGAAGTCGGCACCATCGGTGGTGGCCAGTTGGAGTGGCAGGCTATGGCCCAGGCGCGCCGAGCTTTGCAAGGAATGGAAGTACTGCCAGCGTTGCAACGGGTGGCTTTGGGGCCGAGTTTGGGACAGTGCTGTGGCGGCGCTGTCGAGTTGCAATTTGAATCTGTGTCGGTCAACGATTGGCCTGTCTTGTATCAGCGTTTGATGCCAGTTTTGGCGCCCGTGGCATTGTTCGGTGGCGGCCATGTGGGTCGGGCCTTGGTTGATGTGTTGTCGCGCTTGCCTTTTGCTTTGCGCTGGATGGACAGTCGCGACGAGGTGTTTCCTACCCAATTACCCTCGCAAGTGCAAACCGAACACAGCGACCCTGTGCAGGCTGCGGTGGCAGATTTGCTGCCAAACAGCCACGTGTTGATCATGAGTTTCAGCCACGCCCAAGACTTGGACGTGGTGGGCGCATGCCTGCAACGGCTGCGCTTGCGCAATGATTTAGGTTTCGTGGGTTTGATCGGCAGTGCCACCAAATGGGCTGCTTTTCAGCGCAGGTTAGCGGAGCGAGGATTTTCCCCCCAAGAGATGTTGCGCATCACCTGCCCGATTGGGGTGGCTGGCATTGATGGAAAACAGCCCGAGGTGATTGCGGTGGCGGTAGCCGCGCAACTGCTGAAACAATCACAACAATCGAAAAAGAATCGGGGTCAGATCCCAATTAATTAATTAATTGGGATCTGACCCCGATTAATATCTCCCTATGGAAACTTATCTGCTGGAGTGGGCAAATTTGCTGTTGCGCTGGGTGCATGTCATCACCGCGATCGCTTGGATTGGCTCGTCTTTTTACTTTGTCTTTTTAGACAGCAACCTGATTTCCCCTGAGGACGAAGCGCTGCGCGCCAAGGGTGTGGGTGGTGAGATGTGGGCGGTACATGGGGGCGGCTTTTACAACCCACAAAAATACTTGGGCCAGCCTGGGCGCATCCACGGCAAATTGCACTGGTTTTACTGGGAAAGCTACAGCACATGGCTGAGTGGTTTTAGCTTGTTTTGCGTGTTGTACCTGTGGAACGCCAACTCGTTTTTGATAGACAAACAGGTTTTGGCATGGGCGCCGCTGTCCGCAGGTGTAGTGGCTGTGGCGTTGTTGGTGATTTTTTGGCTGATCTACGATTGGACTTGCCGTTGGGTAGGCTTTCGCAAGCACGGCGAGTTGTGGACAGGCTTGGTCATGCTCAGCACGCTGGCCTTGGCGTGCTGGGGAACGAATCAGCTTTTTGCAGGACGTGCGGCGTTTTTGTTGGTGGGTGCCATGATGGCAACCGCCATGAGTGCCAATGTCTTGGTGTGGATCATTCCCGGTCAGCGCAAAGTGGTGGCTGCCATGACCTCGGGTCAGCCCTATGACGCGCAAACTTTGGCCATCCATGGGCAACGAGGTAAGCAACGCAGCGTACACAACACCTATTTCACCTTGCCAGTGGTGTTTGCCATGCTCTCCAACCACTACGGTTTTTTGTATTCGCACCCACAGCGTTGGTTAGTGCTGTTGCTGATGATGCTGGCCGGTGCGCTGATTCGACAGTTTTTCGTTCAACGCCACGCATGGCATTTGCAGCGTGCCGCCAACCCTTGGCCGTTTGCGGCGGTGGGGGTGGTGCTCATCCTGGGTGTGATCGTGGCTTTGCGTCCTGCGCCTATCTCATCTGTCGCAAATGAAGCTGTCAGCTTTGCGCAGGTGCAAGCCATCGTGGCTGAGCGTTGCGTGTCTTGCCATGGACCGCAGGTGCAGATGAAAAACCTGCGCCTCGATTCCTCCGAGGCTTTACTCAGCCATGCGCAAGCGGTGTATCAGCAAGCAGTTGTGTTGCAGCAAATGCCTATGAACAATGCCACAGGCATCACGCTGCAGGAGCGTCAAGCGCTGGCACGTTGGTTTGAGGCGGGGGCGCAGCCCTGAGTTGCTGCTCATAGGCTTGCAGGCGTTTTTCGCGATCAGCCAAATACTTTTGGTGTTCTTTTTGCATTTGCAAACGGCGCAAAGCTTTTTGTTCTTCTAAGTGGTTGTCATGAATCATTTGCCGTCTGGCGTTGGTGGCCATTTGGTCATGCGCGGCTTCAATGCCTTTGGTCACCATGCGACCCGTGTACCAAAACACCACCAAGGGAAAAAACACCACGAAGGCAAACCAAACCCACAGATCTTCGTTTTCTGAGGTATCACTTTGCAGGTATTTTTTGAAATCAACGGTAGCCATGAAGTGCATTCGTAATGGGGGATACCTGTGAATCGACCCCAATAGCGTGAACTTGAGGCGATGCGCTATGCTCACTCGCCATGTCTACGCCTGCGCCATTTCACCAAGATCCCGCCCAGTTTCTGCGCGAATTGTTTGATGCTGCCGTTGCTAGAGCGCAGCCCCTTTTGAACATGCCCAATGGCTTGCCTGCGGTGCCGCGTGGCCGCACACTGGTAGTGGGCGCAGGCAAAGCTGCGGGTGCCATGGCCCATGCTTTGGAGGCCTTGTGGCCTGCCCATGCGCCTTTGTCAGGCGTGGTGGTCACCCGTTACCACCACACGCCACCTCGGCCTACGGGTGTGCCGCAGCGCATCGAGGTGCTGGAAGCCGCACATCCCGTTCCGGATGTTGCAGGACTCCAAGCTTCTGAACGCATGATGGCTTTGTGCCAAGGCCTTACCGCTGACGATTTGGTGATTTGCCTGATCTCGGGTGGTGGATCTGCGCTGTTGACCTTGCCAGCAGAGGGCCTGACTTTGGCCGACAAGCAACAGATCAACCGCGCATTGCTAGAGAGTGGCGCCAATATCCTTGAAATGAACACAGTGCGTAAGCACTTATCGCGCATCAAAGGGGGACGCTTGGCCGCGGCATGCCACCCTGCACACGTGGTGACGCTGACCATCAGCGATGTGCCGGGGGACGACCCTGCGGTGATTGCCAGCGGCCCGTCGGTGCCAGACGCCAGCACTTGCCCGCAAGCCATCGCCATCTTGGAACGCTACCGCATCGAATTGCCCGAACCGGTGTGGACTGCATTGCGCACAGGCGTTTTGGAAACCCCCAAGCCCGTTGACCCAGGGTTTCAAGGGCACAGCGTTCATATGTTGGCCACGCCGCAGCAGTCCTTGCAAGCTGCAGCGGAGGTGGCGCGCCTTGCCGGCTTGAACACCTATGTCTTGTCAGATGAAATCGAAGGCGAATCGCGTGAAGTGGGCAAGGTTCATGCGGCCTTGGCGCGGGCTGCTGCCAGGGGCAATGGACCATTTCAAAAACCTTGTGTGATTTTGAGCGGTGGTGAAACCACCGTGACCGTGCGACCTCAAGCGCCTGACGCGCCACGCGGCAAAGGTGGGCGGGCGGGTGAGTTTTGTTTGGGGCTGGCCGTGGCTTTGCAAGGACAGGCGGGTGTGTGGGGCTTGGCGGCGGACACCGATGGCATTGACGGGGTGGAGGACAACGCGGGGGCTGTGGTGACCCCTGACACACTGGTGCGGGCTGACAACTTGGGCTTGAAACCCTTGGTCTACTTAGACCGCAATGACAGCTACCGGTTTTTTGAGGCTTTGGGCGACTTGGTGGTGAGCGGCCCCACCCACACCAATGTGAACGACTTCAGAGCGATATTGGTGCTTTAAAGCGCCTTGACCAAGGTGGCCACCACACCAATGGCCAA
>DAIQOH010000018.1:10505-11768 GCA_036787995.1 Limnohabitans sp. | reverse complement strand
TTCGCTCATGGCGCTGGCTTGAACTTCCGCCAAACCCGATTCCATGCCAGCGGCTTTGAGCCGGTTGGCATAGGTGAGGGAGTCGAAGTGCAATGCGTTCATGGCTCAAAGTTTAGTTCTATCTTTGAAGGCTTGCAATGTGATGCGGTAACGTTAAGTTGTCTGACCGTTGACCACCACCCGCTCTATCAGCCTGTCGTCACCCAAAACAATCATGGCGAACAGCTGCGCTTGCAACGACTCGGCAGCTGAGGTACGCCTGGCCAACAAAGGCGTCGCTGCTGGGTTGAGTACCACAAAGTCAGCGTCACAACCCACTGCCAAATTACCCACTACGCCACCCAAACCCAGGGCTTGTGCAGCGCCTGCAGTGTGCAACCACCACAGGTGTTCTGCGCTCAGCGAATGCCCTTTTTTACCAACGCTTTGGCGTCCCACGGTGTAGGCCGCGTGCATGGTGTGGAACGGGCTGAAGCTGGTGCCGCCCCCCACATCACTGGCCAAGCCGTGCTGCAGGTGATGCGACTGTGCCAACTCAAAATTGAAAAAACCGCTGTCTAAAAATAAATTGCTGGTGGGGCACACCGCTGCGGCTGCACCCCGCTCGGTCATGCGGTCGCGGTCGCTGGCGTCCAAGTGCAGGCAATGTGCGTACACCGAACGCTGGCGCAACAAGCCCATGTCTTCGTACACGCCCAAATAGCTGCGCGACTGCGGGAACAATTCGGCGACCCACTGGATTTCATCGGCGTTCTCCGCCACATGGGTTTGCACCCAAACGCTGGGGTGTTGTGCAGCCAACTCGCCCGCGCCACGCAACTGTGCTTCGCTGGAGGTGGGTGCAAAACGCGGCGTGATGGCGTAGCCCAAGCGGTCCACGCCGTGCCAACGCGCTATCAGCGTTTCGGTTTCATACAGGCTTTGCTGGGCGCTCGCGTCGCGCAGTCCGTTGGGGCTGTGGCGGTCTTGCAGCACACGCCCACCCAGTATGCGCAACTGTCGGCGCTGGGCTTCTTGGAAAAACGCATCCACAGCGGTGGTGTGTGCGGTGGCAAACGTCAGAGCCGTGGTCACGCCGTTGCGCAGCAGTTCATCGAAAAAGAAATGTGCCACCTCTTGGGCATGGGCCGGATCGGCAAAACGCGTTTCTTGCGGGAAGGTGTAGTTGTTCAGCCAAGGCAAGAGGCCGTCGGCGGGTGAGGCGATGACATCGGTTTGCGCATAGTGGATGTGCAGGTCGACAAACCCTGGCGCAATCCATCG
>DAIQOH010000018.1:0-10405 GCA_036787995.1 Limnohabitans sp. | reverse complement strand
GGCCGCCCAAGGCCTCGCCGACGGCATCGCGCAAGGCCTCGAACACGCTCATGGCCAGCATGAAGGGCGGCTCACCCACAGCCTTGCTGCCACCGATGTTGTTTTTCGGGTTGGCTTCATGCCACAACTGGATGTTGAAGTGCGCGGGGATGTCAGCAGCGGTTGGGATTTTGTAGGTGCTGGCGCCCCGCGTCAGCAGCTTGCCGTCAGCACCCCAGACCAGTTCTTCGGTGGTGATCCAGCCCAGACCTTGCACAAAACCGCCCTCGATTTGTCCGATGTCCAGCGCCGGGTTGAGCGAATGCCCCACATCATGCAAGATGTCCACGCGCAGCAGTTTGTGCTCACCCGTCAGCGTATCAATCGCCACCTCGCTGCAGGCAGCGCCATACGCAAAGTAGTAGAAAGGACGACCACTCAAGGTGGCACGGTCGTAGTGGATGTCGGGCGTGGCGTAAAAACCATCGCTCCAGAGTTGCACCCGTTGGCTGTAGGCGTACTGCACCGCTTGCGCGAAGGAACGCACTTGTTGGGGTGTGTGTACCTCAGCTTGCGCGAACACCACCTCGTCAGGCTTGCAAGCATCAGCTTGGGCCAGACACGCGGCCAGGTTGTGGCGCACTTGCAGGGCAGCGCGTTCGGCGGCTCGGCCGTTCAAATCGGTGCCGCTGGAGGCTGCCGTGGCGCTGGCATTGGCGACTTTGTCGGTGTCGGTGCTGCTGATGCGCACTTGGTTCAAGGGCAAGCCCAACACCTGGGCCACCACGGCACAGACCTTGGTGTGCAGGCCTTGGCCCATCTCGGTGCCGCCGTGGTTGACCAGCACACTGCCATCGGTGTAGACCGACACCAAGGCACCCGCTTGGTTGAACTGGGTGGCGGTGAAGCTGATGCCGAATTTCACTGGGGTGATAGCGATACCGCGCTTGATGATGGGGTTGTGTGCGTTGAAGCGGCGGATGTCTTGACGGCGATTTCGGTAGTCGCAATCTGCCGCCAATTGGGTCATGAGGCGCGGCAATATGTTGTCTTCCACAGTCATGGCGTAGGGCGTGGTGTTGCGCGGTGCCTCTCCATACAGGTTTCGCAGTCGCACATCCAAGGGATCGAGTTGCAGGCTGCGGGCCATGTCGCCCATCACGGTTTCTATCAGCAACATGCCTTGCGGCCCGCCAAACCCACGAAACGCGGTGTGGCTTTGGGTGTTGAGTTTGACGCGGTGCGAGACGATATCCACCGCTTCTAAAAAATACGCGTTGTCGGTGTGAAACACCGCACGGTCGGCCACCGGGCCGCTCAGGTCGGCGCTGAAACCGCAGTGCGCCCATTGGGTGTTGCGCAAGGCGAGCAAACGGCCTTGGTCGTCAAACCCGGCTTGGTAATCGTGGCTGAAGGGGTGGCGTTTGCCGGTGACCAAAAAGTCGTCTTCACGGCTCAAGCGCATCTTTACCGGTCGACCAGTTTTGAGGGCTGCCAAGGCAGACCAGACCGCCAAATGCCCTGATTGGGTTTCCTTGCCACCAAAACCGCCGCCCATGCGCCGGCACAAGACCCGCACTTGGTGTAACGGGATGTGCAATGCGTGTGCCACCCAGTGCTGGGCTTCGCCAGGGTGCTGGGTGCTGCTGTGGATCAACCATTCACCGTTGTCTTGCGGCAGCGCGTAGGCGATTTGCCCTTCTAGGTAATAGTGTTCTTGACCACCTATTTCCAACTGGCCTTGCAGTTGGTGTGGCGCTTGTGCCATGGCTTGGACAGCATCGCCGCGCTGCACATGCACGCTGGGCAGGACTGTTGTCATGTTGTCCTCGCGAAAAGCAAAGCGACGTGGCGATCCAGCGTTCAAAACAGGCGCCTCAGCTTCCACTTTCAGCACCATCAACTGCGCAGCAGCCCGGGCCTGCACATGGCTGTCGGCGACCACCAAGCCCAACACCTGACCGATGTGCTCGACCCGTTCAGTGGCAAACACCGGCTCGTCGTGCACAAAGGTGGCCAGCAGTTTGTCGCCGGGAATATCGTCCACTGTCACGACGGCACGCACACCCGGCGCGGCTAATACAGCACGCAAGTCCAAGGACAGGATTCGGCCATTGGCCACGTTACTCAGGATGGGCGCTGCATGCAGCGTGCCTTCGGTCAGCGGCAAATCGTCGATGTAAGCCGCTTGACCTTGCACATGCAGATGGGCGCTTTCGTGGCGGGCCGAGGTGTCTAAAGTGGCGGTGTTCATGGAAACTCCTTAGACTGGACCGCATCAACCATGAGGTCTTCCAAGCGCAACACGCCTGTTGAATGGTGGGCCAACCAGGCTCTTTCCAGCAGATGGCCCAGCAAGGTTCGACGGTACGCGGCACTGGCACGCATGTCGGAAATCGGATGGAACTCTTGCATCAAACACGCTTGCGCCAAGGCCAGATTCGCTTGTGAAAAATCATGACCACGCAGCACCGTCTCGGTTTGTACAGCCCGCACAGGCGTGGCCGCTACCCCACCCACACCGATGCGCAGGTCAAGCACGTGCTTGTGTTTCAGCTGCATGTTCAGCACCAAGCAAACGCTGGAAATATCGTCTTCCAAGCGTTTGGATACTTTGAAACAATGCAAGTGTTCATCTGGCAGAGGATGGGGTACCACGATCCAACACAGCAGCTCGTCAGGCGCCAACACGGTTTTGCGGTAACCCCAATAGTAGTTTTCCAAGGGTATATGGCGGTGCACCACGCGGCCCTTGCGCCAGGCCATCAACACCACCTGCGCACCCAAGGCGATCAAGAGCGGCATGGAGTCGCCAATGGGGGAGCCATTGGCCACATTGCCACCCAAGGTGCCCGACTGGCGCACAGGGCGTCCGGCAAAACGATGGGCAAAGTCGTGCACCGCGGGACGGCGTTCGGCCAGTGCAGCAAACGCATCGTGGATGCTGACAGCCGCACCAATGGCCACATGGTGCGGGTACTGCTCGATGCGCTGCAACTCAGCCACGCGGGTGATGTCAATCACTTGCTCAAACTGGCGGTGCTGCTGCGTGACCCACAGGCCGGCATCGGTGCCCCCCGCCATGATGTGGGCCTTTGGAAAACGTGCACGCAGGGGCAGCACTTGGCGAAGCGTTGTGGGCAGGGCGTAATGCGGGTCCAGCGGGTCGCGTTGGCTGACTGACGCTGAAACAGCCAAGGTCTTGACAGCCTTGGGTGGTGGGTACAGGTGCATGGCCATGGCCGCTTGCAGGATGGGTCGGTAACCCGTGCAACGGCAAAGGTTGCCAGAAATGGCTTCCATGGCCTCTTCTCGGCTGACGGCGCGGCCTTGGGCGCGGTTGTAAAGGTCGTACAAACTCATGACAAAGCCAGGGGTGCAAAACCCGCATTGCGAAGCGTGGTGGTCCACCATGGCTTGTTGCACTGGGTGCAGTTGCCCATCGGCAGACAAATCAGAGGCGGTGGTGACTTGCAGGCCATGGGCCGAATGTGCCATGCGAATGCAGCTGTTCACCGTGTGGGCGGTCTCGCCCGTGCCCAGCACCACAGTGCAAGCGCCGCAGTCGCCTGAAGCGCAGCCTTCCTTGGTGTCGGTGGCGCGCAAGTCTTCGCGCAGCAGGTCGAGCAGCGTGCGAGCCGGTGGTACATTGGCAATCGTTTGCCACCGCTTGCGGTGCAGTATTACAAGGCTTGGAAGCGTCATGCGGAGATTGTGTTTCAGTGGGGATGAGATTGTTGCACCGCTGGGCAAGTTGGGGGCGTTCGGACCATGAGCACCCCACTGCTTGAACTCTCGCACATCAGCAAGCGCTATCCCGCCGTGTTGGCCAATGACGACATTGCCCTGAAGGTGATGCCCCGTCAAATCCACGCCATTTTGGGCGAGAACGGCGCCGGTAAATCCACCTTGATGAAAATCATCTACGGCGCGGTACAACCCGACGCGGGTGTCATGCGTTTCAACGGCCAGGCCATGCACATACGCAATCCCCAGCAGGCACGGGCTTTGGGCATCAGCATGGTGTTCCAGCATTTCAGCCTGTTTGACACCTTGAGCGTGGCGCAAAATGTGTGGCTGGGTTTGGACAAATCGCTGTCCTTGGCCGAGGTAACCCAGCGCATCCGTGACAAAGCCAGTATGTATGGCCTGGACTTGGAGCCTGAACGCCCTGTGCATACCTTGAGCGTAGGTGAAATGCAACGCGTAGAAATCATCCGCGCTTTATTGTCCGAGCCACGGCTGCTGATCTTGGACGAACCTACCTCGGTGCTCACGCCACAAGCCGTCGATAAATTGTTTTCGGTGTTGCGTCAGTTGGTGGCCGAGGGTTGCAGCATCTTGTATATCAGCCATAAGCTTCATGAAATCCGGGCTTTGTGCACCCATTGCACGGTGTTGCGGGCTGGGCGTGTCAGCGGCGAATGCATTCCCAGCGAGGAAACCAATGCCTCGCTCAGCCACCTGATGATTGGCAGCGAGCCACCGGCCTTGGTACACCAAAGCAGCCAGCCGGGCGAGGTGGTTTTGGCGGTCAAGCAACTCCGTTTGCCTCGCTTAGATCCCTTTGGTGTGACCTTGCAACCCATGGATTTAGAGGTGCGCCAAGGTGAGGTAGTGGGCATTGCAGGTGTGTCGGGTAATGGCCAGCGCGAACTGCTGTATGCCTTGAGCGGGGAGGACACCCGTGCGCCTGCTGGCAGCATATGGTTGCAAGGGCAAGCGGTGGGCTCGCAGGGGCCAGCGCAACGTCGTGCTTTAGGCTTGCACTTTGTTCCTGATGAGCGCTTGGGCCGTGGCGCGGTGCCCAGTTTGAGTTTGGCGCACAACCTGTTGCTCACGCGCAGTGATGCGGTAGGCCTCATGGGCTGGGTGAATATCAAAGCTTTGCAGCAACAGGCGCAGGCCATCATCGCCCGTTATCGTGTGAAAGCAGGTGGCGCTCAAGCGCTGGCGCAGTCGCTGTCAGGGGGTAATTTGCAAAAGTTCATTGTGGGCAGGGAAATCGATGCTGCCCCCCAACTCTTGATCGTCTCGCAACCCACTTGGGGTGTTGACGTCGGTGCAGCGGCCCAAATTCGCGCGGCTATCTTGGCCTTGCGTGATGCAGGTTGTGCGGTGTTGGTGGTCAGCGAAGAGTTGGATGAATTGTTTGAACTCTCGGACCGTTTGCACGTGATGGCACAAGGGCGATTGTCGCCTGCCATGGTACGTGCCGATGCGACGGTGGCCCAGATGGGCGCATGGATGAGCGGTTTGTGGGATCGCACAGAAGAGGCAGCCCATTGACCATGTTCAAGCTCGAAGCCCGCCCCCAGCCGTCGGATTTTTGGCGTATAGCCTCGCCATTGTTGGCCTTGCTGTTCACCGTCATTTTGGGCGTGGTGTTGTTCACTGCCTTGGGCAAAGACCCCGTGAAAGGTTTGAGCGTGTTTTTCTGGGAGCCCATTCGCAGCGCCTATGCCTTGGGTGAACTCATGGTCAAAGCCACACCCTTGCTGTTGATTGCTTTGGGGCTGGCCTTGTGCTTTCGTTCAAATGTGTGGAACATCGGCGCTGAAGGTCAGTATGTGATGGGTGCGGTATTTGCCACGGGCATTGCTTTGATGGCGGACAAAACCAGCAGCGCTTGGATGGTGGTGCTTTTGTTACTGGCTGGCACACTGGGCGGTATGCTGTGGGCGGGTATCACCGCATGGTTGCGTGACCGCTTTCACGCCAATGAAATTTTGGTCAGCCTCATGCTGGTGTATGTGGCCATCATGGTCTTGGGCTTTTTGGTTTATGGCCCGTGGAAAGATCCCTTGGGCTACAACTTTCCGCAAACCAAAACCTTTGAGGCTGCCACCCAAATACCCCGCTTGTTCAAAGGCTCCCGGGTCAATGTGGGTTTATTGTTGGCACTGCTGGGGGTGTTGGTGATGTGGGTGTTTTTGTTTCGCACCCGCGCGGGCTGGGCACAGCAAATCGGTGGCATGGCACCTGCTGCGGCCCGCTACGCCGGTTTTTCTGCCAGCCGAGCCGTGTGGTTGTCGTTATTGGTTTCGGGTGGTTTGGCCGGTTTGGCGGGTGCTTTGGAAGTGGCTGGCCCCATCGGGCAACTCACACCTTATGTGCCGGTGGGCTATGGTTTTGCCGCCATCATCGTCGCCTTTGTCGGGCGTTTGCACCCTGTGGGCATGGTGTTCTCTGCCGTATTGATGAGCATGTTCTACATCGGTGGTGAGTTGGCGCAATCGCGTTTAGGTTTGCCCAAATCCCTGACTGGGGTGTTCCAAGGCTTGCTGCTGTTTTGTTTGTTGGCTTGTGATGTGTTGTTGAATTACCGTTTGCGCTGGCTGGGTATGTCAAAGAAAGAGGTGGCTTGATGGAAGCCTATGCCTTGTTGCTAGGTGCCACCTTGAATGCGGGCACTGTGTTGGCGATTGCCGCTTTGGGTTTGCTCATCAATGAAAAGGCCGGTATTGTCAATTTGGGCGCTGAGGGCATGATGTTGTGCGCGGCGATCGCAGGTTATGCCACCGTCGTCCATACCGGTAGCGATGTACTTGGGTTTGCAGCAGGCATGGCCGCAGGCGCAGCGCTGGCGCTGTTTTTTGGCTTGTTGGTGATTTGGCTCAACACCAACCAATACGCCACGGGGTTGGCGCTCAGTTTGTTTGGTGTGGGTTTTTCGGCGTTTGTGGGCACCAGCTATGTGCAGGCCAAATTGCCCGAGCGCATGAAGTTCGAGGTGCCAGGTCTGGCGGACATTCCCTTCATCGGCCCAGCCTTGTTCAAACAGCACCCCATGGTGTATGGGGTTATTTTGTTCACCCTTGCGTTGATTTGGTTTTTAGAGCGAAGCCGTGCTGGCTTGGTGTTGCGTGCGGTAGGCGAGTCACCACAATCTGCCCATGCCTTGGGTTATGCGGTCAGGCCAATTCGCTTGGGCGCGGTGGTCACAGGTGGTGCCTTGTGCGGCTTGGCGGGTGCCTATGTCTCTGTGATTTACACCCCCTTGTGGGTAGAGGGCATGATTGCGGGCAAAGGCTGGATAGCGTTGGCCTTGACCACCTTTGGCACTTGGCGGCCTGCGCGTGTCTTGATGGGCGCTTATTTGTTCGGGGGTGTCACCATGTTGCAGTTCCACCTGCAGGCGACCGGCATGGAGGTTCCCAGCCAGTTTCTGAGCATGCTGCCTTACCTGGCCACCATCGTGGTGCTGGCCCTGATTTCGCGTAACCCGCAGTGGATACGGGTCAACATGCCGGCCTCGCTGGGTAAGCCTTTTTACCCCTGAAAACCCGGTCAAAGTGAACACTTTTTTGTGAAAAAACCAGCTTCAGGGAAAACCCTTTTCAGCCGTCATAATTGCAACTGTTCCCATCGTCTTCCATCATCAAAGGAAATTTCATGACAGATCTGTACAAACGCACCTGGTTCCGTGCCGCTGCACTGAGCGTGGTGGCTGCGGCCCTCATGGTTGGTTGCGGAAAAAAAGAAGAGCCCAAAACCGAAGCAGCTGCGCCTGCGCCCGCCAAGGCCGAGCCTTTGAAAATTGCATTCGCTTATGTCGGCCCTGTGGGCGACGGCGGCTGGACTTTTGCGCACGACAACGCTCGCAAAGCCTTGGAAGCCGAATTCGGCGACAAGATCAAAACCTCTTTCACCGAAAACGTATCGGAATCTGCTGACGCAGAGCGCAATTTCCGCGACATGGTGTCACAGGGCAACAAACTCATTTTCGGCACCACCTTTGGCTACATGGAGCCCATGCTCAAAGTGGCTGCTGATGCCAAAGATGTCAAGTTCGAACACGCCACTGGCTACAAACAAGCCGACAATATGCGCACTTACGACAGCCGCACCTACGAAGGCGCGTACATGGCGGGTGTGATCGCTGGCAAGATGACCAAGTCCAACACTTTGGGCGTGGTCGCTTCTATTCCCATCCCTGAAGTGGTTCGCAACATCAACTCCTTCACCTTGGGCGCACAGTCGGTCAACCCCAAAGTCAAAACCAAAGTGGTATGGGTTAACGAATGGTTCAACCCACCCAAAGAAACTGAAGCTGCCACCTCTTTGATCAACAGCGGCGCTGACGTGTTGTTCCAAAACACCGACTCTCCTGCTGTGTTGAAAACAGCGGAAGAAAAAGGCAAGCGCGCTTTCGGTTGGGACTCTGACATGACAGCCTATGGCCCCAAAGCCCACTTGGCTTCCAGCATCATCAACTGGGCACCTTACTACATCAAAGCCACCCGTGAAGCCTTGGAAGGCAAATGGGTCGGCGGTACCGGTGTGTGGTGGGGCGTGAAAGAAGGCGCCATCGACCTGGTCTCTATCGCCGACGATGTGCCTGCTGACACCAAAGCCAAAGTGGACGAAATCAAAGCAGGTTTGAAAGAGGGTTCTTTTGCCATATGGAAAGGTCCCTTGATCGACAACACAGGCAAAACCCTGTTGAAGAAAGATGAAGTCGCTGACGACAAATTCTTGAGCGGTGTGAACTTCTACGTCAAAGGCGTGGAAGGCAAAGTCCCTGGCAACAAGTAATGCTTGTTGTGAAGTCCTCGAAAGGCTGCCCTCGGGCAGCCTTTTTTTGTTATCACTTGCTTGCGACATTGCTTTGGTTGACAGGCTGGTCAGCCCATGCACAGCAAAACGTGTATTTGCCCAATCCGAAACTGACACCTGGTGCTGTTGATCCAGCGATCACGCCACACAATATCCAAGCCACCGTGTGTGTCAAAGGCTATACCGCCAGTGTTCGTCCCGACAAGCGCGTGACCAATCAGTTAAAGCGTGAACAAATGCGCCAATACCGCTATGCCGACGCCAATCCCCAACATTATGAGGAAGACCATTTGATACCGCTGAACATAGGCGGCAGTCCTACTGACCCCCAAAACCTCTGGCCGCAGCCACGCGAGGGCGTCTGGGGCGCAGACCAAAAAAATGATTTGGAATTTGTCGCTTACAAAATGGTTTGCAACGGAGAACTGTCTTTGTTAGAAGCCCAGCGCAGAATTGCGCATAACTGGATTGAAGCCTACCAAGCGTGGGTGCCCAGTCATCAGCATTTATTGCCAAAAGGTCGACGTGAACGCGCAGATTGAAACCCATTTTTGGCACCCTGTATGCGATGCGCATGAACTGCTTTATGCACCCAAGCCTGTGCAGGTGTTGGGCCAAGATGTGGTGTTGTGGCGTGACTTGCAAGGCAAGGCGCAAGCCCTGATCGATCAATGTCCGCACCGAGGCGCAAGGTTGTCACTGGGGCAAGTCTGTCAAGGGGCGCTGCAGTGTCCCTACCATGGCTGGACGTTCCAAGGCAGCGGCCAATGTGTAAACGTCCCAGCCATGCCCGACTTCACGCCCAGCACCGCGCAGCAAGCGCGTGCGGTGGCGGTGCAAGAAGCTTATGGCTTGGTGTGGGTGTGTTTGCATACCCAAACAGGCTCCGCCTTGACCACCACAGACCAAGTGGTGCCGCCATTTGCCGCAGAGGCAAACGGTCGCTTGCGTAAATTGAATGCAGGCCCGTATGTGGTCGCCACCAGTGCGCCGCGCATCGTGGAGAATTTTTTGGACATGGCGCATTTTGGGTTTGTGCATGCCGGTTGGCTGGGCGACGCCGCGCATGCGGCCATTCCCGACTACCAAGTGGAGGCATCGGGGCAAGGGTTCAAGCTGGTGAATGCCCAAGCGTGGCAACCGCAGGCCAGTGCATTGGCCTCCCAAGGCGCGATGGTGGCCTATACCTATGAGGTCAGTCAGCCTTTCAGCGCTGTGCTGACCAAAGTGCCTGATGCCGCCAGTGGCGTGAAGCCTGGCTATGAAGAATCCATAGCTTTGTTCATTCAACCGGTAAGGCCCGAGTTCAGTCGGGTGTGGTTTCGCATGGCGATCGCCGACTTTGAAGCGCCTGTTGAAAAAGTGCTGGCGTTTCAAGACACGATTTTTTTGCAAGACAAACCAGTGCTGGAATCGCAGCGTCCTTGCTTGTTGCCATTGAAGGCTGGGGCAGAATCCCACGTGGCAGTGGACAAAGGCTCTGTCGTCTACAGACGCTTCTTGCAAAAGCAAGGCATTACTTTTGGAGTGTGTTGAATGAATTTCGCAGCTATTCCCCCTGAGCGCTTGCCAGACTTGTTACGCGCCATGCCCAAAACCGAGTTACACATGCACATCGAAGGTTCTTTGGAGCCCGAGCTGATTTTTGCTTTGGCCAAACGTAACGATGTGCGGTTACGTTACGCCAGTGTGGAAGCACTGCGGGCTGCTTATGCGTTTACCGACTTGCAAAGCTTTTTGGACATCTACTACGCCGGTGCCAGCGTGTTGCAGCAGCCGCAAGATTTTTACGACATGGCATGGGCCTACTTTCAGCGGGCCAAGGCGGACAACGTGGTGCATGCAGAAATCTTTTTCGACCCGCAAA
>DAIQOH010000017.1:0-26074 GCA_036787995.1 Limnohabitans sp. | reverse complement strand
TGGGACTGCCATGGTTTGCCGATTGAAAACGCCATCGAAAAACTGCATGGTCGCAAACTCAGCCGCGACGATATGCAGGCCAAAAGCCGCGCCTTTGCCACCGAGCAAATTGCACAGCAACGCGAAGACTTCAAACGCCTAGGGGTCTTGGGTGACTGGGAGCGTCCTTACCGCACCATGGACCCGGCCAACGAAGCCGGACAAATCCGCGCCTTCAAGCGCGTCATTGAACGCGGTTTTGTATATCGTGGTTTGAAGCCTGTGTATTGGTGCTTCGATTGCGGCTCGTCCTTGGCCGAGTTTGAAATTGAATACGCCGATAAGAAAAGCGACACCTTGGACGTGGCGTTTTTGTGCGCTCAACCCAAGAAACTGGCCAAGGCTTTCGGACTGTCCAAGTTGGAAAAGCCAGCCTTCGCGGTTATTTGGACCACCACCGCGTGGACCATTCCCGCCAACCAGGCTTTGAACCTCAACCCCGAGTTGCGCTATGCGCTGGTAGACACCGACAAAGGCCTGTACATATGCGCCGAAAGTTTGGTGGACAAGTGCTTGGAGCGCTGGCAACTCAGCGGCCAAGTGGTCGCCACCACCTTGGGTGCCAAGCTGGACCTGATTGAATTCCACCACCCGCTCTCCCACGTGGACGCAGGTTACCAACGCTATGCGCCGGTCTACCTGGCCGATTACGCCACCGCCGATGACGGCACGGGTATCGTGCACAGCGCCCCCGCTTATGGTTTGGACGACTACAACAGTTGCCTGGCCCATGGCATGAAGTACACCGACATCTTGAACCCGGTGCAAGGCAATGGCGCGTATGCCGCCGACTTCCCGCTCTTTGGCGGCCAGCACATTTGGAAAGCGGTGCCGCTCATTTTGGAAGCGCTGAAAAATGCCGACCGCTTGATGGCCACCCACCCCATCACCCACAGCTACCCGCATTGCTGGCGGCACAAAACACCGGTCATTTACCGCGCTGCGGCCCAATGGTTCATCCGCATGGACGAAGGCGAAGGCGTGTTCACCAGCCACAAAGCGCCCAAGACCTTGCGTCAACTGGCGCTGGATGCGATAGCGCACACCCACTTCTACCCCGAGAACGGCAAAACCCGTTTGCGCGACATGATCGCCAACCGCCCCGACTGGTGCATTTCGCGCCAACGTTCTTGGGGCGTGCCGGTGCCGTTTTTCTTGCACAAAGACAGCGGCGAACTGCACCCCCGCACCATGGCCATCTTGGACCAAGCCGCCGACATGGTGGAACAAGGCGGCATCGAGGCGTGGAGCCGCGTGACGGTGGAAGACATCTTGAACCAAGCGGGCGACCAGCCCGACCAGTTCACCAAGAGCACCGATATTTTGGAGGTGTGGTTCGACTCTGGCAGCACCTTTGAACACGTGCTGCGCGGCAGCCACAAAGACGCCTACGACAGAGCACCCCACCATGACAGCGGCCCCGAGGCCGACCTGTATTTGGAAGGCCACGACCAACACCGTGGTTGGTTCCACAGCTCCTTGTTGCTGGGCTGCGCCTTGTACGACCGCGCCCCTTACCGTGGCTTGTTGACCCACGGCTTTGCCACCGATGGCCAAGGCCGCAAGATGAGCAAAAGCTTGGGCAACACTGTGGCGCCGCAAGAGGTGAGCAACAAACTGGGTGCGGAAATCGTGCGCTTGTGGGTGGCCTCCACCGATTACTCGGGTGACCTCAACATTGATGACAAAATTTTGGCGCGGGTGGTGGATGCCTACCGCCGTATCCGCAACACGCTTCGCTTTTTGCTGGCGAACGTGAGCGACTTCGACCCTGCCAAAGACAGTGTGCCTTTCAAGGACTTGCTGGACATAGACAAATACGCGTTGTCACGCGCCGCGCAAGTGCAAGCGGAGATATTGGGATCACGCAACGCCCAAGGTGTGTTTGAAGGCGGCCACTTCGGCCAGTACGAATTCCACCCTGTGGTGTCCAAATTGCAACTCTATTGCTCGGAAGATTTGGGGGCGTTTTACTTGGATGTGCTGAAAGACCGCCTCTACACCACTGCGCCCAAGTCCTTGGCGCGTCGCAGTGCGCAAACCGCCTTGCACCAAATCACCCACGCCATGCTGCGTTGGATGGCGCCCTTCCTCAGCTTCACCGCGGAAGAGGCCTGGGGCGTGTTTGGCGACTCCGAGTCCATCTTCTTGGAAACCTACTCCGACATGGGTGCAGTGGACGCTGTTTTGCTGGAGAAATGGGCACATATTCAAACGGTGCGTGAACTGGCGAACAAGGAAATAGAAACCAAACGCAGCGCCGGTGAGTTGGGTGCTTCTTTGCAGGCCGAATTGACTATTCATTGCGAGGGCGTAGCTTATGAAGTGCTGGCCTCTTTGGGCGACGACTTGAAGTTCGTGTTCATCACCTCGCAAGTGGTACTCGCCAAAGGGCCCTTGCAAGTGGATGTGAAAGCCAGTGCAGCCACCAAGTGCGAGAGGTGCTGGCACTACACCGATGACGTGGGTCAACACGCCGACCACCCCAGCCTGTGTGGACGCTGCATCAGCAATTTGCATGGCGCAGGTGAAGTGCGGCATTTCGCCTGAACCATGGCCAAAAACACCTCGCCCTCATTGCTCTTGTGGCTAGGTATCGCCTTGGTGGTGCTGCTGGCCGATCAGTTCACCAAGGTGTTGATCGTCGGCAGTTTCGAGCTGGGCGACAGCCAAACCGTCACCTCGTTTTTCAACCTGGTGCGGGTGCATAACAGTGGTGCGGCGTTTTCTTTTTTGTCGTCGGCCTCGGGTTGGCAGCGCTGGTTATTCACCGGGATTGGCGTGCTAGCGACCGGCTTCATCATTTACATGCTACGCAGCCATCCCACGCAAAAACTGTTTTGCTTTGCGCTGGCACTGGTGTTGGGCGGTGCGGTGGGCAATGTGATAGACCGACTGCTGTACGGCCATGTGATTGACTTTTTGGACTTCCACTGGGACTGGCTCAGCCCCTTGTTTTTGGAAGGCCATTTCCCCGCCTTCAATATCGCTGACAGCGCTATCAGTGTTGGCACGGTCTGCTTGCTGGTGGACGAATTGATCAGGGTGAAACGCGGGGCATAAACAGCCCCGCGGCATGCAACTTAGACCGTGAGGATGGTGCAACCCGTGGTTTTGCGGGCTTCCAAATCGCGGTGGGCCTGAGCGGCATCGGCCAAGGGGTAGCGTTGGTCGATGTGTATCTTCACCTTGCCACTGCCCACCACTTCGAACAAATCGTCGGCCATTTGCTGGTTCACTTCGCGGGTGGCGATGTGGGTGAACAGGGTTTGGCGGGTCACATAAATAGAGCCTTTGGCGCCCAACACACCTGGCGCAAAGGGCGCGACAGGTCCAGACGCATTGCCAAAACTTGCCATCAAACCAAACGGCGACAAACAATTGAGCGACTTTTCCCAGGTGTCTTTGCCCACCGAGTCGTACACCACTTTCACACCTTTGCCATTGGTGATGTCTTTGACACGGGCTTCAAAGTCTTCTTTGGCATAGTTGATGACGTGGGCGGCACCATTGGCTTTGGCCAATGCGCATTTCTCGTCACTGCCTGCGGTACCAATCAACTGCAAACCCAGTGCTTTGGCCCATTGGCAAGCGATCAAGCCCACACCACCAGCGGCAGCGTGAAACAAAATCGGGTCACCCGCTTGCAAACCGGCTTGGGGTAAGGTGCGCTTGAGCAAATATTGCACGGTCAGGCCCTTGAGCATCATGGCGGCACCGGTGTCGAAGTCGATATTGTCGGGCAGTTTGCAGACGTTCTTGGCAGGCATGACCCGCGCTTCGCAATAGCTGCCCGGAGGGGCGCTGGCATAAGCGGCACGGTCGCCTGCTTTGAGGTGGGTAACGCCCTCACCCACCGCTTCCACCACGCCCGAGGCTTCCATGCCCAAACCATGCGGCAATGTCAGCGGGTACAAACCGGTGCGGTGGTAAACATCAATAAAGTTCAAACCCACGGCATGGTGGCGGATGAGGATTTCACCAGGACCGGGATTACCGACGGTGACATCGACCAGGTGCAGCTCTTCGGGGCCGCCGGGTTGGTTGAAATGAATAGCTTTACTCATGGGGTTCTCCTGTAGGGCCAATACGAAAAGAAAACCCACATCCTGCCATGAAATTGGCGCAGCGTGGGTTAGAGTGTCACCCGCATGTCTGACAACACCCCGACCCCTTCGCCCCTGCTCACGCCTGCCACCATTGGTTTACTGCTGTTACCACCTTTGGTGTGGGCGGGCAACTCGATTTTGGGCCGGGTGGTGGCCGACATGGTGCCACCCATCACCTTGAATTTTTTTCGCTGGCTGCTGGCTTTTGTCATCCTCTTACCTTGGGGCTGGCGACTGCTGCTGCCCAGCAGTGTTTTGTGGCCGCACTGGCGACGCTATGCGCTGCTCAGCCTGTTAGGGGTGGGTTGCTACAACAGTTTTCAGTACTTAGCCCTGCACACCTCCACGCCCATCAATGTCACCTTGGTGGCGTCCAGCGTGCCGGTGTTCATGCTGGCCATGGGCGCGTTATGGTTTAAGCAGCCCATTACCCGCCGCCAGTTGCTGGGGGCTGCCATGTCCATTGCCGGTGTTCTGAGTGTGCTCGGGCGGGGCGACTGGCAAACCTTGCTGCGCGTGGAACTGGTGATTGGCGATGTGTATGTGCTGATTGCGGTACTGTGTTGGGCGCTGTACAGCTGGCTGCTGTCGCAACCCCAAGATCCACCTGAGATTCGCAGCAATTGGGTCAACTTTTTAATGGCGCAAATGGTGTTTGGTTTGCTTTGGTGTGGCCTGTCAACCGCCTTGGAATGGCACTACAGCAGCAACCCGCACATAGAGTGGGGCTGGCCGCTTTACGCTGCACTTCTTTACGTAGCCCTGGGGCCTGCCCTGCTGGCCTACCGCAGCTGGGGTTTGGGTATTCAGCGCGTGGGTCCCAATATCGCAGGGTTTTTTGCCAACCTAACGCCCTTGTTTGCAGCAGTCATGTCTACTGTGCTGTTGGGAGACGCGCCCCACCTGTACCACGGTGCTGCGTTTGTATTGATTGCCGGCGGTATCGTGGTGTCGTCGAAAAAAAGCGCTTAAGTGTTGGTAATTAGATATATATTTAAGTATTCATTCATTTAAATTAATTACCATTTAAAGTTTCAATTTGACTGAATGTCAAAATTTAATACTTTTGAATCGGTTATAAGCATATTTATTGATATAGCATTCTTTAAAAAGTGAATTTCATTGCTTTTTTAATTAATCAAACCTGTTTATGGAGGTCAAAAGCATGCATTTAAAGTTTGTTTTCGCCATCGCACTGTCGTTGCTGTCGCTGGGGCTGCAAGCACAGTCCAAACCGCCACTGCCACAAGACAAAGTCCTGAAGTTGTTTGAAAAAACAGCCGATAAAACCAGCCCCCAACGCTTGGTAGCAGAACTGGATTTGGCCAGTTTGAAACAACTCCCGCAACAGACTTTCACCACACACACCCCTTGGTTTAAAGAACCTGTGACCTTCACCGGCCCCTTGGTCCGTGATGTGCTGGCCACCGCCCAACTGAAAGGCAAAGGCCAACAAATCGTCGCCGTGGCCTTGGATGATTACAAAGCCAAAATACCTGCCAGCGATGCAACCAACTTTGATGTCATCTTGGCGCATTCGATCAACGGTAAGCAAATGGACGCTAAAAACAAAGGGCCGCTCTTCATCGTCTACCCCTACGACAGCAAAAAAGAGTTACAGACTGTTTTGTATTACCAGCGATCCGTATGGCAACTCAAAGCACTGATTGTTGAATAAGCGCAGTGCCATGTGGAAGCGTTTAAACGCTTGGCCTTACAGCATCCGGTTGTTTGGAGTCACTGCCGTGGTGGGTTTGGCCATGGTGGTGCTGTTGACATTCGAGTTTTTTCAGCGCCAAGCCCTAATGGAAATCAGCAATTTACGCGTGGACTCGCTGACCGCACCTGCTTTTTTACTTGACCGAGAATTTTTGCGCTTTCAGCAATCCTTGGCACTGCATCTGGATGGAAAACAACCTTTACCCAAGGACGTTTTGCAAATGCATTTGGATTTGTTGTCAAGCAAAGTGGACATTGTTCGCGATTCGCCCGGCTCTGCCTTTATGTTCAAGAACCCGGACAACATAGCCTATGTTGAAAAAATCCACGAATTTGTTTTAAGAGCCCAAAAAGAACTCAACCCATCAGACAACCGTGATACCCCATTGCGCGAACTGCGCCAAGACATGGCCGACTTTGAAGCGGAGAGCCATTCGATAGGAACATCCGCAGACTTGATGGCTTCCATCTTGATGGAACAACAAAATGCGGATTTGTTGGCACAAAACCAGCAAATCACCTTGCTTACTTTGGGGCAGCTGGTTTTTCTGATGGCCACGGCCTTCGGTTTGTTGCGGCGTCACCGTTTGCAACAAGCAGAAAAGGCCGCGCTCACCGCGCTCAACGACCAACTGCGTTTGGCGCAGCAAGAAGCCGAAGCGGCCAGCCGTGGCAAAAGCCTGTTCTTGGCCAATATGAGCCATGAATTACGCACACCTTTTAACGGCATCATGGGTATTTTGAGTGTGCTGGCTACCACGCCACTCAGTCCCCAACAAGCCGATCTCATCCAGACCGTGAACAATTCAGCAGGGCATTTCTTAAAGTTGCTTAACGATATTTTGGACGCATCTGCGCTGGAGTCCGGCAAGATGCGCATACAAGCAGAAGAAGTGGATTTACGCGCTGTCATGATGGACGTTCACGCCATCATGCTGCCGTTGGCGGTCCAAAAACAACTGGACTTTCTGCTGATGGACATACCTGCACAGTCTTTTTGGGTGAAATCCGATGGCACTCGGCTGCGCCAGATCTTGCTCAACCTTTTGAACAACGCCATCAAGTTCACAGAGAAAGGCCATGTTCGTCTGCAATTTCAAACCATCTCCGACGCTTCGGGTCAGTCTTTTTTTGCATTTGAAGTCGCGGACACTGGCATAGGCCTGCATGAAGACTCTCTGGGCAAATTGTTTCAGCGCTTTTACCAAGTGGACTCGGGTTTGTCACGCCAATTCTCGGGTGTGGGTTTGGGGTTGGAAATTTCCATGGGTTTGGCACGCCTACTGGAGGGAGAAATACAGGTGCAAAGCCAAGTGGGTCAAGGTTCGAGGTTTTTGGTCAAGCTGCCTTTGGTGGCTTACACGCCTGTTGCCGCCGCAGACATCACGCCAACCGAGCACATCACCCATCGCCAAAATATCAGTCTACGGGTTCTGGTGGCCGAAGACCATCCTGTGAATCAAAAATTTCTGGCTTTTTTATTGCAACGCATGGGCCATGTAGCCACGTTTTGTGAAAACGGCGAATTGGCCTTGCAAGCCTTGCAAGAACAAGACTTTGATGTGGTGCTCATGGACATACACATGCCGGTGATGGACGGATTAACAGCCACACGCCATATACGCGCGCTGCCGAATGAAAAATCCAAAATACCAGTGATTGTGCTGAGTGCAGACGTGTACAAAGAAGCACGGGACAACGCAGCCATTGTGGGTGTTGATGCCTTTATTCCCAAACCCGTGCAGCCTCAAGAACTGCAAACCCATTTGCAGTTGCACGTGCTGTCCAAACAAGCGGTGGCTTTAAGCCCTAGCTTGTGAACATCACATTGATGCGTGCCACATATTTAGAAACGGAGCCAGTTACTTGGCAACCGATATGGCGTACCGAGTCCATGCCGAACCCATGGCGGAAAAACAAAGCCGACCCTTTACGCGGAGACACATCGACCCATGTGCCATCGGGTTTGAACAAACGGGTGTTACCGCCTTGCACGCCATCGGCAGGGCCATTGAGGTAGAGCAACATGGTCAGGCCCGAGCGAATGCTGTCGTCCCATTGCAGCATGTGCTGGCGGTCTTCGCTGAGGCTATAGCCTGGCCACGCGCCATCGGTGTGCAAATTGAACACATCTTGGTCATCGTAGCGGTACATATTGATGCGTCGACTGAAAGCAGGCACCAAGCGTTCGCCTTGTAAATGGGCAGGTAGCAAATGGCCAATGCGTTCGAACATGGTGCCAAGCAATGCTTCGTCAGCCACCCAATGCACCGATTTGTTCATGCGCATACCCGGTGGTGTGGCAATCCCAGGGGCTTCTTCGCGGTAACCCATGCGTTCGCTGGCTTCGACGATGGCGTCAGCCTCAGAGGCTGACACCACAGGGTCAATCACAAAGGCCAACAAACCACCTAAGTCAATGTCTTGTCGTTGGGCAGATGTGGCCAATCGGGCAGGCAGGGCCAGTGCAGCGGGCGATTCAGTGAAGGCATAAACAGGCGTCATGGGCACCACCCCACCCATGGGCAAAGACCCTGGCAAATGAGCCACTGGGTGGTGGGTGGGCCATTTGATCGTGTTCATGGTTTAGATAGCTTCGCTATGCTCGCAATGACGCAATGACAAACCAGTTAATGAGAGCCAGGGTATGCACCACCGTCGATCAAGATGTTTTGACCGGTGATGAAACCCGCATGCTGGCTGCACAAAAACGCACAGGTTTGGCCAAACTCATCGGGGTGGCCAAAGCGTTGGGCAGGCGCCAGTTTTTTGCGGGCTTCGGCCAAGGCTTCGATGCTTTGACCGGTTTTGGCGGCTGCGCCTACCAGCGTGTTTTTCAAACGGTCGGTGTCAAACGCACCGGGCAAGAGGTTGTTGATGGTGACATTGTTGCCCGCCAAAGCGGTGGTGCGAGAAAGACCGGCCACAAAACCCGTCAAGCCGCTGCGAGCGCCGTTAGACAAACCCAAAATATCGATAGGCGCCTTAACAGCACTTGAAGTGATGTTGACGATACGCCCAAAACCCCTTGAGGCCATGCCATCTACCGTGGCTTTGATCAACTCAATGGGGGTCAGCATATTGGCGTCCACTGCTTGTATCCATGCATCGCGGTCCCATTCACGAAAATCACCCACGGGCGGCCCGCCTGCATTGGTCACCACGATGTCGTAGTTTTTACCTGGGCCACCGGCCACAGCCCAAATGGCTGAGCGACCGGCTTCGGTGGTGATGTCTTGCGCGACCGTGAGGACTGTCACACCCAGCGCACGCAGTTGGGTGGCAGAGGCCTCTAGGGCTTCAGCACCTCTTGACACCATCACCACATTCACACCAGCTTGCGCCAAGGCGGTGGCGCAACCCAAGCCCAAACCTTTGCTGGCACCACCCACCAAAGCCCATTTACCTTTGATTCCTAAGTCCATTATTGATCTCCATAACGAGAAGCCAGATACACACCACCGAGCACCAACACGGTACCCAGACCAATCCATGCATTCAGGGGTTCACCCAAGACCCATACACCCAAAGTCAGTGTCGACAGCGGACCCACCATGCCGGTTTGCGAGGTCAGCGCCGCGCCTATGCGCTCGATCGCCAACATCACCATCCACACAGGTGCCACGGTGCAAGCCGTGGCATTGAGCAAACCCAGCCACCATACCTCTGAAGGAATGACAGTCTCCAAAGGCCGCAGCAAAGCAAATTGTGCCAAACAACACACACAGGCCACCGACGACGCCCAGCCCACCAAACGCATAGAGCCTATGCGTTGAACCACTTCGCCGCTGAACATCAAATACAAGGCATAACTCAAAGCGCTGGCCAAAACAAACAAGGCACCCGTCACCACATTGGGACCGGCCAAGCTCACCTCATGGCCAAACACCACCAACACACCCGCGTAGCTGATGGCCATGGCCAAGGCGCGCATAGGACGGATTCGGTGTTTGTAAATCAAGGCGCTGAGCAACAACACCAAGGTAGGGTTTAAATACAAAATCAACCGCTCCAAGCTGGCCGTGATGGTTTGCAATCCTAAAAAATCCAAAAAGCTGGCCAAGTAATAACCCAGCACACCCAAGGCGATGATGATGGGCGCATCGCGCCACTGCAAAGGGTTTTGCTGGGCAAAAGCAGTGCGTGAAGACCACCAGGCCAGCGCCATGAACATGGGCAGCGACCACAGCATACGCACCATGATGACAGCGACCGCGTCCACGCCATAGCGGTAGGACAACTTCACAATGATGGCCTTTCCACTGAACGTGATGGCGCCTGCCAGCGCCAACAAAATGCCTGTGGCATGTGGCGACAGGCGGGGTGCAGCCACCTGCGTAAAGGTACCCACGGTTTAAAAACCCGCCACCAACCCATCGCGGCGCGAATCGCTGGCCGCCACATAGCCCTGCACCTTGGGGTCGCCCATGCGCCAAATGAATTGGCCTGAGCCAAAGTCTTGGTAGCTGTCATTGATGACTTCCATTTGGTGGCCCAAAGCCTGCAAACCTTTGACGGTGTGCGGGTCCATGGCCGACTCGACGTTGATGACCAAGCCCTCGTTGTAGCGCCAACGCGGCGCGTCACATGCGGTTTGCGGGTTTTGTTGGTAGTCCAGCATGCGCACCAAGGTTTGCACATGGCCTTGGGGTTGCATATTGGCACCCATCACGCCATAACTCATCACCGGTTGACCGTCTTTGGTGAGGAAAGCCGGAATGATGGTGTGGAAGGGTCGCTTGCCAGGCGCGACCAGATTGGCAGGGTTCAAACCACCTGCGCGAACCGCGAAAGCGTGTCCTCGATTTTGCAAACTGATACCAAACTGAGGCTCGACACAGCCCGAGCCAAAGCCCATGTAATTGCTTTGGATAAAGCTCACCATCATCCCGTTTTCATCGGCAGCGGTGAGGTAAATCGTGCCGCCCTTGGCAGGGTTGCCGGCTTTGAAGTCTTGCGCCTTTTTCATGTCTATCAGCGCAGCGCGTTGCTTCAAATAAGAAGGGTCCAACATCTGCTGTGCGGTGACTTCCATGCTGGCCTCGTTGGCCACATAACGGTAGACATCTGCAAACGCCAACTTCATTGCTTCGATTTGCAAATGCTGTGAGTCCACACCGTCCAGGGCCAACGCAGCCAAATCGAAGTTACCCAAAATGCCCAAAGCAATCAACGCCGCAATGCCTTGGCCATTCGGTGGGATTTCATGCAAGGTATGGCCACGGTAATTTTGCGAAATAGGCGTGACCCAATCGGCTTGGTAAGCCGCGAAGTCGCTGGCCTTCAAACTGCCACCGTGGGCGTTGGAAAATGTCTCCAAGGCCTGGGCAATTTCACCACCGTAAAACGCTTGTCCTTTGCTGTTGGCAATGGCACGCAAGCCACGTGCAGCCGCAGGAAACTGAAACAACTCACCGACCTGCGGCGCACGGCCTCTGGGCAAAAAATGCTCGGAAAATCCGGGTTGGCTGCGCAACTCGTCCACCGGCGCGGCCCATTTTTCTTGCACCACCACGCTCAGCAAATAACCACGCTCGGCAATCTCGATGGCTGATTGCATCAAGTCGGCAAAAGGCAGCTTGCCGAAGCGCTCGCTCAGGGCTACCCAACTCGCCACCGCACCCGGTACGGTGACGGAATCGATACCGCGCTTGGGCGGTTGCATGGCGTCAGGGCCGTATTTCTTTTGAAAGTAATCAGGCGTCCATGCTTGGGGCGCACGACCAGAAGCGTTCAAACCATGCAGCGCTTTGCCATCCCACAAAATACAAAACGCATCTGAACCCAAACCGCAACTGACAGGCTCAACGATGGTCAGAACCGCCGCTGCGGAAATGGCAGCGTCCACCGCATTGCCGCCTTGCCACAAGATGCGCAAGCCCGCTTGTGCAGCCAAGGGATGAGAGGTGGAAACAATATTGCGGGCAAAAACGGGTAAACGTGTGCTGGTGTAGGGATTTGAAAAGTGAAAAGTCATGGTTTCTCTGTTTTAAGTACTTTGTAATGCAATCGCCGCGTGATCCACCAGATCACCAAAGCAATGAAAGGCACCGCCACCCCCGTCGCGACAGAGGGGTCGGGTATCCACCCTTTGGCTTGCAAGCCTTCGGCCATGTAACGCACCAAACCAGCGATGTAATAAGTGATGGCCGCTACCGACAAACCTTCCACCGTGGTTTGCAATTTGAGCTGCATGCCTTGGCGTTTGTTCATGGCGGCGAGCAAAGCTTGGCTGCTTTGCTCTTGCTGAAAGTCCACTCGGGTACGCAGCAAATTGCTCATGCGTGACACACGCTCAGACAAAGCGGTTTGGCGCTTGGCTACCCAATCACAGGTGCTGCGAGCAGGGCTTAAGCGCCTGTCCATGAATTCACCCATCGACTGAAAGCCCGGCAAGCGGGTTTCGCGTATGTCTTTGATGCGCCTGTCCACCAATTCGAAATACGCTTTGGTGGCGGAGAAGCGCGAATGCTGTGAGGCATACAAACCTTCCACCTGACCTGCCAAACGTGTCAAGCGGTCTAAGAGCTCGGCCTCTTGGTCGTGGCTGGCACTGCGTATGGCTTGTGCCAAATCGGCCAACTCTTGTTCGGCCACCGCCAACGCAGGCACCGCGCTGCGGGCCAGTGGCAGGCCCAGCAAACCCATCATGCGGTAGGTTTCTATTTCCAATAAACGCTGTACCAAACGCCCCAAGCGTCGCTGCGTCAACTGCCCTACGCGCAACAAAAGGCGTGAGCAGCCGTTGGGGTCGATTTGAAAATCGGTGTGCAAAGTGGCCGAGCCTTCAGCGAGTTGGCAAACCACCAAACTGTCCTCGCGAAACTGTTGGTGAAGCTCGTCCCTGTCGGACAAATCTTGGGTGAGCTTGGCCCACAGTTGGATATGCGCCAAACATTCACCAGGCAAAGCTTTGAGCCACGCTTGGGGTAAACGGCGCATGGCCAAGTCGTAGTCCTCGCCTTTGGGCAAGCCCATGGGCGCATCGGCCATGAAAGTCCAAGTAACAAACTCGGTGTGCAATTCCCAGCGCAAGCGCCACGACCCCATGTCCACCCGCAAATGGTTGGCTTGTTCGTCGGGGACTGGCAAGTGGTGGTCACGCAGCAAATCTGCCAAATGTGCTCGGCTGGCTTGTCGAGCTTGGGCATCAGCCAACATCACCACATGGCTGATGGCCAAAGGAGCCGTCATGGGTTCGGGGGGGCGTGCATGCACCTCGTTGTGCAAAGCACGGCGCAGCGGATGTTCATTCACCAACATGCGTGTCAGTCCTCCACAAACGCTTCTTCACGTTTGGACTTCACAGCGGGCAACAAGACCATGACCATCAGGACCAAGGCCACCGCCAACAAAGCCGCTGACAAAGGGCGTGTGACGAACACCGACCAGTCGCCACGCGCCAATTTCAAAGCACGTTTCAAATATTCTTCCATCATGGGCCCCAGCACAAAGCCCAGCAGCAGCGGTGCAGGCTCACAACCCAGTTTGTGAAAAACATAACCCGCTAAACCAAATGCCGCCACCAGCGCAATGTCAAACGTGGCGTTGTTAGTGGTGTAGACGCCAATCGCACAAAACAACACGATGGCCGGAAACAGGTAATGGTAGGGAACAGTTAAGAGTTTGATCCAAATACCAATCATGGGCAGGTTCAACACAATCAGCATGAGATTGCCAATCCACATCGACGCAATCAAACCCCAAAACAACTCGGGGTTGACCGTCATCACTTGGGGGCCGGGCTGAATGTTGTGGATGGTCATGGCACCCACCATCAACGCCATCACCGCGTTGGGTGGAATGCCCAAAGTAAGCAATGGGATGAACGAGGTTTGTGCCCCAGCGTTGTTAGCCGATTCGGGTGAAGCCACGCCCCGGATATTGCCTTGGCCCAGTGGTACTTCGCTGGCTTTGAGTTTGATTTTTTTCTCTAAGGTATAGGCCGCAAAAGAAGCCAAGACCGCGCCGCCACCGGGCAACACGCCCAGCACCGAGCCCAAGGCCGTGCCACGCAAAACAGCCGGCATCATTTGGCGAAAGTCTTCGCGGGTAGGCATGAGGCCTTGCACCTTGGCAGTAAAAACTTCGCGGTCTTCGCCTGACTTGGCCAAGTTGGTGATGATTTCACCATAACCAAACACGCCCATGGCCACCGCCACAAAACCTATGCCATCAGCCAATTCAGGAATGTCCATGCTAAAGCGTGCAATCCCCGAGTTGACATCAGTACCCACCAAGCCCAGCAACAAGCCCAACACAATCATGGCAATGGCTTTGAGCAATGAACCCGAGGCCAGCACCACCGCACCCACCAAGCCCAAGACCATCAAAGCACAGTATTCCGCAGGACCAAAGGCAAAAGCCATCTCGGTCAAGGGACCGGCAAATGCCGCCAGCAACAAAGTCCCCACACAGCCTGCGAAAAACGACCCCAAACCAGCTGCGGCCAAGGCAGGGCCAGCACGCCCTTGCCTGGCCATTTGGTAGCCATCGATGGTGGTTACCACCGAAGACGATTCACCCGGCAGGTTGACCAAAATTGCGGTGGTCGAGCCACCGTATTGCGCGCCATAGTAAATGCCGGCCAACATGATCAAGGCCGATACAGGAGGCAAGGCATAGGTCGCGGGTAACAACATGGCGATGGTGGCCACTGGACCAATACCAGGCAACACACCAATCAAGGTGCCCAGCAAGCAACCCACCAAGGCATACAACAAATTGATAGGCGTGGCGGCAACCCCAAAGCCTGTAGCTAAATTGGCAAGTAAGTCCATAAGTGTCCTGTCTACACAGCTAAGAACGCAGGCCACACGGGCATTTGCAAGCCCAGCAAAGCGATGAAGATGCCGTAACTGCCGGCGGCCAAAATGGTGGAGAGCACCAACACTCGGCGCAGATGAAACGCGGTTTCGTCCGCCATGGCTGAAATAACCGTCAGCGCCACAATCGCCACCACCAAGCCCATGGAAGGCAGGCCAATGCCCTCAACGCCACCGAGCAATGCGCCAAACGCCAAATTGGCGCCCAAAATACAAAGCAGCGGCCGCCAAGCAATGCTGCCTATTTTTCCACCGTCAGGGGTTTCCACCACCAAGGAAAAAAACAAAATCAGGCCGCCCAGCATCAGCAAAACCAAGCCCAACACCAAAGGAAAGTAGCCCGGCCCCATTTGACTGGCCGAACCAATGGTGTAGGAAGACGCGCTGG
The DNA here is from genome assembly GCA_036787995.1 of Limnohabitans sp. Lineage (GTDB taxonomy): Bacteria > Pseudomonadota > Gammaproteobacteria > Burkholderiales > Burkholderiaceae_C > Limnohabitans. The sequence continues at coordinate 10,994 of DAIQOH010000017.1, read as the reverse complement.
CCCATGCAAAGCCACCGCCGATGGTGATGAACATCAAACCTGAAGCAAAATCTTTTTCACTTTTGATCGACACAACACGATCCCCAGCAACAGTAAGACGGGCATTGTCCTCTAAACCGCCACCGGCTTGAGAACCTTGAGCCAAAGCGGTGCAGGCAACGAAAACCGCGCTTGAATCGCATCGGCGCGGGTTTGCAAGACCTCTCGCGCAGGACGTTGCACTTGCGCCTGCGCCAGAACCACGGTATTGCCCTCTTTGGTGGGCTTGAAAGCCCACACCGCTTGCTCCCCAAAAGCTTGGGTGATGTGGGCGAGGCTGGTGTCATAACGTGAAGAGCGGCCAAACAGGTTAACCACCATGCAACCTTGGGCGGTCAACAGTTGGCGGCATTGGGCATAAAAATCCGTATCGTCTAACACGGGCGCTGCCGCTTCGTGGTCGTACAAGTCCACATGCAAGACATCGATTTGACCGCGCCAATAGGTGTGCGCCACCACCTCGGCGGCATCACCCAACACCACCGACAACTTATCGTCATCAGCGGCCAAGGCAAACCAACTGCGGCATGCACCAATCACTTGCGGGTTGAGTTCGATGGCGGTGGTCTGCATGCCCAGCACCTTGTGGCAGTTTTTGGTGAGCGCCCCCGCGCCCAGCCCCAGCTGCATGGCGTGCAATTGGCTGACCGCGTCAGGCTCGACAAACAACAACCACGCTTGCATGCGCTGCACATAGTCCAGATGAATGGCGTTGGGCTTGCCGGTGTCCATAGAGCCTTGCACCCACTCTGAGCCCAAATGCAAATAGCGCACCTTGCCATGCTCGGAGATGTTGACTTGCGGTAGGGAGGGGGTTGCCATGGGGTAGATTGTCGCCGCTCGTCGTCATTGCGAGCGAAGCGAGGGGCAGCCGACCTGAGACAAACACCTGAGGTGCGCGGTTGTTAATGCAGTCCCAACGCCGCCTTCACATTGCTGGTCGTAGCTTGCTGCACTTCATCCAAACAGATACCACGCAAGTCCGCCAGCACCTGCGCAATGCGTGGAATTTCGGTTGGCGTGTTGCGCCCTTGTGGCACACCTTTGGCACGGTTCTCGGCGGTGACGTAATGCCAATGCGGCGGTATATCGGGCGCATCGGTTTCCAGTACCAAGGCGTCCATGGGCAACTGGGTGGCGAGCAAGCGCAACTGGTTGGCACGTTCAAAGGTCAACGCACCACCAAAGCCCAATTTGAACCCCATGGCGATGAACTGCTGGGCCTGCTGAACACTGCCGTTGAACGCGTGGGCAATGCCGCCCTTCACAGGTGTTTGACGCAAGCCCTTGAGCAGCAAATCGGCGCTGCGCCGCACATGCAAGATGACCGGCAAGTCGAGTTGTTGCGCGAGCTTCAGCTGCGCTTTGTAAAAGAGTTGTTGCCGCGCCATGTCCAAGCCCGGCACAAAACCATCGAGGCCGATCTCACCCACCGCCACCAAGCGCGGGTCGGCTTGGTGCTGTTGCAAGGCGTTGCTCAGGATTTGCAAGTCGGCCTCCTGGGCCTGCGGCGTGTAAAGCGGGTGTATGCCCAAGGCGTAGACATCGCCATGCTGGTGGGCGAGCAAGCGCACCGCGTCAAAGTTGGCTGCCTTCACCGCGGGAATGACACAGGTGTGAACACCAGCTGCGCGGGCGACTTGGCGCACGGCGTCGCGGTCGTTTGCGAATTCAGCGGCGTCGAGGTGGCAGTGGCTGTCTATCCAGGTCATGGGGAGATTGTCGCGGGCATGGCGACTTGCTGTCATTGCGAGGAGCGCAGCGACGAAGCAAACCGCCGAAGCAATCCTTGTGCAGGTGCGTACCGCAGGCTAAACCAAGCGCCCCGAGACCAAGCGCAGTTGCCGGTCACACTGCGCAGCAAGGCGCTCGTCATGTGTCACCACCACAAACGCGGTGCCTTGCTGTTTGGCCAGTTGCAACATCAGCGCAAACACACTGTCAGCCGTGGAACGGTCGAGGTTGCCGGTGGGTTCATCGGCCAACACACACGCCGGATGGGTCACCAAAGCGCGGGCAATCGCCACACGTTGGCGCTCACCCCCCGACAACTCGCTGGGCGTGTGGTGCAGTCGCTCGGCCAAACCCACCGCGGTCAACATGGCTTTCGCTTGCACAGCGGCTTGTTCACGGGGCATGCGGCGTATCCACAAAGGCATGGCCACGTTGTCCAAGGCGCTGAACTCGGGCAGCAAATGGTGAAACTGGTAGATGAAACCCAAATGCTGGTTGCGCAAACGCCCCAAGGCAGTGGCGTCTAAGCCAGCCAAGGCCTGACCCAGCAGGGTCACATGACCGGTAGTGGGGGTGTCCAGACCACCCAGCAAATGCAACAAGGTGCTTTTGCCCGAGCCCGAGGTACCCACCACCGCCAAGGTTTCACCGCTTTGCACTTGCAAATCGATGCCCTGCAACACGGTCACATCAATCACACCTTCGTGGAAACGGCGGCCCAAACTTTGGGCTTGCAAGACCGGCTTATTCATGGCGCAAAGCCTCCGCCGGATCGATGCGACTGGCTCGCCAACTCGGGTAGAGCGTCGCCACCAAAGCCAACACCAAAGCAATGATGACCACCGGCCCAATATCGGCCCACTGCGGGTCGCTGGGCATGCGGCTGATCAGGTAAATGTCTTTGGGCAAAAAACTTGCCCCCAAGGCTTTTTCGATGGCCGGCACGATGCTGCCAATATTGAACGCCACCAACAACCCCAGCGCCAAACCCGACAAGGTGCCGATCACACCCACCAAGGCCCCTTGCACCACGAAGATGCCCATGATGCTCGCTGGACTGGCCCCCAAGGTACGCAAAATGGCGATGTCGGCCCGTTTGTCGGTGACCGTCATCACCAAGGTGCTGACCAAATTGAACGCTGCCACCGCCACGATGAGGGTCAAGATGATGAACATCATGCGTTTCTCAATTTGCACCGCCGCGAACCAACTGCGGTTGGCGCGGGTCCAGTCACGCACCATCACATCGTCACCCAACAGGGGTGAGAGTTCGGCCGCCACCTGCCGCGCCAGTTGCGCGTCTTTCAGTTTTACCCGCAGGCCATTGGGGCCTTCTAAACGAAAAATCTTTTGCGCATCCACGATGTTCAGCAAAGCCAAGGAAGCGTCGTATTCATAGTGACCCGAGTCCAACAAACCGACCACGGTGAGTTGCTTCAAGCGCGGCACCACACCGGCAGGTGTCACCTGCCCACTGGGCGCCACCAAGGTGATGTGCTCGCCCACCTTCACGCCCAAGGCTCTGGCCAACTCGCCACCCAAAATCACGCCAAAGCTGCCTGGCTGCAACTTCGCCAAGACCTCGGGGGCCATCACAGCCACCGCATCCGTGACCAAGCCTTCTTGCATGGGGTCGATGCCACGCACCAGGGCACCGCGCATGTCCTCGCCCTGTGCCAACAACACCTGCGACATCACAAAGGGGGCGCTGGCGATCACCTGGGGGTTCAAGCCGATTTTGTTTTGCAAGCCAGCGGGGTTGTCCAAGGCGGCGCTGGTGTAGGCCAAGACCTCGATGTGCGACAGCACGCCCAACATGCGGTCACGCACCTCTTTTTGAAAGCCGTTCATGACACTCAAGACGATGATGAGTGCAGCCACCCCTAGCGCAATGCCCAACATCGACACGGAAGAAATAAAAGAGATAAAGCGGTTACGACGGGCTGCACGCCCTGCGCGGGTGTAACGCCAGCCCAGACGCAATTCAAAAGGGAGACTTGAAAGATTCATGCAGGCCGATTGTGGCATCTTGCACAATCCTCTTATGCAGCCCACTTCTCCTTTGACCATTGTGGCTTTTGCCTTGCCTGCAGGCTTGTCCGCAGACCACCCCGACCGAGGCCATTGGCAACCAGCTTTGAACACGGCACTGGCGCCGACACACCAACCACTGTGGCGACAAGTGCAATCCACCCCAACCACCCAAATGCCAGACACGGCCATGAGCGCCTGCCATGAAATGGCATGGGCACAAGCGATGGGTTGGGATGTCAAAAATGGTCAGGTGCCGCTGGCTGCTGTGGCCGCGCAAGCGCAAGGTTTGCATGGCCCTTCAGACCATGGCTGGGCGTTCATCGACGCCGTGCATTGGCACATCAGCCAGGGGCAAGTGAATTTGAGCGTACCCACGCCTATCACCGCCGACGAAACCGCTGCATTGGGTGACGCGATGCGACCGTATTTGGAACAAGACGGCATCCATTTGCATGCCCATCAGCCTGGGCGTTGGTTGGCGCACGCCACGGTATTCAAACACTTACCCAGCGTGTCCTTGGACTGTGTCAACGGTCAACGCATTGACCATTGGTTACAACCCCATGGCATCGCAGCGCAAACCCATGATGAACGCCTGCTGCGGCGGTTGCAAAATGAAATGCAAATGCTGCTCTACACCCATCCCATCAACGACCACCGAGCTGTGGCTTTGAACTCCATTTGGTTTAGTGGCACAGGCGAATTGCCGACGACCATGGGCTCGCCCAACGCCCCTGCGGCGGTGCAGCTTGACCAAAGCCTGCGTGAAGCCTGGCTCAGCCAAAATCCCGAGGTGTTTGTGCCTGCTTTCTCGACGGTACTGGAAAACACCATCATCCCAGCGCTCACACGGCATGAACAGGTATTGTTGTGCAACCCCGTGCGCGGTGTGTGGCTACAAACACAAACGCCAAGCTGGATTCGTCGGCTTCAGCATTGGCTTCACCCCATCCAACTATGTGATTTATTGGAATGAAACTTCAAGTCCGCGATATCCCCCCCCGCAGCGTCTGGGCCTTAGAACAAAGCGGTGTGCACCCTTTGCTGGCTCGCCTTTATGCCGCAAGAGGCGTACACGATGCGCAACAACTCAAAACCGAATTAGCGCTTTTGCTGCCACCGGCTGGACTGAAAGGCATAGATGCTGCCGCCCAGTTGTTGGCTGACGCCATTGCCAAGCAATTGCCTATGTGCATCGTGGCCGACTACGACTGCGACGGCGCCACCGCCTGTGCGCTTGCCTTGCGTGGATTAACCCAGTTGGGCGCTCAGCAGGTCAGCTTTCTTGTGCCTGACCGGATGGTCGATGGCTATGGCTTGACAGCAGACATCGCCCAACGCGTTCACGCCAGCGGCGCCAAAGTGTTGATCACCGTGGACAACGGCATCGCCAGCGTCACAGGCGTGGAAGAAGCCAAGCGCTTGGGGTTGCAAGTGCTGATCACCGACCACCACTTGCCCGGCCCCGAGTTACCCACGCCTGACGCCTTGGTCAACCCCAACCAACCTGGCTGCAACTTTGAGAGCAAAAACATGGCCGGTGTGGGTGTGATGTTTTACGTGCTCTTGGCTTTGCGCGCTGAGATGCGTCAACGCGGCGTCTTCAGCAAAGACACCGAACCTAAGCTGGACGGCTTGCTGCCCTTGGTGGCCTTGGGCACGGTGGCCGATGTGGTGGCTTTAGACGCCAACAACCGCCGCTTGGTGGCGCAAGGCTTGCAGCGCATACGCAAAGGCCATCTGCCCGCAGGCATGGCGGCCTTGTTCAAAGTGGCTGCACGCGATGCCAAGCAAGCCAGCAGTCAAGACATGGGTTTTGCGATTGGGCCACGCATCAATGCCGCCGGTCGCTTGTCGGACATGACCTTGGGCATTGAGTGCTTACGCACCGACGATACCGAGTTGGCGTGGCGACTGGCGCTACAACTCGACACCATCAACCGCGAACGCCGCAGCATGGAGGGCGATATGCGAGAACAAGCCTTGATGATTGCCGAGTCCTTGATGGACAGCGAAGAAACAGCACCTGCTGCACTGTGTGTGTTTGATGAAGACTTTCACGAAGGCGTGGTCGGCATCATTGCGGGTCGTTTAAAAGACTTGCACTACCGGCCCTGCTTTGTGTTTGCGACCAGCCAATCTCAGGGGCAAGCGGTGCTCAAGGGTTCGGGGCGCTCTATCCCAGGGTTTCATTTGCGCGACGCCTTAGACGCCATTGCCAAACGCCACCCCGATTTGCTTTTACGCTTTGGCGGTCACGCCATGGCCGCGGGCTGTACCTTGTTGGAAGACGACTTGGCCACCTTCGAATTGGCCTTGCAAGACATTGCCACCCAGTGGTTGGACGCGGCCACCTTGGCGCAAACCTTGGCCACCGACGGCAGTTTGCCCCAGCAGTATGTACGACCTGATCTGGTCAAGCATTTGCAAGCGCAGGTATGGGGACAGGGTTTTGCTGCACCGGTGTTTCAAGACACCGTGAATGTGATGAGCCAAAAAATTGTGGGTGAAAAACATTTGTCGATGAAGCTGCAATTGCACGGTCAACTGGTAGACGCGATCTGGTTTGGCCGCACCCAAAGCTTGCCGGTGCAAGCCACCGTGGCCTATCGACTTGACATCAACGCTTGGCAAGGCATGGAGAAGTTGCAGCTACAGATAGAAGCCATGCAGCCCTCCTACAATTGAGCCGTGTCTATCCTCAACGCCGATTTGCATTGCCATTCCGTCATTTCTGACGGCACGCTCACGCCCGAGGCGCTGGCCGCACGTGCCCATGCCAACGGGGTTGAGTTGTGGGCTCTCACCGACCATGACGAAATAGGTGGCCAAGCACGTGCCTGCGCCGCCGCCCAAGCGTTGGGCATGGGGTATTTGCATGGCACCGAAATTTCTGTCTCTTTCGCTGGCAAAACCGTTCACATCGTGGGTCTGGGCTTTGACCCGCAAGACCCACGCATGCAGATAGGCTTGCGCACCACACGTGGTGGCCGTCACGCACGGGCGTTGGACATGGCAGCAGGTTTGGCCAAAGTCGGCATTCATGGCAGCTTTGAAGGTGCCCTCACCTTTGCTGGCAACCCTGACCTGATTTCTCGCACCCACTTTGCCCGTTATTTGGTCGAAAGCGGTGTGTGTGCAGATACCTACGAGGTGTTTCGACGTTTTCTCACTGAAGGCAAACCAGGCTATGTCGAACACCGCTGGGCGGGTTTAGGTGATGCTGTTCGTTGGATTCGCGAATGCCAAGGTGTTGCTGTCATTGCCCACCCTGCACGCTACGACTTCACACCCACCGAGGAATACGCCTTGTTCACCGAGTTCAAAAACCACGGTGGTCAAGCGGTGGAAGTGGTGACGGGCAGCCACTCGGCGGCCGAGGCCATCCAATACGCCGACATGGCGCGTGAGTTTGGTTTGGCGGCGTCTCGGGGCAGCGACTTTCACAGCCCCGATGAAAGCCATACCGATTTAGGCGCATTGCCTTGGTTGCCCGGTGACCTGACACCGGTGTGGGAATTGCTCGCCCACCGCATCCAATAAGACCACGGCCACTTTATGGCACAGCTGTTCCAAGTCCATCCGGATAACCCGCAAGCACGCCTGCTGAAACAAGCGGCGGCCTTGTTAACCCAAGGTGGCGTGGTGGCCGTACCCACCGACTCCAGTTATGCCTTGGTTTGCCATTTGGACGACAAGGCGGCGATTGACCGCTTGCGCCAGATTCGCGGTGTCGACGATAAGCACCATCTCACTTTGCTGTGCCGCGACCTGAGTGAACTGGCGCTTTACGCCAAAGTGGACAACCGCCAATTTCGTTTGCTCAAAACCGCGACGCCCGGGGCTTACACCTTTATTTTGGAAGCCACCAAAGAAGTGCCACGCCGTGTCGCCCATCCACAGCGCAAAACCATCGGGCTACGCGTACCTGACCACACCACTTTGCTGGCTTTGTTAGAGATCCATGGCGCGCCCTTGCTGGCCACCACCTTGATTCCCAAGGATGACACCGAGCCCTTGAACGACGCCGAACGCATACGTGAACGCTATGAACACCAACTGGCAGCGGTGGTCGATGCAGGTGCTTGTACCCTCCAAGCCACCACCGTGGTGGACCTCACACCCATGGGCGATGGTGGTGAGCCAGAAGTTTTACGTCAAGGCCTGGGGAAATTAGAACTTTTAGGCTTATGATTGCGATAAATAAAGCCTAAATCGGGGTTTAGCGCATCCTAAAGCGCTTAAAAAAAGGGTTTATCACATACTTTTCACCGATAAATTGACAAAATTTAGTGAGAGAATACTTTTGTGAATTTCAATGAATTAGTACAAACAATTTCTACCCATGCGATACCTGTGTTGCTCGCCATCACCCTGCATGAAGCAGCGCACGGCTACGCTGCAAGGCAACTCGGCGACGACACCGCTTGGCAAATGGGGCGCGTCACCCTCAACCCTTTTCCCCACATGGACCTCATAGGCACCGTCATCATGCCTTTGATGCTGTTTTTCGCGACCTCAGGCCAATTTTTGTTTGGTTATGCCAAGCCAGTACCGGTGGATTTTTCGCGTCTGCGCCATCCCAAACGTGACATGGTGTGGGTGGCGTTGGCGGGTCCAGCGGCCAATTTGTTTCAAGCCTTTGCTTGGGCTGTGCTGATTTACCTGCTCTCGGGCATGGGCAGCGAAGAGCGTTTTTTCATAGAAATGGCGCAAGCCGGTGTGCTGGTGAATTTGGTGATGTTTGCTTTCAACCTGTTTCCACTGCCTCCACTGGACGGTGGGCGTATCGTCACAGGCTTGCTGCCTATGCGCTTGGCCATTGGTTTCTCGCAGATTGAGCGTTATGGCTTTTTCATTGTGATGGGCTTGGTTCTTATGGGCGTGATCAACAGCTTGTGGATGCGCCCCATCATGATGGCCACCACCGAAGGTATTCAGTGGGCACTGCAACCTTTGGCCTCTTTGCTTCAACTCACACCATGACCGAACGCGTCCTCTCTGGCATGCGCCCGACCGGCGCCTTGCACTTGGGCCACTACCATGGCGCCTTGAAAAACTGGGTGCGCCTGCAATCGCAAATGCAATGCTTTTATTTTGTGGCCGATTGGCACGCCTTGACCACGCACTACGAAAGTCGCGAAGTCATTGAAAAAAATGTCTATGAAATGGTCATCGATTGGCTGGCTGCGGGTCTAGACCCCAACCAATGCACCTTGTTTTTGCAAAGCCGCATACCTGAGCATGCCGAATTGTTCACTTTGTTGGCCATGGGTACGCCTATAGGTTGGTTAGAGCGTGTGCCCACCTATAAAGACCAACAAGAAAAGCTCAAAGACAAAGACCTCAGCACTTATGGCTTTCTGGGCTACCCCTTGCTGCAAGCGGCTGACATCCTGATTTACAAAGCGCGCTGGGTGCCAGTGGGCGAAGACCAAGCCAGTCACGTCGAACTCACCCGCGAGGCAGCGCGGCGCTTCAACCATTTATACGGTCGCGAGCCCAACTTCGATGTGCTGGTGCAAGCCTGTTTGGCCAAGCTGCCCAAAGACAGCGTGAAACGGTTTGAGAAATCGCGCAAACAGTTTCAAGAAACCGGTGATACCAAAGCCATGGAAGGCGCTTTGGGCTATTTGAAAACTGCGCCCGAACTGGACGACAAAGACCGCGAACGCTTAGAAGGCTATTTCAAAGGCACGGGCAAAGCGATATTGACCGAACCCCAAGCCTTGCTGACTGAAGCCAGCAAATTGCCAGGGCTCGATGGCGCGAAGATGAGCAAAAGCTATAACAACTCGATTGCCATGCGCGAAGACAAAGCCAGCATCGAGACCAAGGTCAAGCGCATGCCCACCGATCCGGCCCGCGTCAAACGCAGTGACCCTGGCAACCCCGATCGCTGCCCCGTGTGGCAATTCCATTTGGTTTATTCGCCCGCTGCCACACGCGACTGGGTCAAAACCGAGTGCACACGCGCTGGCATTGGCTGCTTGGAATGCAAGCAACCCGTGATTGATGCCATCGTTTCCGAGCAACAGCCCATGTTGGCTCGGGCAGAACCTTTTGTTTCCAATCCTCGGCTTGTTCGTGATATCGTTGACGCTGGTACGCAGCGGGCGCGCACCACGGCACAAGAAACCATGCGCGATGTGCGCGAGGCCATGGGCCTGAATTACTAAGAACGGAGAATTACTATGAGTCTTTACGTCATTGATGACCACCCAATGGTTCGCCAAATGATTGGTATGCTGCTGCGCCGACTGCGTCCCGCCTCCAAGGTGGTCGAGTTAGAGAAATTCAGTGAATTACAAGCTGCCTTGATCAAAAACGGTGAGCCCGAATTGTTTGTGCTCGACCTGCTGCTGCCCGGCGTCAAGGGCGCCACAGCCATTTCGGATGTCAAAAAAATGTACCCCGAAATTCCTTTGGTGGTGCTCTCAGCCATGCCCTCTGGCGAAGCCCGTGATGCTTGCCTGGAAGCAGGCGCTGACCTCTATATTGAAAAATCCACCGATACCGCTGAAATTTCTGCGGCTATCCAAGACATAATGAAGTCCGATGATGTGGATGAAGACGCCGAAGTGGTGGTGATTGGCGACATCAAACTCTCCAAGCGCCAAAAGCAACTCATCCTCATGCTGGACCGTGGTTTGTCTAACCGTGATATCGCCGCCGAACTCAGCATCAGCGAACACACGGTCAAGGTGCATTTGTGGCGTCTGTTCCGCCGCTTAGGTGTGAAAAGCCGTACCCAAACCCTGCACTTTGCACGCACCCATGGTTTGTTGATGGGCTGATGGCCCACCGTCTGGCCCTCACTTGCTCAAGGGCTGGGCAATCACCAAGTTGATTTTGTCTTTGCTGCCAGGCTTGATGGGGCCGGCGCTCACACCCAAATCACCCGGCTGTGCCATGGCATTGCCACTTCTGGAAATACGCGCTCTCACCATCACTGCGCTGATGTGCGAGAGTTTCATCTGCGGGTTCATGGCCATGCTGTCGTCCAGCACAAAGTCGTAAGGCAATTTGTCTACCGTGGTTCGCACGATGGCCAACGGCATGCGAGGACCATCAGCGGCATTGGCGTAAATAAAGACCGTGTCGCTGGGCGAGACTTGCGACGCCAGTGCAGGGTCTAGGCTGACTCGGCCGGCAATACGCTCTGCCCCTGGTGCGCTCTTGCCTTG
>DAIQOH010000016.1:9996-26553 GCA_036787995.1 Limnohabitans sp. | reverse complement strand
TACCCCTCACGATCAACCCCTGCGCCAAATAGTAAGTCGCCAATACCCACAAGCCGGCATAGGGCAAGGGACTCACAAACTTGTCCAAGGCCAGCAAGGTGTCTGACAGCATGAAGCTCACACTGCCCCAGGCTACCCAAAGGCTAGCAGCACTGAACAAATGCTTGGCGCGACCCCAGGCTTGTGCGGCCATGGTGGCAATCACCCACACATAGGCGGCCACCGGCACACGCAGTTCTCTGGGCAAGCCGTTTTGGTCCAAGCCCACAAAAATGACAGCGGCAGCTGAAAGGCACACGGCCAGCGCAAGGCGACTGAGCAACCAAGGTGCATCTTGGCGAAACAACTGTAGGTAACTGAGGTGTGCCAACAAAAACGCCACCAGCCCTGGCACAAACAAACCTTCCCCCATCAGCAGCACATCGCCCAACCAAGACAAACAGAGGGCCAACATCAACCACTTGCGCCCCAACATGCCAGCAGACGATTGCCAAGCCGCCAGCACCAACACCAGCAAGGCCAAAGGTTTGGCCCACAGATACACCTCACTCCAGCCACAGGCGTTGGCGGTGGTTGCCAAGGCGGCAGCTTGCACAAAAGCACACATCGCAGGAGACAAGCGGTTTTGCATCAAAGCGTTCACAGCCCACAAACCTGCGGTCACCCCCAAAACACAGGTGGCAGCCTCGGCCCACACCATGCCATCCATGAACCACAACACGGCCGATGCACAGCTCAGCAAGACCACAAACCACGCAGCACCCCAGCATTGCACCGCAGGTGTTTGCACCGGTTGAAACGCGGGAAAGTTGTGAATCTGAAAACGCTTGGCAGGAAAACGCTGGGCCACGTCTTCAGGGCGCCAGCCAGGGTGACGCAAAAACACCATCAGCTTGTCGCGCCAACGCTTGGCATACCAGCAGTCATGGAACATGCTGGTGTACATCTGCAGATTAGCCCACAAAGGGTCCCAACTGTTCAAGGCTTTGCGGGTGCCATACACGCAAGGCGTTTGGGGGTCTTCTTCTTCAAAACTGGCAAACAGGCGGTCCCACACCACCCAGATGCCACCATAGTTACGGTCCAGGTATTTGTCGTTCACCGCATGGTGTACGCGGTGGTTGGAGGGCGAACAAAACCAACGGTCAAACCACCCCAAGTGGCCAATGTGCTCGGTATGCACCCAGTATTGGTAGAGCAAGTCAATCAGCGCCACGATGCCAAACACCACAGGCGGCACGCCCAGCAATGCCATGGGCACATAAAACACCCAACTTGTCAGCGCCCCAGCACTGCTTTGGCGAAGCGCGGTGGAGAGGTTGTAATGCTGGCTCTGGTGATGCACGGCATGGCCCGCCCAAAACAAGGCGACCTCATGGCTGGCACGGTGAAACCAGTAATAGCAAAAGTCGTAAAAGACCAAAGCCACGAAAGCACCATACCAGGTGCTCCACCAAGCGTCATCGCGAATCAACGCCACGTGCTCGAACACCAAGGTGTAAATGCCTATGCGCAACACGCGGGTGAAGACAGCGCTGATTTGGCTGAGTATGCCTAGCGAAATGCTGCTGATGGCGTCGTCTAGACGGTAGGTTTGCGCAGATGTTTGGCCATGTTTGGCCAGTCGCCGACCCCAAAGCCATTCAATGAGTATCAAACCAAAAAATACCGGTGATGCCAAGACGATGATGTAGCCCATGAACCTACCCAGTTAAAGCAGCAACAAGCATATTAATGCATGGGATTACTTCGGCCACAAAGCCCATAAACGCAAAGGCTGCTTCAAGCGCCCAGCGATCTCGCCAGCCTCGCGACCCGTTCCCATAAACAAATCTGCACGCACTGCGCCAACAATGGCGCTGCCTGTGTCTTGTGCCAATACCAAACGCGACATCGCTTGGGTGGGGCCAGGCGAGACCAACCACAGCGGTGTGCCGTAAGGCACGCTTTGCGGATCGATGGCCACCGATCTCCCCGCAAGCAGTGGTATGCCCTGTGCACCACGCGGTCCAATGCTGGGGTCTGCGCCCATGGCCTCTTCTTTGAAAAACACGTAGCGCGGGTTGGTCCACAACAGCTCTTGGCGACGCTGCGGGTTGCGCTGTAACCAGGCTTTGATGCCCGGCCATGAGGCATCGCGGGTTTCACCTTTGTCTAGCAGCCACCTGCCCACACTTTGGTAGGGCTGCTCATTCGACGCGGCAAACCCCAAACGAACCATGCGCACACTGCCATCGGCCTCGGTAATGCGCAAGCGACCCGAGCCTTGGATATGCAAAATCAAAGCGTCGACGGGGTCGGCCAACCATGCAATCTCGCGGCCGCGCAATGCGCTTTGTGCATCCGGCAGGCTGTCGATGTCTTGGCGTGAGAACCACGGCTTGCCATTGACCAACCCAACAGGCGCAGCATACAAAGGGGTGGTGAAGCCATTGCCGGCCATACGCTGCGCGTCAAATATGGGTTCGTAATAGGCGGTGAGCAAACCACTGGCTTCTCCCTCCAAAGACTCTAAGCGGTATGCCTGCAAGCGACTCAACAGCAACAAACGCTGCTCGGTTTCGCTGGCAATGCTCAGGCGTCGAATATCACCACACAAAGGCGCTAACACCGTACCACTGACATCGCAATTGGCCAACAGCACCGTCCACACCTCGGCCATGGACTCTTGCGGCCAGCCGGGCAACTCTTCGATGGGCACAGGTACCCAGCGGCTTTTGGCTTCGCCTTTGACAGGCGGCTCGGCGCGAGAGGATGTCAGCGGCGGCAAAGGGGCACTGATTGGCGAAGCATTGGGCGTGCTAACGGCTTCGTTGGAAGGGTTTGGCTTGGGGCCAGGCGCAGGTTCGGCACGCACAGGCGGTGGTGCAGGCAAATGCGGCGGTGGAGCGGGGCGTGGTACCGGTGAAGCACACGACACCAGCATACCTACAATGGCCACGCAACACGCTGCTCGGTAAGGCAGCCACAACTTTTCCCAAACTGAACCCATGCTGCTGATTTTGCTTGAAGCCCTAGGTGCAGGCCTGCTGCTGGTATTCATCGTGTGGTGGACCATGTTTCAAGGTCGCCACAATGGCGAACCAGAGGACAAAAAAGACGACAAAGACCGATCACGCCAGCGGTGAGCGACGCAGCGGTAACTGTTGTCGGCGTTCGCGTAACTGCGCAATAGACAAGTCGGTGAGCACACAAGCCTCACCCTCGTCATGCAACGCTTGTACCTGACCCCATGGGTCTACCCACATGGAATGACCCCAAGTGCGGCGACCGTTGCTGTGTTTGCCCCCTTGCGCTGCTGCACCCACCCATGCCAAGTTGTCAATCGCACGCGAGCGCAACAACACCTCCCAATGCGCAGAACCCGTGGTGTGGGTGAAGGCACTGGGCGCAAGCAACAGTTCGGCCCCTTGCTGTACCAAGTGACGATAAAGCTGGGGGAAACGCAGGTCGTAACACACGCTTAAACCAATGCGCCATGTATGCCCATCTTTGGAGGGCAGGTCCATCACCACCGGTGTGTCGCCCGCTTGCAGCACCACGCTTTCGTCATAGCTTTCGCGGCCATTGTCAAAACAAAACAAATGGATTTTGTCGTAGCGAGCCACACACTGCCCTTGGGCGCTGTACACCAAGGTGGTGTTACGGACATGCTGTTTGTCGTCGGGTACGGCAATGGGCAAGGTACCTGCCACCAAACACACGCCATAGGTTTTGGCCATCGCAGCCAAACGTTGTTGCATAGGTCCGTCACCATAGGGTTCTGCAATCGCCAGTTTGTCCGTGTCATGCTGACCTAACAAACAAAAATACTCTGGCAACACGGCCAATTCGGCCCCTGCTTGGGCGGCTTGCGCGAGCAAGCGCTCGGCGGTGTCAAGATTGGTGGCCACATCGGTGGTGGAGACCATTTGCAACAACGCAGCTTTCATGGCTTGACCTCTTTGTCTTTGGATGCATCGATTTTGCTGACCTTGGGGTCTTTCCATGGACCTTGCACCCGAAACTCTTGGGTGGTGGATTTGGCCAAGGGCGTCTTCAAAAAGTACTGGGTGAGAAAACTGGTCAAACCCACCACAGGGTTGATGATGGTGTAGAGCAAGGTGGCAGTACCGGTGTTGAGGTCAGGCACCACCACCACTTTCAGGTCTTGGGTTTCGTGTTCGATATCGGCCTTGCCCTCCAGCATCACAGCAGCGGTAATACCTTTCATTTGCAAGTTGTTGGTACTGGCAATGCCCTGCTGAATTTGCACGTCACCGCGCACAAAATCAAAGGCAAAGCCGTCGCTAAACACATCCGTGAAGTCCAAGCTAAGCCGTCGTGGCAATGCCTGCAAATTCAGCACCCCAAGCAAGCGCGCCACACCTGGCTCGGCTTTCAAAAACTGACCGCGATCGATGTTGATATTGAATTGCCCGTTCATAGAGGCATAGTCAGGCGAAAACGGTGAACCGGTCCAACCCGCCTGACCTGCCATGCGGCCTTTGCCATTGCGAATAGCACCCTTAAAGCCCAATCGCTCTAGTAACTCGCCAGAGTTTTGCAGCTGCAAAGTAAAGTCCAGTTGGGTTCGCTTGGCTTGCACACGACCCACGCCACCCCATTGGCCTTTGGCCTGAAAACTTGCTTCGGGCAAGGTGAGGTTGAATTTGTTCAACACCCATTCACGACCACCGCCAGAAATGGGGCGACTCACACCGTCAATCTCGGCACGACCCAGCTTCAAACCCCGCAACTCCAAGTTGTCTATCACCACATCCATGGCGGGTAAATCTTTGGGTGAATCAGACAAGGTGGCTTCCACATCTTGCACCGCTGCAGGCGGAATCACCAAATGGCTTAATCTGGCCATCACCCTGGCCGTCTGTCCATCCCATGCGGGACGGTAATCCGCCATGCCTTGTGCTTCATCGGCTTTGAGTTGAATACGCCATTGAGAACCTTGTTTGTCTGCACTGGCCTGCACATGGTTGAAGGGACGCCCCAACCACTGCAGCTCGTTGGTAGCCACCTCAAAACGCGTAGGAACAAAGGCCATGGCCTGGGGGTTTGCTGGCTTCGCGGGTCTGTCCTCGCTGCTCTGGGTACCCAGCCATGTTGCCAAGGTTTGCTGCCACTCATCGGCATTGAAATACGGCAATTGCACTTGCATCAGCACGGTGCCGTCGGCAATCTCTTTGCGTGCAGCAACCGGTCCCAAGGTGATTTGCCCACGCAAGACCTGAGGCACTTGCGGTGTCATATCGCGCACATAACTGACCGTGATGAGCTGACCCAAGCTGAGTGTGCTTTGCTCTAGGTGCGCACTGCCACGTGCTTGAGATACGCGCAGCAACTCGTTGTCAAATCGAACAGGCCACGCCGCATCGGCGGGTTTGTTCAAAGGCGCGGGCAAATCGACCCCCAAACCTTGCAAAGAACTGCTGAAGGAAAATTCGGGCTCGCCTCGGCGCAAACCCAAACTGGCTACAAAGGATGTGCTGCCACTGAGATGCGCGGCAAAGCCCGAGACCAATGCAGGTTCAGTTAACTTGCGTAACGCCTCAGCGCTGACACTGCCTTGCAAACTCAAACGCGTTGGCCCCGCGTCCACACTGTCGTTAAAGCGCAAACCACCATCCAAACGCGCATCGGCACCCAACCACCGCAGCCGCATATTGTTCACAGACAAGCCCGACTCGCTGTAGTTCAAGGTGCCACGCACTTTGCTGAACCGGGGAACCATTGAACCCCACTGCACATCATTGCCATTGAACTGCACACTGCCTTGCACTTTGGTGAGCGCAGGGTTTTGCAAAGGCACATTCAAATGAAGCTGGTACTCGGCCGTGCCAGTGGCCACCAGTGGCGACAAAGCGGGGTCGGTGCTGCTGTTCAATGGCGACGTCTTGAGCATTTGCGCTGCATCAGACAAATTGCCGCGTAACTGCGCCGTGACATCGACAACGATGTCCAACAGATCCGCGATTTGCACATCCAATTTGCTCACCACCGTGCTGCCATCTTGGCCGATACGACCGCCGCTGCCTTTGACCCATAAACGGTTGCGGTTAAAGTTGATTTCGCCAGAGACTTGCTGCAGCGTCGGCCAAGCCTGTTTGTCACGGCGTTGAGCCGCGCTCAACACACTGTTGGGGGCATACTGCAAACTCAAGCCCTGAAACGGCGCCTTGACGGTGAATACACCTTCGTTGTTGCGTGCAAACGGAAAACGGTCTATGGGGCCTTTGACAACCATACTGGCTTGGTTAACACGTCCTGCAAGCAAGGCGTCGCGCAAATAATGCCGCGTTTGCTCGTCCAAGGCCATGGGCAAATAGCGGTGCAGCGATGGCACCTCTAGCCTTGTCAACTTGGCTTGCAAGTCCAACACGCCCATGGCTTGTGATTTGTCACCAGACAGCCAAGTGCCTTGGGCTTGCGCTTGCATATCAGCGTTATCCCATTGGATTTGGTGCAGCGTCACCGCCCATTGGCTGTCTTGCTTAAGCCATGAGATCTCTGCTGACGCATCTTTCAAAGCGACTTGGCTGTTTTCCCAAATGCCACCCAATTGCACACTGCCGCCCTCTTGCTGCCAATGGGCTTTACCGCCGTGCTCGCTCAACTCCAGTTTGAGTTGCGCCGACTGAAAACCGGGCCACCACAGGCTGTTGTCGGATTTACTGGGGGTATTGGGGGATTGCAGCGATAAACCACTGACCTCGGTTTTCAGGTTGTACTGTGGCGCATCACTGTGCGCCAAAAACCAGCGCATATCGAGTTGCTTGACATGGCCTTTGGCCTGCGCCGTGGTCAAGCGTGATCGCCATACAGGGTCTAAAGGCAGGCGTTGGGCGATACGTGACAGCATTTCCAAAGAAAAACCCTGCAACTGCAACTCACCGGCGTCGGCCATTTGCTCGCCTTCATCACGCCAAGCCACGCGGCTGTTGCCAAGCTCCCAGTGCTCGCCGTCCTCCAAAGTCAAGGTCATGTCTTGGCTGCGCACATCTTGGCCTAATCCTTCCAACCAGGCTTGGTGTTGCAGTCGTCCCTGAATGTCTTGCAACAGCACCGTCTCGGCGCGTGGGCCAGGTTGAACGCGTAGCGACTGCATATGCATATCGACTGTTTGCGTGACCATCTTGCCTTGGCTCACCGTAGCCCATAAACGAAGCCAACCTTGACCCGACTGCAAGGTGTTGCCAGTCCAGGGGCTTAAATAGGCTTGAAAAGGCGCGACATCGACATGTGAAAACGCCGCATAGACCGCACCATCCCAGGTTGGGATGTCACTCGCATGGCGAGTAAGCAAGGGTTGGTGAAAACGGCCTTGCACACTGAAGCGCTGACCCCATTCGGGAGGGGGCGTGGCATCGATGCGCCAATCATGGCTGCGTAAGCCATTGCGTATGACCATACTGACGTCTGCCAACTCCACGGGTGGCAAAGACGCGACATGGTCGACCCAACGCAATCGCCCATGGTGAATAAACACAGCCGGCTGACGCCAAAACCAATCTGCAAAGTCAGATGGCCCTGCGTTGCCTAGCAACAAACCAGCGATGCGCCACTGGCCATCACTGTCACGGGTGACCTCGATCACAGGGCTGTCAATATCAAGTCTGTCCAGTGACAAAGTCAACAACGACGTGGGCGAAAGCGACACCAGCACCCGCGGCAAATGCAAGACTTCTTCATGGGCTGCATTGCGCAACACAAAGTCGGTGACTTCCAATGAGGGCAACCAACCGCTGGAAACCGTGTCCAAATTGCCAATGCTGACTTCCAAGCCCAGCGATTGCGAGGCCATGGCCTCAATGTCACTTTTCCAGTCCAAGACCTTGGGGACTATCCAAAAATGCAACGTCAGTGCAGCCAAAACCACCAAGCCCCATGCAGCCAATACCAACCACCACATCAAGCCGACCACCCGAGCGTAAACCTGCCAGCCAGTGGAGGGCTTGAGCGAGGGAATGGCGTTATCTTTGGCGGTCGACATGGCTTCAGGAATCCGCAGAATTATGACTTGCAAATCCTTTTAGGCGCATACTATTTGATACATGACCCTAGGCACAACACGTTCACAAGCGTCCCGGTTGGTTCAACGCCTGCGCCGCCGCTATCCCTCAGAGCTGGCGCTGCTGCCTGCCGGTGAGCCCACGCCGTCCATTCTCCAAGCCACTTACATGGCTTTGCGCCAAACCTATCCCGACGTGGCGAACGCGCTGCGGGTTTTGCGCCAATTGGTACTCGAGCGCTTGGTGGTGCTGGATACCGAGCACAACGCCCCCTTGCACACCATCACCCAAAGCATGACGTGGCTGGCCGAATTTTGTTTGGACCAGGCTTTACAAGAAGCTTTGGCACGTGTCGATCAGCGCCATGGCGCGCCACAGACAACCCAAGGCACTCGCGCTGAACTGTGGGTGATTGGCATGGGCAAACTCGGTGCAGCCGAGTTGAATGTGTCCAGCGACATTGATTTGGTTTATGTGTTCGATGAAGAGGGTCAAACCCAGGGCATCGAAGGGGGGCTTGGCGTGGTCAGCAACCACAGCTATTTTGACAAAGTGGTCAAGCAGTTGTTCGCCTTGATAGGCGAGACCACGGAGCATGGCCAGGTCTTTCGCATGGATTTGGCACTGCGTCCCAACGGTGAGTCTGGCCACAGCGTGGTGTCTTTGGACGCTTTGGAAACGTATTTCCAAGTGCAAGGGCGTGAATGGGAGCGCTTGGCATGGCTGAAGGCGCGCGTGGTGGCGCCTGCTTCACGCATGGACCAAGTCAAGGCTTTGCGCGACATCGTCACCCCTTTTGTGTTTCGACGCTATCTGGACTACAACGTGTTTGAAGCCTTGCGGGTGTTGCACCAGCAAATCCGCGCGCAATCGCGGCGCCTGAGTGCGGGACGTCCCGAACGTGCCAACGATGTGAAACTGGGCCGCGGCGGTATTCGTGAAATCGAGTTCACCGTGCAACTGTTGCAAGTGGTGCGCGGGGGGCAATTCCCCGAGCTGCGACAACGTGCAACCTTGGACACGCTGGCCAGTCTGGTCCATGCCCGCTTAATGGCGGCAGACACCGCGCAATCGCTGCACGAGGCTTATGTGTTCTTGCGTCGCGTAGAGCACCGTATCCAATACCTGGATGACCAACAAACCCACTGCCTGCCCACCGATTCTGCGGATTTGCAATGGATCGCTCAGACCATGGAACTGGCCAGCAGTGACGACCTGCTGCAAGCTTTGCAGTACCACCGCGACCGCGTGGCACAAGAGTTTGAACGTCTGCTGGGCCAAGGTGAAACGCCCAGTACCAGCCATTTGGCTAGCCCAATGCCAGTGGGTCAAGACTGGGCGGAGGTCCTCGAAGGCCTGTCCCCCTTGTTTCAAGCGCGCATGGCCACGTGGCCTGAACAGCCTCGGGTGTTGGCTTTGCGAGAGGACGCACGACTGCGTTTGCTGCGCTTGGTGCAACGCACCCAAACGTGGATACATCAAGGCCTTATCAGCGAAGAGGCCGCGCTGCGCTGGAGCGATTGGATGGAACCCCTGTTGCGACGCGAAACCTATCTGGCTTTGCTGCTGGAGCGCCCGCAAGTTCATGCGCAATTGCTTCGCCTGTTGGGATCAGCGCAGTGGGCTGCCCGCTACCTGCGCAAACACCCAGGGGTGATAGATGAATTGGCCAACCCGGCGGTTTTGGATGAACGCTTAGACACGGCCCAACTACGCCGCCATTTGCAAGCCCGTTACGCGGCTTTGAACAGCCAAGGTGGCGACGACGAAGAAAGCCTGTTGAATGTCTTGCGACGTGCGCACCATGGCGAAACCTTGCTGACGTTGGCGCGCGATGTGGAAGGACGCATCAGCGTTGAGCAAGTCGCCGACGATCTGAGCTTGTTGGCCGACACCTTGGTGGAAATGGCGGCCATGTGGGTATGGTCACGTCTGAGAACACGTCACCGTGAACGGCCCTGCTTTGCGGTGCTGGGTTATGGCAAATGGGGGGGCAAAGAGTTGGGCTACGGCAGTGACTTGGACATTGTGTTTATCTACCAAGATGAGCACCCCCAAGCAGGTGAAATTTATGCGGCCTTTGCACGCAAATTGATTCAATGGCTAACCATCAAAACCGGCGAAGGTGATGTCTATGAGATCGATACCGCTTTGCGCCCCAATGGCAACGCCGGCTTGCTGGTGAGTTCGTGGGAGTCGTTTGCCGACTACCAAAGCCAGCGTGGCTCTAACACTGCTTGGGTGTGGGAGCACCAAGCCATGACACGGGCACGCTTTTGTGTCGGTGCCGACAGTTTGCGTGCGCCGTTTGAAGCGGTGCGCAAAGCGGTGTTGTGCGCCGAGCGCGACACCGCCGCATTGGCCCACGAAGTCGTGGCCATGCGAGAAAAGATGCACGCAGCCCACACCTTGCCAAGCGACAGTTTTGATATCAAGCACAGCGCTGGCGGCATGATTGATGCCGAATTTACGGTGCAGTTTTTGGTGCTGGCGTATGCACGCCAACACCCCCGTTTGGCTGACAACATAGGCAACATCGCGTTGCTGGAATACGCCGAGTCAGTGGGTTTGCTGCCCTCAGGCCTTGGGCAATCGGCAGCGCAGGCCTACCGTGAACTCAGGCAATTGCAACACCGTACGCGCTTAGACGACGTCCCGGCACGTTTGCCATTCAGCGAGGTCACTGGTGCCAGAGAGGCTATTGGGGCTTTGTGGCGCTTTGTATTTTCGTGACCAAGGCACTGGTGGAATAGCCGCTCACAAAGGGAATGGCAATGGCACGCCCACCCCAACTGCGTACGGTAGCGGTTTCTTGCAAACGCTCCATGTCGTAATCGCCACCTTTGACATACACATCGGGGCGTAAGCGTTCAATCAACTGCACCGGCGTATCTTCATCAAACCAGGTCACCAAACTGACCGAGGCCAAAGCGGCCAAGAGCAAAGCCCGGTCAACTTGTAGGTTCAAAGGGCGTTCGGGACCCTTGCCTAAACGCTTGGCCGATGCGTCGGTATTGACACCGACCACCAGCGACCCACCCAAGGCACGTGCTTGCTCTAAATAGGTGGCGTGACCTCGATGCAAGACATCAAAAACGCCGTTGGTGAACACCACGGGTCCTTGTTGACGCAAGGCTTGTAAGCGCTCCAAGGCCAGTGAGGCTTCGCAAACTTTGTCGGCAAAGCCTTTCAAAACAGTCATGTGCCGCGTTGACGCCAGCGCTGAACCTGGGCCTCGATCTGCGCCAAATCGGCGATGACGGTGACCCCGGGGGGAGGACGGCGTTGAAGCACAGGTGCACGTCCGCCAGCCCATATCTCGACGTTGTCTGGTAGAAGTCGGCGCAACTCGGCCAAGCCGTCCAAAACATGGTTGGGGTTTTGGCTGACACTGAAACTCAAGGCCACGATGTCGGGTTGGTGTACCTCTACGGCTTTGGCAATATCACTCAAGGGGGTTTTGACCCCCATGGGCAAGCAATGGCAACCCTGCAACATCAAAATACTTTCGGCCATGAGCAGGCCAACAGCATGCTCTTCTTGGGGGAAGGTGGTGAGTAAAACACGCGGTTGGCGCTGCTGGGCATGGCCGTTAAGTTGGTGTATGGCTTGGCGCAACACGCCGGTGGCGCACTCGGTGTACAAATGCTCTTCAAACACCTGAATTTCAGCGCGCATCCAAGCATCACCCACCATGGCGTTCAAAGGCGCCAGCAACTCGGTCACAAAGCGGTTGACACCCATGCTGGCCACCGCCTGGTGCAAATGCCCACGCAAACCGTCGATATCGTGGCTGCGCAACAAACCCATGGCTTGGTCCAAGAGGCTGCCCACACCCTCTTTGCTGCGCGCCAAGTTCAGCGGCGCAGCAATCAATGACTCGGTGAGCCGCTGCAACTCTTCCACTGGCAACGCCACGACCTGTCCGGGGCGGTGTCCTGCGTCCAATAGACGTTTGATGATGCGTAGCTTTTCGACTTGCGCCAACGGGTAGCTGCGTTCGTCAAAATTGTCACGTCCGGGCTGAGGAAAGCCGTAGCGGCGCTCCCAAACCCTGAGGGTATCCTTGCCAATCCCGGTATCTCGCTCGACCGCAGCAATGGAGAATTGCAACTGCGAGGTGTTGTCGTCGCGTAAATTCATAGGGGTATTTTTCTTTGTTTGGACTGCACTTTCAGTATGTCGTAGACAATATCACAATTCTTGTTCGAAAGCTTCCATGAAAACACTGAGCAAACCTTTGTTGTATCTCTTACATAGTTGCATGATCTTGGCCTGCATGGGTGCCCCAGCGGCCTTTGCAGCTGAAACCAAGTCAACGCCGCCCATCGCTAATGCCGAGTGTCCTGCTGTGCTTCGTCAAACCGTGGAGCGCTTGCAAGACGAAAAACCCCAAAACCTGTGCCAATACGCCGGTCAGGTGGTCTTGGTGGTCAACACCGCCAGCTTTTGCGGTTTCACGCCCCAGTACAAGTCATTAGAAGCCCTTTACGACAAATACAAAGACAAAGGCTTGGTGGTGCTGGGTTTCCCCTCCAACGATTTTTCACAAGAACCAGGTAACAACCAAAAAATTGCCGACTTTTGTGAAAACACCTACGGCGTGAAATTCCCCATGTTCAGCAAAACCACGGTGCGTGGCAGTGATGCCTCTCCATTGTTTAAGCAACTGACGCAAATCACTGACACCGCACCCAAGTGGAATTTTTACAAATACCTCATCAGCCGCGATGGCAAGCAAATCAAAAGCTACAACAGCACCACCGACCCCATGGACAAAGCTTTTTTGGCCGAGGTTGAGAAGTTGTTGGCCACGCGAGCGAACTGATGCGTCAACGGGTAGCGGTGATCGGTTCGGGCATCGCTGGCCTATCAGCTGCCCACCACCTCAACAAGCATGTCGATGTCAGCCTCTTTGAGGCGGGCGATTATTTTGGTGGCCATACCCACACGGTTGACGTGACCTTGCCCAGCGACGATGGCTTGATCACCCATGGTGTAGACACCGGCTTTTTGGTCTACAACCAACGCACCTACCCAGGGTTGATCGCTTTGTTTGAAAGCCTCAGCATACGCACAGTGCCCTCAGACATGTCGTTTTCAGTGCAAGCACGCTGGGACGACACGGGCCAGCCCCTAGAGTGGAATGGCGCGAATTTGAACAGCGTGTTTGCCCAACGCAGCAACCTGTTTCGTCCGCGCTTTTGGGGACTGCTGGCGGACATCATGCGGTTTAACCAGTTGGCCACCGACTTGGCCCAAAGCGATCAAGCCGATGCATTGACGCAGCCCTTGCAAGATTTTTTAGACCAACACCGTTTTGGATCAGCGTTTCGACAAGGCTATTTGCTGCCTATGCTGGGTTGTATTTGGAGTTGTCCCACCACCCAAATGCTGCAATTCCCTGTGGCCACCATGGTGCGCTTTTGTGACAACCATGGTCTGCTGCAAGTCAACAACCGCCCGCCTTGGTTCACGGTGGCCGGTGGCGCCAAGCACTATGTGCAAGCCATCACCAACGCCATTCATGACAAACGCCTGAATACGCCCGTGCTTGGCATCGCCCGTGATGAACAAGGTGTACACCTGCGTACCGCCCATGGCACAGAGCACTTCGACCATGTGGTATTGGCCACCCATGCGGACCAATCATTGGCCTTATTAGAGGGTCCTAGCGCCCATGAGCAATCGGTATTGGGTGCGATACGTTTTCAAGCCAACCGTGCCGTCTTACATACAGACACCCGCGTCATGCCCAAACGTCGCTTAGCTTGGGCTGCTTGGAATTACCAACGCACTGCGTTGGACCAAGAAACTGCGCATGTATGCTTGCACTACTGGCTAAACCGCTTGCAACCTTTGCCGTTCCAGCAAGACGTGATTGTGTCGCTCAACCCGTCTACACCGATAGATGAAAAGTGCGTATTGGGCAGCTACGACTACGACCATCCGGTGTTCGACGTGGCCGCCATTGCCGCACAGCGTGAGATGCAGCGCCTGCAAGGACAGCAACGCACCTGGTATGCCGGCGCATGGATGCGCTACGGCTTTCATGAAGACGGTTACCAAGCCGGCCTGGGTGTTGCACAAACACTGCTGACGCAGCAGCGTGAGTCACAAGAGGCCTTGGCATGAGCCATCCGATGCCGCTCTTGGGGTTTGGCCAAGTGCGGCATCGACGAGCACGCCCTCGTGTGCATGCGTTTGCCTATCCCACCTGGTTTTTGCTGCTGCCCATGCGCAGCATGGCCAAGCATGGTGCGGGCCCACTGGCGGTGAACCGGCATGCGGTCATTTCTTTTCACGATGTTGACCATGGCGATGGCCGGTCCCCCGCCCAAGGCGGTGCACTGGCATGGCTGGACGAGTTGCTGCAAAGCCAAGGCATCATGGATGCGCAAGGCGAGGTGTGGTTGCACTGCTATGCACGCGTTTGTGGCTATGCCTTTAAACCGGTGAGTTTTTGGTATTGCCACCGCACTGACAACCGTTTGGCCGCCATCGTGGTCGAGGTGAACAACACCTTTGGCGAACGCCATTGCTATGTGTTGCCTCAACCCTTGTATGGTCAAACTTTGCATGCAGACAAGGTGTTTCATGTGTCACCGTTTTGCCATGTGCAAGGCCGCTACAACTTTCGCTTCATGCGTGTCCAGCATGAAGGCGAAGCCAAAACCGTGGTGCGCATCGACCACAGCGACGACATGGGCTTGCTGATCAGCACCAGCGTCAGCGGCCAACTGCAAACAGTGACGGCGCAAACACTGCGCCGTGCGCTGTGGCGTTACCCTTTGCAAAGCTTTGGGGTGATCGCCCGTATCCACTGGCAAGCGCTGGGGCTGTGGCTCAAGCGTGTGCCGTTTGTGCGCAAGCCCCCGCCTCCTTCACAATTTGCCTCACGTGGTGGCTTATAAACTTCCCCTGATTTCTCACCTTGGCCATGTCAACCTTGCAACCCTCCGATAACGCCCTCCATGCCTCTTGGGTAAAAAACCTACCGTTGGCAGCGCAACGCAGTTTGCGCTTGCTGCAATCGCTGAGCGTCGGTGGTTTGCGCATGCAGTTGCCTGACCAACGAGAGCTGGTGTTTGGCAGCGCACACAGCGGCCCACAAGCCAGTATTCGGGTACACCAATGGCAGGTGTTTGCAGCCGCCATGCGCTCAGGCGATATTGGGTTTGCTGAAAGCTTTATGGCGGGCGACTGGGACACGCCCGACCTCACCACCTTGTTGCAACTATTGGTGGCCAACCGTCGTCCCATTGACGATTTGATTTTTGGCACCTGGTGGGGCCGATTGGCTTACCGCTTACGCCACTGGATGCGGCGCAACACCAAAAATAACAGCAGCAAAAACATCCACGCCCATTACGATTTGGGCAACGGTTTTTACAGCCAGTGGTTAGACCCCAGCATGTCCTATTCCTCGGCCTGGTTTGACAACGACCGCAACCAAGACCTGCAAACTGCCCAACGTGCCAAAGTGCGCCGCGCTTTACGCATGGCAGGCTTGCAAGCAGGTCAAGGTCAGCGCTTGCTGGAAATTGGCTGTGGCTGGGGTGGTTTGGCAGAAATCGCCGCACGCGAATTTGGCGCCAACGTGACTGGCATCACGCTCAGCCCCTCGCAACTGGCCTATGCCAGCGAACGCTTGGGCGCACAAGCCATACATGCCCAATTGCGCTTGCAAGATTACCGTGACATCGATGACGGCCCTTACGACGCGATTTGCTCCATTGAAATGATTGAAGCGGTAGGCCGTGCTTTTTGGCCTGACTATTTTCAAACCATTGCCCGTTTGCTCAGGCCCGGCGGTTTGGCGTGCATTCAAAGCATCGTCATCGACGACGCCTTGTTTGAGCGCTATGCCTTAGGCACGGACTTTATTCAGCAATACATTTTCCCGGGTGGCTTTTTGCCCAGTACCCACGAATTCAAACTGCAGGCACAAGCAGCCGGTCTGCACATCGTTGACAGCTTTGCCTTTGGCCAAGACTATGCCGAAACCCTCAAGCGTTGGCGCGAAACCTATGTGGATGCATTGCCAGGTATGCAAGGCTTGGGTTTCGATAAACGCTTTGAACGCACTTGGGTGTTTTACCTGGCTTATTGCGAAGCCGCGTTTTTAGAGCGCAACACAGACGTGGTGCAGTTCACTTTGCGCAAACCCACATGAGCATCGCGAAGGGCAACAAGCTCGATGCCTGGGATTTGGTGCGGCTGGGACTGCCAGCGCTGCCGCTGGCATTTGTCGCCTTGCCTTTGTATGTGTTGTGGCCGCATTACTTTGCCAGCCAGTTCGGCGTGTCGCTTTCCTTGATCGGCGGCTTGCTGTTGTTGGCCAGAGCCTTGGACGCCTTGATTGACCCCAGCATCGGTCACTGGCTGGACAAGCTCTACGCCCACAGTCCTCAGCGCGTACTGCGCCGCGCATGGCTGGCGGCTTTGTTGCTGGCTTTGGGTTTTGTGGGTTTGTTTTTTCCGCAATGGCTGCTCGGGCGCAGCGTGGCACAAGAAGACTTGTTGCTGTTGGTCGGTGCTTTGCTGGTGG
>DAIQOH010000016.1:0-9896 GCA_036787995.1 Limnohabitans sp. | reverse complement strand
GGGCGCAGCGTGGCACAAGAAGACTTGTTGCTGTTGGTCGGTGCTTTGCTGGTGGCGTGTTACCTCAGCTACAGCGTGCTCACTGTTGCTCTGCAAGCCTGGGGGGCACGCATGGGCGGCGACAGCTTGGCCCGTAGTCGCTTGGTGGGTTGGCGTGAGGGTTTGGCACTGGCCGGCGTGATCGTGGCCTCTTTGGTGTCCGGTTTAGCGGGCATAGCCGAATTGGTGGCGGTCTTCATAGGCTTGCTGGCCTTGGCCATGTTGTCATGGTCTACCGCCAAACAACCTGTCTCCAGCCCTGTTGTTGCAGGTGGTTGGTGGGCCTCACTTTGCAAGCCTTGGCAAGACAGCGCTTTTCTTCGCTTGCTGGGTGTGTTCATGTTGAATGGCATTGCTTCGGCCATCCCGGCCACCTTGATTGTGTTTTTTGTGCAAGACCGCTTGCAGCTGGGTGCTGAGATGCAGTCGCAGTTTTTGGGAACCTATTTTGTGGCTGCGGCAGTGTCCATGCCACTTTGGCTGCGCTTGATCGCTCGTTTGGGGCTGTCGCTTTGCTGGGGTGCTGGCATGGCCATGGCCATCGTGGTGTTTATCTGGTCTTTGGCACTGGGTGCGGGCGACGTGTGGGGCTATACGGCCATTTGTGCGCTCTCGGGTTTGGCATTGGGTGCAGACTTGATTGCACCTGGCGCTTTACTGAACGGCCTATTGCAGACCCCAGACCTACAACACCCGCACGCGGGTGCCTATTTGGGATGGTGGCAAGTCGCCACCAAGCTGAATTTGGCATTGGCTGCAGGCATGGCGCTGCCTTTGTTAGAGTGGTTAGGCTATGCCCCTGGCGCGCAAGACGCGCCTGCCCTGGCGGCGCTGAGTTGGTCGTATGCCTTGCTGCCCTGTGGGTTGAAATTGATGGCACTGCTGATGTTGTACAAAGCGTCGCCTCATTGGCTAAATAAGGAAACTGTATGAAACGCCGTACTTGGTTGTTATCCGCTGCTGCCGCTTCTGCGCTGGGGACCAGCGGCTGTGCTGGCCCCTCTGTCAACGACTATGCCCAAGAGCAACCCGTGCTGGACTTGAAAAGCTATTTCAACGGCGTGGTCGATGCTTGGGGGGTGTTCACCGACCGCTCAGGCCGCGTGGTCAAACGCTTCACCGTGGTGATGAACTGCAGCTGGAATAGCGAGCAAGGTGTGCTGGATGAAGACTTTGTGTACTCGGATGGCACAAAGCAAAAACGCATTTGGAAGTTGCAACACCTTGGCAACGGCAACTACAACGGTGCAGCCGATGATGTGGTGGGGCTTGCCAATGGCGCTACCCGAGGCAACACCTTTCGCTGGGGCTATACCTTGGCATTGCCAGTTGACGGGCGGGTGTGGGAAGTGCAATTCGATGACTGGATGTACCTCATGAGCGATCGCGTGATGCTGAACAAAGCCAGCATGTCCAAGTTTGGCGTGTTTTTGGGTGAGGTGACTTTGTCGTTCACCAAGCGGGCTTGAGCATGGCGTGGCTCGCCCCTTTCAACGCACCGCTGAACGACTGGCGTGGTCGCAGCGTGTGGTTGGTGGGCGCTTCCAGCGGCATTGGTTTGGCTTGTGCCAAAGCCTTGCATACACAAGGTGCCAAAGTGTGTGTGTCTGCACGCCAAGCAAGCTTGTTGCAACAGTTTGCAGACCAACACCCTGGCAGCATGGCTTTGCCTTTGGACGTCACCGACAAGCAAGCCCTACAAGCCGCAGCACAACAAGTGCACATGGCACTGGGTCTGGATGTGGTGGTGTATTGCGCTGGCGTCTACCAACCCCAACGTGCCACCCAATACCAGCTGGCCAGCATGGAACAGCACATGGCGGTGAATTACCACGGCGCTTTGTATGTGCTTGATGCCGTATTGCCTATCTTGTTAGCCCAAGGCCGTGGTCACATCAGCTTGGTCTCCAGCGTCGCTGGCTATCGCGGCTTGCCGCAAAGCTTGGCTTATGGTCCCAGCAAAGCCGCACTCACCCATTTGGCTGAAGCCTTGTATTTGGATTTGCAAGACAGCGGCATCGGTGTGAGCGTGATCAACCCCGGCTTTGTGGAGACCCCGCTTACCGCGCAAAACCAGTTCACCATGCCTGCACTCATCACCTCTGAACAAGCGGCCCAACACATCTTGCAGGGCTGGCGTGATGGCCTGTTTGAAATTCACTTTCCTAAGCGCTTCACCCGTTGGTTGCAGTTGTTGCGCATACTGCCTTACCGCTGGTATTTTTCTTTGGTGCGCCGCGCCACAGGTCTTTGAACATGAACCCCCCTTCTGTATCCGAAACGGTAGACGCTTTGGTGGTGGCTTTTGAAAACCTCAGCCCTGACAAAGTGCAAGCCTTAGACCACTGGTATGCGCCTGATGCGCGTTTCAAAGACCCGTTCAAAGAAGTGCAAGGCATAGCAGCCATCGAAGCGATTTTTGTCCACATGTTTGACAGCCTGCACGAACCGCGCTTTGTGGTGACCGAGCGGATTGTGCAAGGCTCGCAATGCTTTTTGGTCTGGGACTTTGTGTTTCGCTTCAAAACCATGGACAGCCAAACCGTGCAGTGCATACGCGGCGGATCACACCTGCAGTTTGCGCCTCACACCAACGGCAGTTGGCGCATCACCCTGCACCGCGATTACTGGGACGCCGCCGAAGAGTTGTATGAAAAACTGCCGCTGGTGGGTGGCTTGATGCGATGGCTGAAGAAACGTGTGAACGCATAGATAAATTGCTTCGCTTCGCTCGCCCTGACAGTCAGTACTTAGCTAGGCTGGGTGTCAATAAAGCTTTGGCGCTGCATCAGCTTTTCTTGCAATGCATCTAAGTTGGGATAGTCCTCGCGCCAACCGATATGGGGAAACCGAAAGTCCAAATACCCCAAGGCACAGCCCACCGCCACATCGGCCAAATTCAAGTGGATGCCGCAGCAAAAGGGCTTGTCGCCCAGCCCTTGACTCATGGCGGCCAAACTGTCGTGTACCTTGCCCAATTGACGGTCTATCCAGGTTTGGCTGCGCTCGGCTTCCGTGCGTCCCACCCAATGCGCTTCTAGGCGTGCGGTGATGGCGGCATCCAGCAAACCATCGGCCAAGGCTTCCCAGGTTTTCACCTCGGCACGCTCACGCCCACTGGGGGGAATCAGTTTGCCTACAGGGGATAAAGTGTCCAGGTATTCCACGATGACGCGGGAATCAAACAAAGCTTCGCCACCTTCCATGACCAAGCAAGGCACTTTGCCCAAAGGGTTGGAGGCGGTGATGGTGGTGTCAGCTGCCCAAACATCTTCCAGCACATAGTGGTATTCGAGTTTTTTCTCGGCCATGACGATGCGCACTTTGCGCACATAGGGGCTGGAGTTAGAGCCAATCAGTTTCATACTCACGCTAATTTGTTTCGCTGTCGGCCATTCTATAGAGTCAGCATGACAATGCATTCACGACCCGCTGATAAGCCCCGCCTAGAATCGGTGGTATGACTACCTTTGCTGTGACCGCCTTATCGCCCTTGGATGGGCGCTACGCCAACAAACTCAAGCCTTTGCAACTGCTCATGAGCGAGCACGGGTTCATGCACAGGCGCGTTCAAGTAGAGGTGGCTTGGTTTATCGCTTTAAGTGATGCAGGCATGCCCGAGTTCCCCCCTTTGAGCAGCGCAGCGCGCACCCATCTGCACCATGTAGTGAATGTGTTTTCTCCCGAGGACACAATGGCCATCAAAGCGATTGAACGCACCACCAACCACGATGTCAAAGCAGTGGAGTATTGGTTGAAAAACCAATGCCAATTGCCCAGCTTGCCTGCTGCACTGCGTGAGGAATTGACACGGGCCAATGAATTCATCCATTTCGCTTGCACCAGCGAGGATATCAACAACACCAGCCATGCACTGCAATTACAAGCGGCCAGAGAACACGTGCTGTTACCGGCCATAGATGCACTGATAGACAAACTGCGTGACATGGCCCACCGCTATGCCAATGAAGCCATGCTCAGTCGTACCCATGGTCAAACCGCCAGCCCCACCACCGTTGGCAAAGAGATGGCCAATGTGTTGATGCGCTTGCAAAACGCCCGTCAACGCATGGCTGCGGTTCCACTGTTGGCAAAGATGAACGGCGCAGTGGGCAACTACAACGCCCATGTGGCCGCCAGTCAAGACATCGATTGGCCTGCGTTTGCGCGTGGGGTGATCGAGTCGCCCCTAAATGCGGGTGGCTTGGGACTGGTGCAGCAAACTTACAGCATACAAATTGAACCGCATGACTACATGGCCGAGCTGTTTGACGCCATTGCCCGCACCAACACCCTTTTGATCGACCTCTCACGCGACCTGTGGGGCTATATCTCTTTGGGCTATTTCAAGCAACGCTTGAAAGAGGGTGAGATTGGTTCATCCACCATGCCGCACAAGGTGAACCCGATTGATTTTGAAAACGCGGAAGGCAATTTCGGTTTGGCCAATGCCTTGTTGCGTCATTTGAGTGAAAAGCTGCCCATCAGCCGCTGGCAACGTGATTTATCGGACAGCACGGTGCTGCGCAACATGGGTGTGGCCTTGGGGCACAGCGATTTGGCTTACCAATCGCTGCTGCAAGGCTTGAACAAACTGGAACTCAACAGCCAAGCTTTGGCGGCAGATTTGGACAACGCATGGGAAGTGTTGGCCGAGCCCATACAAACCGTGATGCGCCGCTATGGTGTGGCCGGTGCTTACGAGCAACTGAAAGCGCTGACACGCGGTCAGCGGGTCACCCGCGAAGACTTGCACGGCCTGATACACAGCTTGGCCATACCTGAGTCAGAAAAACAGCGTTTGCTGGCTTTGACGCCTGCCAACTATGTGGGCTTGGCGTCTTCCTTGGCGCGCTCTGCATAGCGGTTAAACCGCCACGAGTCTCCGTGCAAGGTGATGCGTCGCCATACCGTGCGCTTGGCCCCTGGACTCATTTCGGGCCACAACTGCACTTCTTCAAAGCTGCGACCACAGCCTTTGCAAACCGGGTCGCCTTGGCTGGTAGAGCAAATCGCAATGCAAGGTGTGTCGGTGGTGGTGTCGTACCAGGCTTTCCAAGCTGCATAGGCTTTAGAAGGAAAACCCTTTTCTGCTGCCTCGTCTTGGTGATGGTAAATCATCAGTGCATAGACTTCGGCCAAGGCGCGTAGCTCTGGTGCCAGCGTCACGCTATCAGGCGAGGGCTTTAAAGCCCGCCAATGGTTGATGGCCGACTCGATGTCGGTGATGTGAATGGCTGCCATCATCAGTGAGGCTGCAACAGTTCGCGGCGCAAGCGCTCAAGGCTGCGTAAACGTGCATCGATGATGGACGCTTCCATTTGACCTGCACGGTCGAGCTTGCCTTCTTTGGCGAGCAGTTTGGCCAAGTCTTGGGCCGCTCGCAAGCGGTCCATGGCACCTACCTCGTCCCAACGCACCACATGAAATTCGGCGTCTGCACGCAAAGCACGCAAGCGCTCGCCCGTTTGGGTCAAGGCCTGGGCAGACAAGTCCCATGCCAAAGCATCATGGGGATGTTGGGCTAACCATAACTGCATGGCGTCGCTGGCCTGCGAGGCCCATGCAGTTTGTTTGGCGTCTAAGCGGCATTGGGTTTGCAACATCACACGTGCGCGGTCCACCACCTTGCCACCCAAAGTTTGCAAGCATTGCAAGGGGTTGTTCAAGCGACGCTCGGTGTCGGCCGCCAACCATTGCGCCGCACGCAAGCCAGCGGGGTCTTCACGCACCAGTTGCAGCAAGGTGGTCATGGCTTCGCGGGCCAAGGCTGAACGACGTTGCTGGGTATAAGCCATCACACCGGCGTAAAGCATGCCCGCACGCTTGGCCATGGGCAGGTCAGGTGAAAAATCTTTTTCCAGACTGTCGCTGAGTTTTTGCATGTCGTCCACATTGGGGCTCATCAATGCGCGTGCACGTGCAGCCATCATGGCGTGCTCGATACTGGTTTCAACCGGCGCGAAAGTTTTGCCCAAACCTAAGCGCGACTGCATATCGCCTATACGCTCGGTGGTGAGTGGGTGGCTGCGTAAATACGGGTAGTTGCCATTGTCATTCAAGCGAGAGGCTTGTTGCATTTTTTCAAACATGCCAACAAAACCTTGCGAATCAAAACCGGCTTGGGCATGCACATTGAACCCCAGGCGATCAGCTTCGCGCTCCATGTCACGGGAAAAATTCAACTGGCCTTGCACCGACCCTGCTGTACCGCCCATCATCATCGCACTCGCAGCGTCAGGGCTTCGACTGGCTGCCAGCACGCCCAAAATCATGCCTGCAATCAAAAAGGGGGTGGTACGCCCTTGCTGGTCTTGCATGCGCGCAATGTGGCGCTGGGTGACGTGGCTGAGTTCGTGCGCCATCACCGAGGCCAATTCATCACGGCTGGCGACAACAGCCATCAAGCCCAAATGCACACCCATGAAGCCGCCGGGCAGGGCAAACGCGTTGACCGAGCGGTCACGCACCAAAAACACGTCCCATGCAAACGCTTCCTCTTGCTCGGCTTGCAAATTGCCCAATTGCATGGCCGCTTCGCGCAAAGGCTGCCAAACGGTTTGCAAATAGTCAATCAACACGGGGTCATCCATATAGTCTGTATCGGTCACCAACTGGCGCATGATGGACTCGCCCAAGCGGCGCTCTTGCTGAACGCTCATGCCATTGCCGTCACCGATATTGGGGAGTCGCCCCGCGCTGTTTTGCGCTTGCAAACCCACAGGCGCTGCGCAGGCAAGTGTCAGCGCAAGGCTAAACACAAACGGGCGCAAACGGTGAATCGGCTTCATTGCGGGGGATGGCGAGATCGTATGATGAGGAATTGATGTTACCCCTTGCAGAAAAACATGTCCCTCACCCATTTTGATGCCCAAGGCCAAGCCCACATGGTGGATGTGGGCCCCAAAACCACCACCCACCGCATCGCGGTAGCAACCGGCGAGATCCATATGCTGCCCGCCACACTGGCTTTGATTGAAAGCGGCAACGCTAAAAAAGGCGATGTGGTTGGCATTGCACGCATCGCCGGCATTCAAGCCGCCAAAAAAACCAGTGATTTGATTCCCTTGTGCCATCCTTTGGCACTGACCCGCGTGGCCTTGGACTTTGAACTGTCACACCACCCGCCTCGTGTGTGCTGTACAGCTACCGTTGAAACCCATGGTCAAACGGGCGTGGAGATGGAAGCCCTGACCGCGGTGAATATGGCCTTACTGACCGTCTACGACATGTGCAAAGCGGTAGACCGCGGCATGACCATCACCGGCATGAAGTTGCTGGAGAAACACGGCGGAAAGAGTGGGAGTTTTGTGGCGTCAACAACCCCCACAGCCTGATTGCATCGCGAGGAAGGCTTGTCTCAGGCTATAGATGGAGTTGGGCTGAAAAAAAGTCCAGTATCTGTGTGATGGCCTCGTCCAACTTTTCGCGAGTCTGACCTTTGCCACTTTGTTTGGTGAAACACCGCGCAAACACGTCCTCTTTGGTGGTTGGCGTGCCATCCAGGAAAGTCATTTGACCCGCGCTGTCATCCACCACGACCGGATTGCTGGCGCAACCGTTGAACGCCAAGCCTTTGACGATCTCACCATGGAAGCTGAAAAAATGATTGGCCTTGTCAATCATAGACACATGCACTTCGTTACCCATTTGTTGGTGCAGGGTTGCCATGGTTTGGCATGCCCTGGGGTGGTAATGGCTTTCACTGCCCTTCACGATCAACACGGGATAGGACAAGGCTCTGGGCTTGAAAAAGCTGTTGCAT
The DNA here is from genome assembly GCA_036787995.1 of Limnohabitans sp. Taxonomy (GTDB): domain Bacteria; phylum Pseudomonadota; class Gammaproteobacteria; order Burkholderiales; family Burkholderiaceae_C; genus Limnohabitans. Next base: position 2,092 of record DAIQOH010000016.1, on the reverse strand, counting down.
CCCGCCTCAGCCGCCGCTACTGCGCGCCAAGGTGTGGTGTTTCGTGATGCCAACTGGGCCAGTGCTTGATCGCCTCCATAACTGAAGCCTGTGTAAAAAGTTTGGGCGGGGTCGAGTTGACTGTGTGTGCTGAGCAAATGCATCCTGATTTTCACGCCATACATGGCTGCATTGGGGAATTTGGTTTTGTCTGAGGGCGCAATGCCTTTGTCAAAAAAAGCATCCAACGCCGCCACCGCAAACCCTCTGTCAATTGCGGCTTTCATCAATCGACTGGCATACACATCTGTTTGCCCTTTGCCGCCCTCAAACACATGTCCGTCTCTGGTGCTCCCGTGCTGCACAATGATCAGCGGGTAGCTGTTTTTGCCGGAGTCGGGCGTCCAAAGTTCCACCGGAACAGGTTTGCTGCCATAGACCGGTTCAGCGACTTCCAACAGGATTGTTTCTTTGATGGCCGCAGCCGCATGCACGCCAATCACTTGCAACGCGAGACAGCAACCCAGCAACAGGGCGCGTTTGAAAAAGAAGTCCATCATCTGCATTCTGCTGGCGCGTACTTAGCCTCCAACGTGGCTGCACTTGCGATAGACAAACCGCTTGGCACCGTGGCACCCTTGGCCAAGCAACGCCATGCGACGGCGCCTTGGTCCGGTACCGTGTAATCGGTGGTGGCGTCGGGCAAAGGAGACGCTGCCGAAACGGTTCCCGTGAAGGGCACCAATAATAAACTGCCAGCACCTGCGGCCTTGGTGGTGGTAAGGGTGATGACGCCTGTTTTAGCGGCAATACTGATACTCGCCAAGTTAGCGGTTGCGGCAGGTGCGGTGAAGCCGGCTGCATAACCTTGCTCTGAAGCCGCGCCTGAACTGAGCACATCCAACACCTGATTTTTGGCCATGCCTGCTAATGAAAGGCCTTCGCTGACACGTGCTCTGACGCTGTAATCTTGGTAGGCTGGCACCGCAAACGAGGCCAGTATGCCGATGATGGCGATGACCACCATCAACTCAATCAAGGTGAAACCCGATTGGGCTTGGTTTTTGAATTTCATGGTGAAGGGCTCCTTGGCGTGCTGCGATGCGCCCATTGTGCAAAAGGTATGGATGCACGGAAGAAGCAACACCTTCAAAAAACGCCAGTGCAACTTTTTGTCGCGTGGTCGCAAATACTCAAGGAGGCAGTTCGCGTTGCATATCCGTGTCGGCTTGGTAGCGCTTGATCAACATAGCGGCTACCACTACACCTATCGCCGAAAGCAGGCCTGCGCCGTAGTAAAGCTGCGGTAACACGGCTTGGCCTGCGGCGTCCGCCATGGCGGGCAAATGGGCCAACAAACCAGGGTCGGTCACGGCCATGGTGCCGGCAATCCAGCCCATCACCATGCCGCCCAAGGTCACCACCCAAGGAAAGCGGTCCATCAAACGAATGACCAAGGTACTGCCCCAGACCACCACGGGAATACTGACCAGCAAACCGAAAATCACCAGCGCCATTTTGTGGTCGCCTCCGCCCGTGTCAGCCGCCGCGGTCACACCAATGACGTTGTCCACACTCATGACCAAATCGGCCAGCACTATGGTTTTGATAGCGCCCCACAGCCGTTCACTGGCGTCCACCTCGTGCTCGTCATCGTCTTCGGTCAACAGTTTCACAGCCACCCACAACAGCAGTACCGCGCCCATCAACTTCAAAAAGGGAATCCCCAACAGGGTCAAAGCCACACCGATCAAAGCAATGCGCACGATGATGGCGCCTACCGTTCCCCACAAAATACCTTGGCGGCGTTGGTGCTCAGGCAGCCCTCGGCAGGCCAAAGCGATGACGATGGCGTTGTCGCCACCGAGCAAGATGTCGATGAGGATGATTTGACCGACCGCCAGCCAAAACGTCGGGTCGGTAAGCAGTTCCATTTAAAGCAAGGCCTTGAGCAACTTGCCCATTTCAGACGGATTGCGGGTGATTTTGAAACCACACTCTTCCATCACCGCCAGCTTGGCTTCGGCGGTGTCCGCGCCGCCGCTGATCAGAGCACCAGCGTGGCCCATGCGTTTGCCAGCAGGTGCGGTGACACCGGCGATGAAGCCGACGA
>DAIQOH010000015.1:0-28266 GCA_036787995.1 Limnohabitans sp. | reverse complement strand
CCTGTACGCCGGATTTCGAATCCGGTGCATTCGACCACTCTGCCATCTTTCCTGTTGTCGAAACGTTGTTAAATTTTAAGGCTTCAAGGCTTGGTAGGGGTAGCGTCCTCGACGGGCGCAGGTTTCTTGGCAGTTGCTGAAGGCGATATGACATTGGCACTGCGAGGTGACAACGTCAAAATGACCAAGGCTGCGCCACCCGCCAAAGGGTTACCTTCTTGTATTTCAATAGTCACATTACGCTCTGCCTTGTTGAACACCAACACGCTGGATTTGGCGCGTACAGCAGATATCAAGGTCCAGCCTTGGCTAGGGTAGTTGTCCAAAAAATAGCTATAGGCCGACGTGGTGTCACGGGCCGAATCCATGACCACGCGCCCTACCCAGTTTTCACCGGTTCCAATCACCAGCGATTGCTCATGCAAAATGCGTGCGCCAGGCGGCAGTTGTGTGGGTCCCAATAAATCGGCACCCGACATATCCACGCTGGACGATGTTCTTCCCGCACCCATAGGCATGTTGGCACAAGCCACCAGCGTTAGCAAGACAGCACTGACAACAACAGGCGCAAAGCGCATAAGAATTCCTTTGGGTATCAAGGTTTGAGAATTTGCAGGGGGGCCATATAGGGAAGAAGCGCCTCAGGCACACGCACACTGCCATCGGCTTGTTGGTAATTTTCAAGCACAGCCACCAATGTTCTTCCCACGGCCAAACCTGAGCCGTTCAAGGTATGGACCAATTCGTTCTTGCCTTGTGCGTTTTTAAAACGCGCTTGCATGCGACGAGACTGAAAGGTTTCACAGTTCGAGCAAGAACTGATTTCGCGATAAGTATTTTGCGCAGGTAACCACACCTCCAAATCATGGGTACGTGCTGCACCAAAACCCATGTCTGCGGTACACAAAGCCATCACGCGGTAAGGCAAACCCAGCTTTTGCAAAATCGCTTCCGCATGGCCAGTCATTTCTTCTAAGGCGGCGTCGCTGTGATCGGGATGCACAATTTGCACCATCTCCACTTTGTCAAACTGGTGCTGACGAATCATGCCGCGCGTGTCACGACCATGGCTGCCCGCTTCAGAGCGAAAACACGGCGTGTGCGCAGTAAGCTTTAAAGGCAACTCGTTTTCAGCCAATACCTTGTCACGTACAAAGTTAGTCAAAGGCACTTCGCTGGTGGGTATCAGGTACAGCGCTTGGCCTTCGTTATCACCGTCTTGGCCTCCTTTTTTCGCTGCAAATAAATCTTCTTCAAACTTGGGCAACTGGCCAGTGCCGCGCAAACTGTCTGCATTGACGATGTAAGGCGTGTAACACTCGGTATAGCCATGCTCTTGGGTTTGCACATCCAACATGAACTGCGCCAAAGCGCGGTGCAAACGTGCAATTTGCCCTTTCATCACAGCAAAGCGAGAACCCGACAGCAACACGCCGGTTTCGAAATCCAAACCCAGCGGTTCACCCACATCAACATGGTCTTTGGGTGTGAAGCCTAAGGGTGTGGGTTCGGTACCTGTGGGGCTCCAACGGCGTAGCTCTACATTGTCATGTTCATCTTTGCCCACCGGCACGCTGGCTTGCGGCAAATTGGGTACGGCCAACAGCAATTGGTTGAGTTCCGTTTGCAAGGCCTCGAGCTTGACGGCCGATGTATCAAGCTCGTCTTTCAGTTGTCCCACCTCGGCCATGATGTCATCCGCCGATTCACCTTTGGATTTGCGCTGGCCGATTTCTTTGGACAAACTGTTTCGCTTGGCTTGCAAAGCCTCGGTGCGGGTTTGCAGCGTTTTACGTTCGTTCTCCAGCGCTTGAAATTGATCAACGTCTAAAAAAGGCTGGGGGTTCTTGCGGGTTTGCAGGCGAGCTACCACATGGGGGAGGTCTCTGCGAATTAAAGCGATATCAAGCATGGTGCGATTGTAGAGAGCCTAGGGTGTCAGTCATTTCGCAAGCCCTTGGGCAAGGGGAATTTCACGGTTTCTTGCACGCCATCCAAGGTACGCACAGATGTAGCACCCAATTCGCGCAAACGACGGATGACTTGTTGCACCAAAATATCGGGCGCTGAAGCACCCGCCGTCAAACCAATGCGCTGTTTGCCTTGCAACCAAGCAGGATCTAATTCGCCTGCATGGTCGACCATGTAACTGGGCGTGCCGTATTTAGCGGCTACGTCACGCAAACGGTTGCTGTTGGAACTGCTGGGACTGCCCACCACGATCACCACATCCACTTGCGGACTCAAGACCTTGATGGCATCTTGGCGGTTTTGGGTGGCATAGCAAATGTCTTGCTGTTTGGGTTCGCGCACTTGGGGAAAGCGTTTTTTGACGGCCGCCATGATTTCTGCGGCGTCATCCACACTGAGGGTGGTTTGCGTCACCACGGCCAGCAAAGCGGTTTGCGAAGGCGAGACCTTCCACACATCCTCAGCGTCTTCCACCAAATGAATGCCATTAGGGAGTTGCCCCATGGTGCCTTCCACCTCGGGGTGCCCCTTGTGGCCAATCATGATGAATTCATAGCCTTCTTTGTGCAGTTTGGCGACTTCCACATGGACCTTGGTCACCAACGGACAGGTGGCATCGAAAATACGAAAGCCACGCCTGACCGCCTCGTGCTCGACCTCTTTAGGCACGCCATGGGCGCTGAAAACCAAGGTCGCGCCTTCGGGCACATCGTTCAAGTCTTCGATAAAGATGGCACCACGCAAACGCAAATCGTCCACCACATGGGTGTTATGCACAATCTCATGACGCACATAAATGGGCGAACCAAACTTGGCCAGCGCATGATCCACTATGTCGATAGCACGGTCTACCCCCGCGCAAAATCCACGTGGTTCAGCCAACAAAATTTCTTGTAACTCAGCCATTCAAAGTACCCCTATCACTTGCACTTCCAAACTGACGGCTTGACCCGCCAGTGGATGGTTGAAATCAAACAAAATCGCGTCCTCGCCTATTTGTGCAACCGCACCTGCATACTTGCCTTCGTTGTTGGGCGCGGGAAACTCCACCACCTCGCCCAGCAAATAAGACACATCTGCATCGCCAAAGGTTGCTAACAACTGCTTGGGCACCCATTGCAACATATCGGGGTTACGTTCACCAAAAGCCTCACCTGCAGCCATGTGGATGGTGACGTGCTCGCCTTCTGACAAACCCAACAAACGTGCTTCTATGGCGGGTGCGAGTTCGGCGTTACCCAAAGACAAAGTAGCAGGCGGGCCGCCAAAAGTGTTGATGATGTCGCCCTGCGGACCGCTCAAGCGGTAATGCAAGGTCAGAAATGAACCGGCTTCGATTGTGGGGGTGGCTTGCATAAAGGTCTTTTGTAAACTGCTTGCATTGTAGAAAGGCCATGGATCACATAACCCAACAGGCTTGGCGCACTTGGCGTGAGCTTAAACAACCGCGATGATGAGACCTGTTTGAACCTCCCATGCTCTTGACCATTCCTTTTGCCATGCAGTTGCAAGATTTGCCCAAAGCCATGCGCCCTCGCGAGAAACTGCTCTCTCTGGGTAGCCAAGCATTGACCGATGTCGAGCTGTTATCCGTCTTGCTGGGTAGCGGACTGCCGGGCCAAAGCGTGTTGCAGCTTGCCCAAAGCCTGCTTGACCGCTTTCAAGGTTTGGCGGGTTTGTTGCATGCCAGCCCTGAACATTTGCGCCGCACCAAAGGTTTGGGTGGATTGGCACGGCGTTCGCAGTTGTTGGCCGTGATCGAGTTGTCACGACGCGCCTTGCTGCAAAAAATGCGGGCCCGCGACATCATGACAACCCCCGAAAACGTGAAACAATTTTTACAACTCCAATTGGGACAACAGCCGCGCGAGGTGTTTGGGGTTTTGTTTTTAGATGGCCAAAACCGCTTACTGCGTTTTGAGGAAATGTTCAGCGGCACTTTGAATCAAACCTCGGTCTATCCGCGAGAGGTGGTCAAACTGGCGCTGATGCTGGGCGCGAGTGCCGTCATTTTTTCGCATAACCACCCCAGCGGCGAGGTACGCCCCTCGCAGGCAGATGAAAAACTCACCCAGGCTTTGCGCACCGCTTTGGCTTTGGTCGATATTCGGGTGTTAGACCACGTTATTGTGGGCCCTGGACACACTTGGTCCATGGCGGAGCACAGCGCATGGTAAAAGCACGCAGCCTGCAAGATTTAGACGCCATAAAGCGGGAACTTAAAGCCAAAGCAGAACAAGCGGCGGCCCTTGAAGCGCAACGCCTAGAGGCTTTGCGCCGTGCCAGTGCAGAGAAAAATCTGTTCATTCGTGCAGTGGGTGCGGTGACCACACTCGACCATGCACCAAGGGTGAGTTTGTCCCCTCAACCCGCCAAGCCTTTGGCACACCAACAACAGCGTGACCAAGCCAATGTTCTGCGCGAAAGTTTGAGCGACGACTTCGATGTGTCTACCCTGCTCGACACCGATGATGAACTCAGTTATCGCAGCCAAGGCATAGGCACCGATGTCACCCAAAAACTGCGCAAAGGGCATTGGAGCTTGCAAGGGCAAATCGATTTGCATGGTTTAAGAAGCGATGAAGCCCGTGAAGCCTTGGGGCAATTTATTCGCGACGCCAACAAACGCGGTTGGCGGTGTGTGCGTGTGGTGCATGGCAAAGGCTTGGGCTCACCCGGCAAAACACCGGTGCTCAAAGCCAAGGTGCAACGCTGGTTGGTGCAAAAAACCGAGGTCCTGGCCTTTGTGCAAGCCAAAGCTTCTGAGGGTGGCGCAGGTGCTTTGGTGGTTCTGCTGAAATAATCGGGGTCTGACCCCAATTGATTTCAAAGCGCTTGGCGCAAAGTCTGCACCACTGGCCGATGCAACACTTCTCTTAAACCCCACCAGCCTGCGCCCCATGCCAGCAAAGCACCGCTGACCACGCCTACCAAGGGCACCCAAGGCGAGGCGGTCCATGCAAATTCAAACACATAGCGAGCCAAACCCCAACCCATGGCCACCGCTACCAATGCGGCCAAGACGCCAGACAAAGCACCCACCCCCAAAAGTTCTGCGGTTTGCACCTGGCTTAACAATTGGTTACCCGCACCCAAAGCACGCAGAACCGCGTATTCGCGGGCACGCTCTTCCCGTGTAGCTGTGACGGCCGCAAACAGCACCACCAGCCCAGCGGCCAAGGTGAACACAAACAAAAATTCCACCGCACCAATCACCTGGCCCAAAACCTTTTGAATTTGGTTGATGGTGGCGCCCATGTCCACATTGGTGATGTTGGGGAAACGGTTGACCAAGCCATTGTCAAACCCCGCCACAGAAGGCGCACGGTAAGCCGCGATATAGGTCATGGGCATGTCGGGCATGGTTGAGACAGGATAAATGGCAAAGAAATTGGCACGCATAGATGTCCAATCCACGCGCCTGATTGAGCTGATACGCACATCCACCACCACGCCTGCCATGTCAAAACGCAGTTGGTCCCCCAGCTTGAGTTGCAAGGTTTTGGCGATACCCTCTTCCATGCTGATGGCATTGGCTTCTTCAGGCAGCCATGTGCCTTGAACGATCTGGTTGTGGGCCGGCGCTTGGGCGGTATGCGAGATATTGAATTCGCGTTCTATCAAGCGCTGTGCGCGTTCATCGGTGTAACGCTCGGCACGGACGTTTTCACCATTGATTTGAATCAGCCGTCCCCGGATCATGGGGTACCAATCCAGCTGGGCCACACCCGCCTCTTTCAAGGTTTGCAAAAACGCTTGCGACTGGGTGGGCTGGATATTGATGACAAAACGGTTGGGTGCGTCGGCTGGTGTGGCGTTGCGCCAGCTGTCCACCAAATCGGTACGCAACAACACCAACAGCATAAGGGCCAATAAACCCACCGACAAAGCACTGACTTGCACCACCGTATAACCAGGGCGGGCGCTGATTTGCCGTGTTGCCATGCGCAACCACACGGGCAAGCCATTCAGCTGCATGGCTCGGCGCAAGCCCATCACCCCCAACCACGCCATTCCGGCAAAGACGCATACTGCGCCTGCAAATCCTCCCACCACCATCAGGCCCAACCACACATCCCGACTGGCACTGAGCAACAAGGCAGAGAACCCCAACAAGCCCAAGCCCATCACGCCCAAAGACGTTGCCCTTAAGGGTCCCATGTCTCTGCGTATGACCCGCAATGCAGGGACTTGGGCCAATTGAAGAATGGGCGGCAAGCCAAAAGCCGCCAGCAGAGTCAAACCCGATCCCAAGCCTTGCCAAAAAGGCGCCATGCCTGGGGCAGGCAAATCGGTTTCTACCAAACCAGCCAACAACGAAATAAACACCTGGTGTAAGCCGTAGCCCAGCAGCAAACCCAAGCCACTGGCCAGCAAGCCAACGGTGAAAAACTCCAGCACATACACCGTCAAAATATGTCGTTGGCTTTGTCCCAACACCCTGAGCATGGCGCAGTCATCCAAATGCCTAGCCGCAAAACCTCTGGCGGCCAAAGCCACCGCCACCGCGCTCAGCAAGGCCGCCAGCAAGGCCACCAAATGCAAAAACTTTTCAGCGCGGTCCAGGGTTTGGCGCATTTCTGGCCGCCCCGCCTCCAAGGTTTCCACCCGCATGCCACGCACCTCGGGCTGCTTGACATAGGCATCCGCCCAAACCACGAACTCGCTGACCTTGGCAGACGGGCCCATCACCGCAAGCCGCCAGTTGATGCGGCTGGCCGGTTGCACCAACTGGGTAGCGGGCAAATCAGCTTGGTTCATCATCACTCTAGGGGCGAAATTCATGAACCCCGCACCCTTGTCGGGTTCACCCAGCAACACTTCGGCAATTCGAAGTCTGCGCTCACCTAGCGAAAGCTCCTGACCCAGCTTGAGTTCCAAGGCTTCCATCAGTGCAGGCTCTACCCAAACCTCACCTTGTGCGGGTACGCGGTCGGTGACGGGCACAGGTCGGTCTATCTGCAGGTGGCCGCGCAATGGGTAGCCTTGCGTAACCGCCTTCAAAGCCACCAACCGACTGGCGCCAGAAGACGAGCGAGCCATGGTGGGGAAGCTCAGGGTAGTGGCTGAGCGCAAGCCCAATAGCTGGGCTTTGTCCCCTATTTCCTTGGGAATGTCGTGGTCACTGGCGACCACGGCGTCGCCTCCTAGCAACTGACGTGCATCGCGTTGCAAGCCCCCCTCGATGCGATCAGCCAAAAATCCTACCGAGGTCAAAGCCGCCACACCCAAGGCAACCGCCACCCACAGCAAGCGCAACTCACCAGCTCTGGCGTCCCGCCGCAAAGCCCGCCACGCCATGAGCCATAACTTAGTCAATGGATGCGCTCCATCTGTCGTCCCAGCCATGCTGGGTTTGTTGCAGTTCACGCCGGTCACGCTTGGTCGGGCGACCGTGCGCAATGGAAAGCGCCGGTTCTTTGGCAAAACGACGCTGCTGTACATAAGCCTCTTTGGCCAGCAGACTCTCAGGGGTATCCGCGTAAAGCGCTTGGGCAATCGGGGCAGACCCACGCACACCGCTCAAGCCTAAAACGGTGACTGTGCGTACCAAACCCTCTCGTCTGATGGCGACGGTATCGCCGGTTTTCACCTCTCGGGAAGGTTTGGCGGTCTGTTGGTTGACCTCGATGCGGCCTTTGTTGATTTCGTCTGTGGCCAACGAGCGGGTCTTGTAAAAGCGTGCCGCCCATAGCCATTTGTCAATGCGAATCTTGTCCATTGGTGTTGATTGTGCGGCAAACCCGTTTAAGACACATGAGTAGCAGTAAAACAACAAATATAAAAACGGCAAATTTGACATAAACACAAAAAAAGCTAATATCCATCCCCCCTTACGGAAATTTCCTCATTTGGTTTCTGGACTCTGCAGCAACCGGTGGAATCGACACCCCGTATTTTTGGAGCTAACGATGGCATTCAAGATTTTGGTCACCAGTCAAAAAGGCGGCGTGGGTAAAAGCACGTTGTCTGCGAATTTGGTGGCATACCTGAGCCGAACCATGAATTTGGGCGTGACCCTGATTGACTGGGACCCCCACGGTTCGTCAAGCACATGGTTGAACCAAGCACCTGACGTTGGCGCTGTCATCAAACACTTGGCTTTGCCTGTCGACCAAGGCGGTAATCGCCCGATTTTTGAAGCCCGATTGCAAATGCGCCGTGCGGCCAGCGAATGCGATATCTTGGTGTGTGACCTGACTTGGTCAGATTCTTTGGCAGGCGAGTTGATGTTCGAATTCGACATGGTGCTGGTGCCCACCTCTGTCTCCGAAATTGAATTGGCAGCCACCTCTGGCTTTTTAAACCGCAACCGCTGGGTATTTGACTCTGCATCCGAGCGACGCCCCATGCTGGTGGTGTGCCCTACCCGCGTTTTGAACGAGCAACTCAATTCCGACGTGTTCACACGCCAACGTTTCCCTGTGAGCTTCATGCTGGCCCCACCCATTTTGGAGTCTCAATCTGCCCGTGATTTGTTCGAGCGCGGTTATTTGATGGATGCCCAAGACATTGGTGGCGAGTCCTTCCGAGAGTTTGGTGAAGCCATCTGTGCGGCACGCGAAATCCGCATGGCACAAGCCAACCAACCCCGTAAACCTGTCCCTGTCAAACTGACAGAGCAAGACACCAGCCGTGTGCGCGTGCCTTTGGTGGCGGCCAAACCCAGTGTGCTGGAGTCCATTCCCAACGCTTCTCAATACTCGGTGCTGGGACGCTACCGTCAACGCAAAGTCGCAGAACAAGACGAGTCGATTGTCAACAGCCGATCGTTGTCGCAAATCGGCATTCCCGAATTTCTGAAACGTTTGGCTCGCGGCAACGCGGCCAAACTGTGAGTAGCTCACCCCATCGCGGTTCGACCATGGCTGAAGAAAAATTCCTCGCATTCAAAGGTCTGAAGCAGTACGACCCTGGCATGGGTTGGGCACAAGTGCATAACTTCTCCCATGCGCCCAGCAGTCCTGTGCAAGACCCTGTACCCGCTGAGGACAGCGCCGGTACCGCTTTTGACGAACAGCAATCCTTTGAAGCGCAGTCTTACAGCGAAATCAACCAACAAGCCGCGAAAACGATTGCCAAAGCTTCGAGTGAGGTCTTGCATGACCCCCTGTTGGGCGAGTTGTTCGAACAACTCAACCGCCCAGCCAAAGACGAGTTGTCGCAAAACTGGAAAGTCATTGCTGGCAGCGTGAGCCTGCTTAGCCAGCGCATGAACCAGCAACGTGAGTTGCGCCAACGTTTATCGACCATCGATGTTGAATTGGATGCTTTGCGGCAAACCATTTTGAAAGACTTGCAAGAAATTCAGCGCGCTGCAGACCAACAACTGTCAATGGCGCGACTTCGTGCTGAGGTATCCTCCTTGGCGCAAGCTCGGTTGGCTTCACGTTTGCGTCATTCGCCACCCTGACACCTCAGGACGGGTGGAGCCCCAGGAGAAAGTCCCCATGCTCAATCTGTCCCAGATCCTCCAGCGTATCGATGCTGTTCGCGTGCCTTATCCGGTGCGCTACACCACATTTTTTATCGCCTTGGGTGGGCTTTGTTTAAGTTTGCTGGTCTTGCTGGCAGGTGGTCAGCTCAGTGTGTGGTTGCTGGTATTTTCAGTACTCAGCGCTGTTGGGGTGCACGATTTGCTGCAAACCCACCATGCCATATTGCGCAACTATCCCATCCTTGGGCATTTGCGGTTTTTGCTTGAATTCATTCGGCCTGAAATTCGGCAATATTTCATAGAAGCTGAAAACGAAGCCGCACCCTTTTCCCGTGCGCAACGCACCTTGGTTTACGCACGCGCCAAGGGACAGTCAGACAAACGCCCATTTGGCACACAACTCGATGTGATGACGGAGGGCTATGAATGGCTTACCCATTCCATAGCGCCCAGCAACATCCAAAGCCATGACTTTCGGGTGCGCGTGGGTGGCAAACAATGCACCCAGGTCTATGACCTGAGTTTGTTCAATGTGTCGGCCATGAGTTTTGGTGCCTTGAGTGCCAACGCCATCATGGCCTTGAACCAAGGCGCGCAAATGGGCGGCTTTGCCCACGATACCGGCGAGGGTTCCATCTCGTCCTACCACCGTGTGCATGGGGGTGACTTGATTTGGGAGATTGGTTCGGGGTATTTTGGTTGCCGTGACGAACAAGGTCGCTTTGACCCAGATGGCTTTGCCCGTCAAGCCCAAGAGCCACAAGTCAAGATGATTGAAATCAAGCTCAGCCAAGGTGCCAAGCCTGGACACGGCGGGGTTTTGCCGGCCGCCAAAATGACCGAGGAAATTGCACAAACACGTGGCGTCCCTGTCGATCAAGATTGCGTTTCGCCTGCCGCACACAGCGCGTTCTCCACCCCTATCGAATTGCTTGAATTCGTTCAGCAACTGCGCAGGTTGAGTGGTGGCAAGCCCACGGGTTTCAAGTTGTGCGTCGGACACCCTTGGGAATGGTTTGCCATTGTTAAAGCCATGCAAGAAACAGGCATCACACCTGACTTCATCGTGGTGGATGGCGCAGAGGGCGGGACGGGTGCAGCGCCTTTGGAATTTTCCGACCACATGGGCATGCCCATGTTGGAGGGATTGCGCTTGGTTCACAACACCTTGGTAGGTGTGAATCTGCGCTCAGAAATACGTTTGGGTGCCAGCGGCAAAATCATCAGCAGCTTCGACATGGTTCGTGCGCTTGCACTGGGTGCTGATTGGTGCAACAGTGCGCGGGGTTTCATGTTTGCCTTGGGCTGCATACAAGCCCAAACCTGCCACACCGGCCATTGCCCCACCGGAGTGACCACCCAAGACCCACAACGTCAAATGGCCTTGGTTGTACCCAGCAAAGCCCAGCGGGTGAAAAATTTTCATCACCATACCTTGGTAGCTTTGCAAGAACTGTTGCAAGCGGCGGGATTTCAATCGCCTGACCAATTGCAAGCCAAACACATCATGCGCCGCATCAGCGCCCACCAAACCTGTTCGTTAGAAGACCTTTACCCCAGCTTGGCCGAAGGCAGTTTGTTGAAAAAACCTGGCAAAGGCATGCCAACGGTTTTCACACAGTTTTGGCCACTCGCCAACGCCCGGCACTTTCAGCTCGAAGAACAACTGTCGCTGGAATTGACGCCCTAGGTTTGGGCTTAGTTGTCCGTATTCGGACGAGGGAAGACAACCCTGTCTTCCTTGGGTGCAGCGCGTGGAGGAATGGCTGGCGGTTGGCTGGCGGCCTTGGCTTCGGCAGCAGCCTTGGCTTCAATGGCTTTGGCGCGCGCTTCAGCGGCCTTGGCATCTGCCTTGGCTTTGGCTTCAGCCGCTTTGGCCTCTTCCGCGGCTTTGGCTTCAGCAGCAGCCTTGGCTTGGGCTTTGGCTTCAGCCGCTTTGGCCTCGGCGATTTTGGCTTCAGCCGCTTTCAATGCGGCAGCTTTGGCCTCTGCAGCCTTGGTTTCTGGCGATTTGCCTTCTGAAGCACCCGGCAAGGTCAGCGGGGGGTTGCGTGACGCAGCGATAGCCGCTTTTTCGGCCGCTTTCTCAGCCGCTTTTTCTTGTTCTCTTGCCGCTTTGGCGGCTGCTTGATTGGCAGCCAACGCAGCTTCCAGGTCTTTTTTCAACTTTTGAATTTCCGCAATCACCGCTTGGTTGTTTTGCGCAGGCGCAGCTGGCGCTGCTTTGGCGGTAGATAAAGCCTGCACTTTGGCTTCTACTGCCTGTATGCTTTTTTGCAGGTTTTGCAATTTCGCATCCAAACTTTTTTCGCTTTGACCATTGACCTGCCCAGCGATTTGATCGGGCATTTTATTGAACAGCTTGGTCAAGTCTTCCATCTTGGCTTCGATTTTGCTGTCGAGCTTGACTTGACGCTCTTCCATGCCGTCGAGCTTTTCAGTGGTGTCGCCCAAGCCGTGGGTGGCATCGCCAAAAGCCGCCAGCGTGGCATCCAGTTCAACCACGCGCTTACCCACTGCCAGCGACAGCGTATCGAGTTGACGAATGTTTTGTTGTAAGCGTGTTGAGATGGCAAAAAAACTACCCACAGCAATCATCAAAAAGCTGAGTAAGCCAATCAACATGACTCGCGAATGCAGCACATTGCGCTTGCCCATCTCATCGACTTTGAGCATCACACTGCGCATTTCTTCGCTGATGGTGGCGGCCACCTCAGCAGAACGGGTAGACACCTCGGCAGAGCTGAGCACAACCCCTGTCAGGTCTTCCAACTGACGCGACACCTCACTGCCGTCCAAAGCCTGTGATTGCAAAGCCTCAATGCCTTCGGCAATTCCTTCACCGTCGACAGACGCAGACGGCTCAGCCAAAACCGCACCAGCTTCGGCGGTTTTTGCGTTTTCCTGATCTTGCGCCATGGCTCTTGTCCTTATCGGTATTTACGTTTAGCTGTCAGCAGATCATCAAGCCGAACATTCACTTCATCGATTTGCTCGTGCAAATTGTCTATCCTCGGCTTGATCTGCTCCTCCCATGTATCGGCGTCAGTCAAACCAACTTGAGCCAAATGGGCTAAATGCGGTTGTGAAACCCATTCTTCTGGCAACTCTCGGACAAGTGCCACCTCGGATGATGGCGTTTGCGCTTCTTCATTTGCCCCCAGCTCAGCGTGCGCCAGTTCATGCTCTTGGGCAGGGCCGAGTTGGGCGTCCCGCAGCTCACCTGAGCCCACAGCAGCCAAGCTGGCAGGGTCGCTGCGACCATAACTGCTTTGGTGTTCAGAAGATTTTTCTGCAGAGGTAGAACCCTCTTGGCCGACAGGATCCACCACATCGGCGTCCAGCGGTTGCGGCTCAGGCATGGGCTCGGGTTCTGGTTCAGGCTCGTCGGGAAAGGCATCGGTGCTTGAGGGCGAAGGGACAAGCATGGTCGGGGGCGCGCTGCTGCGCTCGAACACATGTTCGCTGTCTAGCGTTTTGGCCAACGCCTGTTCATCGACATCGGCCATGGGCTTATCGTCAAATTTATCTTCACTGCTCATTTGGATTCTCCGCAGTTGAAGTCGACCGCAAGACGGACAACTTGAAAAATCATTGAGGGCGTCAGTCCTGAAACTGCGCTTTCAAAGATTTCGAGGTTCTCAGCCACGCTTTGGCCATGGCTGGGTTTTGCCGCATTTGTGTCTCCGCCATGGCTTTGTCTGCGTAGGGGCCAGTCAAAACAATGTAAAACGATTTACCGCCTTTGCGTTGGCTGAATAAAACTTGTGCAGACTTGAACAGACTGGAGTTGGCTTGAAACGCTCTGGCCTCGGCCAACGTGTCAAAAGCACCATGCTGCAACACCCAAGTATCGGTATCAAGTTTGACCACCCATGCCGGATCGTCTGCACCTGCGGATTTATCTGCCGCTATCTCTGGTGCTTTTTCTGGAGGCTTTGCAGGCTTTGCTGCAGGCACGGGTGCTGGTGCAGACGGCGGCAACGCCGCAGCGGGTGGAACAGCCGCAGAGGGGCTGACCACTTCCTCTTTTTCACTGATCACAATATCCGGTGATTTTGTTGCCGGCACAGGCGCAGGTGTATTGCTAGAAGACATGGCAACGGTTGCCGCAGGTGCTGTGGTAGGTTCAGACTTAGACACAGTCGCAGGCTTTTTACCTGCCAAGTATTCCTGTAAAGAGTAAACCTCTTCGCGAATCAAATCTTGGTATAAAAAACCAAAGACAGCTAAACCACCCACTACCGCCACCAACAAAATGGCGGCAATTTGGGTGCTGCGTCTGGATGCGGCCGCGTTGTCTGCCCATTCTTTCGCCAACTCCTCGCCACTCAAAGTGGTGCCCAAAGGCACCTCTTCACCCATGACAGGATCAAGAGGCTCATTGAAGGCAGGCTCAGAATCTGCAGCAAATGTCGAGGGTTTGGCAGGTGTCTTCTCAGAAGGCACTTCCAGAGGCGGCAAGGGTGCTGACGGAAGACTGAATTTTTTGTCCAAGCCAGACGCAACAGCAGGCGCAGGCGCAGGCGTTTTTTGGCTGGCAGAAAAATCATCGCGGGTTTCTATACGCTGCGGCTTGGTGGGCGTGGGATCCTCTGACTCCAAAACCCATTGCAACAAATTTTTACCGAAGGTAGCCAGTTTTTTCTCATAAGAGGTCTGGTTGTTAACCAACAAAATCAGGTTGATGTTGCTGGCAGGAAAACCATTGACCAAACGCGCAAGTAACTGCAGTTCAAATTCTTGTATGGCTTGGGTATCGGGAAAGATCATGAAGCGCTTGGGCGCGGTTTTGTTGCCCTTGTCAACCGCTTCATCTACGGTCAGTTCAGACAATATGTCGTTAAATCGATCAACCAATTTTTCGGAATCAGCAGAGGTCCATAGCTCCACATGTGGCTCACCTTGCTCTTTCAAGTGCTGAAAAATGCGCCTGCCGTAATACGTGAGCGCAATTTCATCGTCGCCCAAAATAGCGAGATTGAGCCGCCCTTCGCGAAGCGATTTGAGCAAAATCTCAAACCGCAATTTGTCAGCTGGGCTTTGGTAAAAATCACTCATGGTCGATTCGTCTTCCTGGACTCATCATTGAAAGAGAAAACCGTTTTCGTCATATCGCATATTGTCGGGGATACGCAAAGTAGGCTTGATGATGCCCTCGCCTGGCGCATACGACTGGTTCAAACTGAACACATACGCAATGACTTGTGCTACCGCATGGTAAAGCGCTTCGTGAATAGGTTCATCCAGCTTGGTCGTGAAGTACAGCGCCCTGGCCAACTCAGGTGCCTCAAAAATATAAACACCCTCCTCCTTGGCCAAATCACGAATACGGTGCGCCAAATTATCTGTTCCCTTGGCAATCAAAGTGGGTGCGCCATCCGAGTTGGGGTCGTAACTTAAAGCCACCGCAAAATGCTGCGGGTTGGTGATAACCACATCGGCGTCTTTGACTTTGGACATCATGCGGTTGTTGGCCATTTCGCGCTGACGACGACGAATCGTGGCTTTGACCTCTGGACGACCTTCGGAATTCTTCATCTCGTCTTTGATCTCTTGGCGAGTCATCTTGAGTTTTTTGTTCACTTGGTATTGCTGCAAGGGAACGTCGAGCAAAGCAATCAATACCAGGCCCATGCTCATCCAAAAACAAGCATCCAAAATCATGGTGCCAGCGTGCTGAACCGCTGTACCCAAATCCAAACGGTTCAAGGTGACCAAGTCATCGATGTTGTTAGACACCGAGTTCCACAAAATCAAACTGATGAGGGCGAATTTCAAAATGGATTTACCCAGCTCTATCAAGGCACGTGTACCGAACATGCGGCTTAAACCAGACATGGGATTGAGCTTGCCAAAGTTAGGCGCCAACATACCCAACGAAAACACCAAGCCACCACTCAAAACGGTGGATATCACAGCTACCACAGCCAGCAAAATCATCACAGGCAATATCAAGCTGTACCCGTCCACAATCGATTGGAAAAAAATGCCAGGAAGCAGCTCGGCTTTGTCCATCACTTTGCGGTCAAACTGCAGTTGAGATGTGAACAAGCCGCCTAAGCGGTGAAACACATAACTGCCCGTCAAACTGAAAAACAAAGTGGCTGTTACCAAGATAGCGGCGGTCGACAACTCGACTGAGCGCGCAATTTGCCCTTCCTCACGCGCTTTCTTTAGTCGCTGGGCCGTCGGTTCTTCGGTGCGTTCGGCTGAATCGTCTGCCATGGTCTCAACCGCCCGTCAAAATGCTTCGCATCTGGCTAAAGGTTTGCACCCACAACCAAGCAATGCGTTGAATCACGCTGGGAATCGACAGCCACAGCACCACAAAACCAGCGATCAACAAAGCCGGTAAACCCACCGAGAAAATATTCAAACTTGGCGCAGCTCGGGTGATAAAACCCACGCCAATATTGACAAACAAAAGTGTGATGACCACAGGCAAAGCAATCAGCAAAGCCGATACAAACATCAGTGCACCCCAGGCAGTGATCTTGCCCAGCAAATCTTGGTTCATAAAGTCCTTGCCAATGGGAAACAAGGTGAACGATTCCAGCAATAAACCAAACACAATCAAATGCCCGCCAATAGACAAAAAAACCAAAGTCCCTAGGATGGTGAAGAACTGGGAAATCACGGGCACATTGCCCATATTGGGGTCCATCATATTGGCCATGGACAAACCCATGGAGCCTGACACAGCTTGGCCTGCCACGACGATACTGGCACTGGCCAGCTGCATGATCAAGGCCATGACCAAACCAATAAACAACTGGTTAACAATTTCTTTGAGTCCCTCGGCTGTGACGGGATCAATGCTTGGAATATCCATGTGCAAGGACAAAAATACGGTCAACACAATCGAAATTGAAACCCGAATACGCAGACTCACCGCACGCACAGAAAAAATTGACGAGAACGTCAAAAAAGCGGAGATGCGCAACATGGGCCAGACCAAGCTGTAAAACTTGTCCAGCAAATTGAGCATCTCAAGGTTCATAGCCGCTTAACCAAACAAACCAGGAATACGGCCATACAAAATTTTGGTGTAGTCCACCAAACTGTTAATCATCCATCCGCCAAAGATGGCAGCGGTCAAGCCCAAGGACAACAACTTGGGAATAAAACTCAAGGTTTGCTCGTTGATGGAAGTGGCTGCTTGAAAAATACCCACCACCAAACCCACGATCAAGCCCACCAACAACATGGGTGCAGAAATCAGCATCGTCATCCACAAGGCTTGTCGTCCTAAATCCACCACCATGGCTGTATCCATTGCTACCTCACTTGTAAATAAAACTGGATGCCAGTGAACCCATCACCAAGGTCCACCCGTCAACCAACACAAACAGCATCAACTTGAAAGGCATGGAGATGATCATGGGTGACAGCATCATCATGCCCATGGACATCAACACACTGGCGACAATCAAATCGATGACCACAAAGGGGATGTAAATCATGAAGCCAATCATGAACGCACTTTTCAACTCCGACGTCATGAAGGCAGGAACCAAGGTGGTGAATGGCACATCCGCTGCACTGGCAATTTCTTTTTTCTGACCGATTTGCATGAACATGGCTATGTCGTCTTCACGGGTTTGCAACATCATGAAATTGCGCACAGGTACTTCTGCCACGGCCAAAGCTTTGTCGAATGGCAAAGTTCCATTCATATAGGGAGCAACCGCTTTGGTATAAACCTCATCAAACACGGGGGACATGATGAACAGTGTTAAAAACAATGCCAAGCCCACCAACACCGTGTTAGGCGGTGTTTGTCCTGTGCCCAAGGCTTGACGCAAAATAGACAGCACAATGATGATGCGCACGAACGAGGTCATCATCAACAACAACGATGGCAGCACAGTGAGCACCGTCATCAAACCCAACAACTGCAGCGTCATACTGTATTGCTGACCTGCTTTGCCGCTGTTGACGGTGACCAAGGGCAGGCCTTGGGCCAAAGCCCCATCGGGTAAAAGCATGACCAACAATAACAGTGACAAGCACCACCATGAATGTTTAATGCGCATCAGAAGCACCTTGCTCAACGGGAGGAGAGGAATCTGCCGGCCATGCGTGCAGTTTTTGGATATCGTTGGGATTGACCGCCAACAACATTCTTTGTGAGTCCACCTGAATCAGCAACAACTTGTGTCGCATACCCATGGGATAGGCCTCTAAAATTTGGATTCGGCGTTTAGCAGCAGGGAGAAGAAAGCCCTTGTTGCGACGCGACAGCCACCAAAGGACCGCCGCCAACAGCAACAAGACGAATGTCATACTGAGAGAATACTGAACCCAGTCTTGGTTTGGCATGGTTACCCATTATCCACGCGGAAGCGTCAATTCATGAAAAAACTTGATCATTCATACAAATTCTTGCTTTGCCTGAGTCTTGTGGCCTTGCCATGGTGTGCAAGTGCGGCCGACTGGGTTGCCTTGGGACTGGCAGACATCGGAACTTACGGCATAGACCGCGCTTCCATCGAAAAAGAAGGCCCACTGCGCCGTGTTTGGACCATGTTGGACTACCGTGAGCCTCAAAAATCTGCGCAAGGTAAAACTTATCTCTCAAGTCGCGCACTGATGGAAATGGAATGCACCAAACGCCAAGTACGTACCCGCTCTATGGCTTTGTACAGCGGACACAACTTGGGTGGAGAAGCACTCACCAGCGAGGGTATCTTTGACCAATGGCAGTCGGTACCGCCCAACTCGCCGGTGTTCACCATGTTCAAGGTGGTGTGTGAACACTAAGGCGGCCCCAAATGTGGCTTGGGCCACATGGATACGCGATCTGGCCAACGCAGGCGGCACCGGTGGCCTGAACTGGCATGTTCATGCGCTGCGTTCCATGAACAGATGGTTACCGACCCGCGAACGCATTGCGCAATTTTTGGCGGGCACAGAACCCAGCCAACAACAGCTGTTGTTGATTGGGCCCAGCGCAGGATGGATGTTGCCTACCCCTTGGTTAACGCGTTTCAAACAAGTCGATGTGTTTGACATCGATCCTTTGGTGCCCATGCTGTTTGGCTTGCGTCATGGCAAAGTTTTGCGTGAAAACGGCACGCAACTGCGCTTTCACCGCCAAGACGCGATCGCTGGTTTGCCGCAATTGCTGCGCGACAACCCCGATGCCTGTGTGTGGTTTGACAATGTATTGGGTCAGGTCAGTGTTCGCTTGGGGGACGAAGAGATTGCTGAGCGGCAATTGCGCCACCTCAAACAATTGCTACAAGGACGCAGTTGGGGCAGTTTGCACGATGTGTACTCTGGTCCCCTGGACACTGACATGGATTTGCCCTTGGTGCAAACCTATGCCTTCAAACGTTTAGACGAGCAAAGCGAAGACAGTGCCCGCGTGGAACTGGAGGGTCAAGTCCAGCCCTTGGCAACAGCTGCCCAAGTTTTGCTGACGCGCTTGAATGCGAAAGGTGTGTGGCATGACCATGCGACCGCAGGTGTATTTGCACCGAATACGACCACCACGCTGATGGCTTGGGCCTTCAAACCTTATTACTGGCACTGGTTAGAGGCGGGTTGGGTTAAGCCTTGAGGTTAAAAAGCGTGAGACCTAAGGCGTCCATTTCTTTTTGATCGCGTTTGCGCTCCCAGGTTTTCACGTTTTGCGCGTCTTTTTCTTGCATAGTTTCCATTTTCATGCGCTGGTGCGTGGCTTGGGTCAGACCTGATTTAGCCCTGTCATAAGCCGCTAAAGCATGAACTTTGTCGGTTTCAACCCGCGAGATCAGGTCTTGCAATTGCAAAATGAATTGGCGATTGTTGGCAGTTTGGGCCATGCTGTGAAGATGCGCTTGTGCGGCCAGTGCTTTGTGCTTGTAGTCGTCCAGCAAGTTGTTCATTCGTGCCAAGCTGTCTTGCAGGTCTTGTATTTTTTTAGCCGCCTGAGACACGGCGATTTGCGCTGCCTCTTCTTCGTCTTTGGCTTTTTTGGTCAGGACCGACCAACAACTGCGAACTTGCATTTTGGAATCCTTTTTTACTGGTTAAGCAAGTCACGCAACTGTACACGAGTGACCTCGTAGTCTTGGCTGATGTGCATGTCTTGGCGCAAGAAATTCACAATGCGATCGTTTAAGCGTATGGCCTCGTCCAACTCCGGGTTGGAGCCGTTCTCGTAAGCGCCGACCTGAATCAAATCGACGTTTTGTTGGTACAAAGACCACAGTCGACGCAGCTTGTTGGCGGACTTCAAGTCTTCGCTGCTGAGCAAGGTCTGCATCAAACGAGAAATAGAACCGGTTAAATCAATGGCGGGGTAATGCGCAGAGTCGGCCAATTTACGCGACAACATCACTTGCCCATCCAAGGATGCACGCGCAATATCCACAATGGGATCGGCGGCATCATCGCCCTCAGCCAGCACGGTATAGATGGCTGTGATGGAACCGTGGCCATGCCTGCCCACACCACCGCGTTCAATCAAGTTGGGCAGCAAGCCAAACACCGACGGCGGATAACCCTTGGCCGTCGGCGGCTCGCCAATCGCCAATCCAATTTCACGCTGTGCATGCGCGACGCGGGTGAGGCTGTCGCACAGCATCAGCACATCTTTTCCTTGGTCGCGGAAATACTCTGCAATCACATGGGTTAAGTGGGTGGCTTTCAATCGCAACACCGGTGAAACGTTTGCTGGTGCGGCAATCACCACCGATTTGGCCAAACCCTCTTCACCCAACGATTCTTGAATAAAGGCTTGCACCTCACGCCCACGCTCACCAATCAAACCAATGATGACGATGTCGGCCTTGGTGAATCGGGTCAACATACCCAGCAAGACGCTCTTGCCGACACCCGAACCCGCAATCAAACCCAAGCGCTGGCCACGGCCTAGCGTGAGAACACCGTTGATGGCTTTCACGCCCACATCCAAAATTTTGTTGATGGGGCCACGCTCCATGGGGTTGATGGGTCGACCCAAGAGACTAAGCAAATCTTTGCAAACGGGAGCAGGCTTGCCGTCCAGCGGTTGACAGCGCCCATCGATGACACGTCCTAAAAGCTCGGGGCCCAAGCTGACCAATGAGGAGTTACTGACCACGCGAACCATGTCACCAGGGCCGACGCCAGCGGGCTCCGTGAAAGGCATTAAAAACAACACCTTGTCATTGAAACCCACGACCTCGGCTTCTACGCGGTGACCGTGTCGCCCGACCACTTCGCAGCAAGCCCCCAAAGGTGCCATCACGCCACGTGCCTCCAGGGTCATACCGACCAATCGCACCAACGTACCACTGCGCTGGGGTTGCGGTGTGCGAAGACCCGATAGGCTTTGTTCAACTTCGACAGCAAAATCCATCATGGCTTAGGGCTGAATTTGAATCATGGAGCGAATGGTGTTGGCCACGCGGTTTTGCTCTTGCTCGGCGACAAAGCGTACCACCATGAGCTTGTCTTCGTAGCTGTTGCCAGCCAACAGTTCTGCAGGAATGGAGGGCTTTTTCTTTTCTTTTTTCATGCTCTCACGCATCTTCTTCAGTTCGTCGTCCCCGTCATCGTCTTCCAACCCCGCCTCCAGATCCGCCAAGGCCTGTGCTTCACGCGCTAAACGCTCGGCCTCTTCAGCAGCCACTTTGGCACGGCGCGCCAACTCTTGCTCATGGCCTTGGTAACGCAAAGCCATGGCTTGTTGTTCCATAGCCAATGCTTGTTGCTCGGCTTCAGTGAGCACAACAACAGTTGCAGCAGGCTCGTCGGTGATTTCGGACGCCACGGGTGCAAGCGATTTTTCGGCAGGCTTTGGCAAATAAAAACTGGCGAACTGCTGGCGATAAGCGCTGTTGACTGCCAATTGGGCCATCTCTTCCAACTCCATGTAATTGGGCTCGCGTCTGACCATGGACATCAACATAGGTCTGACCACCCACGCCAAAAAGGCCAGGCACATCAGGGTTCGCAAAGCAATGTTCGTGAAGTCAAGCATGGGTATCACCATCGAATATGTCGCTGTCATCCACAGGCTCTTGGTATGGCACACGCTGGGGCACGTCTTCTGCCTGTCCTTCACGCTGCGCCAAAGGCTGGCGGAAGAAAACGGATTGCTCTCGCCACGCTTCTGGCGATGTCAAGAGACTGTTAGCCAGTGTTTGCATACGGTTTTGCACCAAATCTTCAATTTGGGTATCGTTCATCAGCACACGCACACTGCCTGGTTGCAAGGTAGGAACCGCTTGGATTTGCATGTGTTTCATAACATCGCCTGCCATTTCTTGTAAGCGCGCTTTGTCTTGGGGATGCAACTCAATCACCACTTGGGGTTGACCGTGTAAATCGATTTCATCCAAGCAACGCTGTACCAAGCGCTCAATGGCTTGGCCGGAGATATTGAGTTCAGCCAACACCATGTGCTCGCTGATGTGCAAGGCCAAACGCTTTAAAGGTTCGAACAAGGCTTGGGGGTTGTCGCTTAAGGCTTGCAACTTGTCAGTGACTTCTTTCAACAACTGTTTTTGTTCATCGAGGGACGCAAAAATTTCCAGCTTTTGTGCTTCTAACGCCTGTGCTTGTGAAGTATCGGCAAGGGATTGCGCGGCTTCATAGCCCATCAACTGACCTTCAGCCATGCCTTCCAACTTGCCGGTTTCATGGCCCTCAGCCAAACCTGCTTGGTAACCTTGTTCGTGGCCTGCTGCAAAACCTTCTTGTTGCGCGGCTTCACGTGCTGCTGCCCAGTCAGCGGAATCGAAACGCTGGTCATCAGGGGTTTCATCACCCCAAATATCCCAAGCATCGGGATCGGCGCATCGCCAAAAACTTTCTTCACCAAACAAGACCGACGAATCGGTCTTTTCTTTGGCTTGTGCAGGTGGATTCACCACAGCCTTCTCAGAGGTTATAGAGGACTCAAGCGCTGGTATTTCAGCCTCAGCCTTGGCAGCTATCTCACTGCGTTTTTCAGACCGAGGTGTAGGCAAAGGTTGTTGACCATAGGTCTCCAAAACAAAGCCTTCACTGCTGTCAAACACTTTGGCAGGCTCTGGCGTAGCCAGTTGCTTGAACAGCACCGACGCAAAGTCCAGTTTGGGTACTTGGGCCCAATCCAACTCACCAAACTGGGCAGTCAGTTTGTCAGACGAGTGCAACCACGTATCGTGAAGCCAATGCTTGGTGGCAGACTGGTGGGTGTCCGGTTTAAACAAAATCGGCTCCGCCCAAGATCAGTTCACCGGTATCGGAAAGCTTGCGTGCCAAACGCATGATTTTCTTTTGTGCGTCTTCCACGTCCGCCACGCGCACAGGTCCGCGCGCGTCCATGTCGTCCTTGAACATACCGCGTGCACGCTCGGACATGTTGTCCAAGAACCGGGCAAGCACCTCGTCGGGCGCACCTTTGAGGGCGACCATGAGTTGGTCGGGCTCCACATTGCGCATCAGCACTTGAATACCCTTGTTGTCCACAGTGACCAAGTTGTCGAAGGTGAACATCTGGTCTTGGATTTTCAGCATCAAATCGACGTCGAGTTCTTCTAAACCATCCATCACTGAACGTTCCAAATCGGTTTTGGTTTTGTTCATGATGTCAGCCGCGGCCTTGATGCCACCAAAGCTAGACGACTTGGAGGACGAACTCTTGGCAAACTGTTGTTTCATGATTTGCTCGAGCTCAGCCATGGCTGAGGGTTGCACGGTGTCCATGCTGGCCACCCGCTGTATCGCTTCGGGGCGCACCTCGGGGGGCAAATACACCAACACGTCGGCGGCCACACTGGTTTCCAACAAAGACAAAATAATCGCAATGACTTGTGGGTGTTCGGTGCGAATCATCTCGGCAATCGAGCGAGGGTCCATCCAACTCAGAATATCCAAGCCCTTGGTACCTTGGCCAGGCATGATGCGGTTGAGGACTGAATTGGCTTTGTCATCACCCAAGGCCAAACGCATGACTTTGTCCACATAGTCGGAACCACCCAGTCCCACGCTGTTTTGTTTTTTCAGCATGTCAACGAATTGGTCAAGCACCACATTCACCGCGTTTTGCGACAAGCTAGACGCTTGCACCATGGCAGCACCCAAAGCTTGTACTTCTTTGGGGCTGAGGTATTTCACAATCTCAGCCGCTTGTTCTTCGCCCAGCAAAAGCATCAGCACCGCAGCGCGTTGGGTGGACGTCATCGCTGCCATTTCGGCGCGAAGCTCTGGTGTCCATTGAATCGTATCGTTATCAGCCATGGTATGTCCTTGGTTTCTTCATTCGCATCAAAGTTGTTATTGAACTTCGATCATGCCGCGCATCACGCCAGCCACGCGGCCGGAATTGTCGGACACGATCATGCGGATCAGCGCGACTTTATCGTCATACGAGTTGGCATTGTTAAGCAAATCGGCGGGAATGGCTTGTTTCTTGGGTTTGAGGTTACCCATGCGCGCTTTCAGGTCTTCCAGCGTTTCACCTTCGGCAAGTTCCACATCGGTAGGTCCTTCTGGCTCTTCGCTGGCCGCAGCGAGTCTTTCAGCTTCGCGGGCGGCTTCTTCTTCGGCCATGCGAACCGCTTCGGCAGCTGAGGCTTCTTCGGCCATTTGCAACTGCATGAGTTCTTCTTCTTTGGCCTTGCGCGCTTTTTCCTCGGCTTCTTCGCGGGCCAAACGTTCTTGGGTGGCACGCACAGCGGCTTCGGCTTCGGCCGCGGCGATGCGCTCTGTGCGCATTTTTTCGGCGCTGGCCGCTTCGGCGGAAGCAGCAGCCAAGGCAGCAGCAGCCAAGGCAGCAGGGTCGACTTCGGGCTTGTTCAGTTTCTTGATCATGGGACGAACCACGAACAACAAGAAGATCAGAAACAACACAGCAATCACGCCGCTGTTGGCCAGTGAAGCCAAGGTTTCGTCTTTGTACCAAGGCACGGCATCCGGGTCGATGGGTGGCTCAAAACGGGTCGCCACCACTGTGACGACGTCGCCACGTTTGTCATTAAAGCCAACGGCACCACGAACCAGTTGATTCAAACGGTCGAGTTCTTCTTGGGTGTAGGGAATGGTGGTAGGTGCAGGTGAACCATCCGCAGGTTTTTCAACCTTGGTGCCCGGTGGAATGGGACGCTCGTTGATCAACACACCCACACCCAGTTTTTGGATATTGCCCATGGCACTCTTGGTGTGGCGTACCGCACGGTCGAGCTCATAGTTTTTGGTGCTGCGGGCCACCACTTGCACACCTTTTTCGCTCACACCTTTGTTGGGGTCAGACACAGAGGTCTCAGAGGAAGCAGGGTTTTGAGGAGGATTGGGCGGCGTGTTCGACAGTGAGCCAGGCACACCAATCGCATCTTTGAAGGAGTTGCGGTCTTCCACAAACAACTCTGAACGGGTCTTGGGACCTTTGTCGCGCTGGTCGAAGTCTTCAGTGGTGATTTCTTCTTGGGTGAAATCCAGTTGCAAACTCACCTGTGCGCTGACATTGGCCTCACCCACGATGGGTGCCAGCAATTGAATCAAGCGTGTGCGGTAAAGGTCTTCCATTTGTTGCTTTTGCTGCAACTGCGCACCGGTGAGACCCAAGGGGGCTTCACCCAACATCTCGTTCATCAAAGTACCGTAGTTGTCCACCACCGATACGTTTTCAGGGGCCAAATAAGGCACGCTGGAAGCCACCAGCGAAATAATGGCTTGCACATTGGCTGACGACACTTGCTTGCCAGGTGCGCGGGTAATGATGACCGAGGCTTTGGTTGGAACACGGTCGCGCACAAACACGCTTTGCTTAGGTGCCGCCAAATGCACGCGAGCGCTGCGAATACCTGCAATCTGCGAAATGGTTTTGGCTAACTCTTGCTCCATGGCATTGTTGTAGCGAACCTGTTCCATGAACTGACTGGTGGTCATGGCCGGCATGTCTTTCAAGGTGTCCATGCCTTGCGCTTCTGTGCGGGGCAAACCTTTGGACGCCAACAACATGCGGGCTTCTTGGTATTTGTCACCTGGCACCATGATTTGGCCGGTGTTGTTATCTACTTGGGGATTGAAGTTACCGTTTTTCAAGGTTTCAATGGCCAATTGCTTATCGGCTTCAGGCAGCATCATGGTCAAAGCACGGTAACTGGGTGTCTTCATCGACATGGAAGCCAAACCAAAGGCTGCCACCACCATCAAGATGACGATGATGGGCAAAGCTTTTTTCACACTGGGTTGACGCACCAAATCGCGCACCATGCCCATGGGGTCGCTGAGCGCTGTGTTGGCAACCGAGCGTGCCACATCGTTGCTGCGAAGCGGGGTGCCGCTGGTCACCATCGATGTTCCAGTCGTGGGACTGTCCGAGGTGGTCAATGCGTTATTGCTGGTGCCCAGCGGGGTATTGAGTGTTGCGCTTGCGGTGGCCATGGTGTTCTCTTAAAAGGTTAAACCGGCATGTTCATGATTTCTTCATACGCCTTGAGCACTTTGTTGCGCACCTGTAAGGTCGCTTCAAATGCCAAGGAGGATTTCTGCATTCCCAGCACCACATCGGTCAAGGGAATGTCTTCGCCACGTTGATACGCTTCTTGCATAGCAGTGGACTTGACTTGCACTTCGTTGACTTTGGAGAGCAGGTTTTTCACCGACTCGGTGAAATTGGGCAACTCCGTTTTGGGGGCTTGAATGTCATCAACAACGGGCGGTTTGATATTGAGCTGCTCAACGCCATTGGCTGCTTTGTTTTGGTAAGCACGGATGGTTTCCATCATGCTGTTGACACTGCCGGCGGAAATACGGTCAATCATGGTGTGTTCTCCTCATTCACTCAGCGAAGGACAATTCCATGCCGCGCTCGCGCAACTGGGCCAATTTGTAGCGCAGCGTGCGCGGGCTGATGCCCAGTTTTTTGGCGGCCTCAATACGGCTCTCACTGGCTTGTAACGCCGCCAAAATCACCTGGTGTTCACTGCTTTTCACCGCTGAAAACAAATCGCTGGGCAACAAACTGTCAGGACTGGCAGGTACGGTGAAGCTGTTGGCCGAGGGCGTCACAGCCACAGGTTCTGACAACGACGGAGTTTCTTCTGCCATGACAGGGATGACAGGATGGGTTGCGTCTGTTGTGGATGTGGTCCATAAGGGTCTATCCTCCAACCCTTCAGTCATTGGCATAACCTCCAAATCCATGGTTTGGGCCTCGTCAAACATCAGGTGTGCTGGCGTGATGACACGGCCGGTACACAAGACCACAGCGCGTTGAACCACGTTTTCAAGTTCGCGCACATTGCCTGGCCAAGGGTATTGCAACAACATCTGCTGCGCTTGGGCATTCACTGACAAAGGCACAGACCCTTTGGTGTGGCGCGACAAGGATTGCGAGACCAAAGGCAAGATGTCACCGGGTCGCTCTCTTAAGGGCTGAATGCGTAAACGGAAGGTACTGATACGGAAATACAGGTCTTCGCGAAATTCACGGTCTTGAATGGCTTGGCGCAAATCCTTGTTGGTGGCAGCAATCACACGCACATCCAAATCGATAGGTGTTTCGCTGCCCAAGCGGTTAAGTTTTTTCTCTTGCAACACACGCAGCAACTTGGCTTGCAGTTGAATAGGCATTTCACCGATTTCATCCAGAAATACCGTTCCACCTTGGGCTTGCTCAAACAAGCCTTTGTGGTCTTTGTGTGCGCCGGTGAAAGCACCCTTCTCGTGACCAAACAGCATGTCTTCAATCAAATGCTCTGGCAATGCTGCGCAGTTCATGGCCACAAAGGGGCCTTTGGCACGAAGCGAAGACTCATGCAGCACACGGGCCAATACTTCTTTACCTGCACCGGTAGGGCCTACCAACAAGGCAGCCACTTCGGTTTGGGCCACACGCTGAGCCAAGGCCAACAAGTGTTGGCTGATGGGATCGACAAACACATAACTTTTGCTTTTGACTTCTGCGGAGAACAAACCATCCACGGCGACGCGCCAGCAAGCGCTGTCCCACTCATCACAAGGCAGCACATGCAGTGCGCCTAAGCGCATGGCGTCGACGGCGACTTCCATGCGGCGACGCTCGACGCGGCACACCACAGGAACCGCACAACCGAGCTGGGCAATCAGGGTTAAAACTTCTTTCAACAAGTCTGCGCTGTCACCCAAACGAATCACCAACACATGGGCTTTGCGCAGGGCTAAGTTCAATTCGCCCACGGTAGACACCTGCTGAGGTTCGATGTGCGCGTGCGAAAGCTTCTCTCGATCGGCATCGACCAGCGGACTGAACGGGTCCAGCCAGACAGCTTTGATTAATTTGCCAGTAGATAGATTCACTTTGAACAGCCTGAAGTCAATGGTCATTGCTTCAAGCAAGTGGTGTGCCACCTTCAAAGTACTGCTATTAGTGATTCATTTATAAATTTGTATGAATACTTAAAGTTTTATTATTTCATCTAAGAGACGAAAACCCGACAGAAAACACAATCGCTGTCAGGCTTCCCAAACGTGGGTGGAATGCATGCGGGGCTTGGCTTTGGCCACCACTGCTGCAGGTACTGAGGGCGTAGGTTCAGCCACGGGGGATACAAAAGGTTTGCTGTAAAAGCCTCGACAAGGGTTGCCATCGGTTCGATAAACCTCAATCGCGGGTAAGACCCTGCTCTTGAAGCCCATCAAACGACAGGCATAGGGCTTGGCAGGGTCCCAACTCACCATGAAGTGGGCACACTTCCAGCAGTCTGGTCGTTGCTGACCAGCTGCTTGGGGTGAAGGTGTGCTGTATGTCATGGCTGATGAAACCCAGCTAAATCATTTCCTCGATCAGCCTTGCAACAGTTTCAAGACTGACTGCTGGCTGGTGTTGGCTTGCGCCAGCACCGCTGTTGCGGCCTGCTGCATGATCTGGTTCTTGGCCAAATCGGTGGATGCAGCTGCGTAGTCAGAGTCTT
>DAIQOH010000014.1:29656-31318 GCA_036787995.1 Limnohabitans sp. | reverse complement strand
CGGGTCAACTCGGACTTGGTGGGCAAGTACATCAACATCGCTTCCCGTGCGGCGGGTTTCATCGCCAAACGCTTTGGCGGCCAATTGGGCGCTGTTGGTGCCGATGGCGAAGCCCTGCTGGCCCAGCTGCATGCGGGCCTGCCCGCCATCGAAGCGCTTTATGACAACCGCGACTGCGCCAAAGCCTTGCGCGACACCATGGCCTTGGCCGACCGGGTGAACGAATACGTGGACGCCAACAAGCCTTGGGAACTCGCCAAGCTGGAAGGGCAAGACGCCCGACTTCACGATGTGTGCAGCACCTGCATCGAGGCTTTCCGCTTGCTCAGTCTGGCTTTGAAGCCCGTGCTGCCAGCCCTCGCGGCGAACGTGGAAGCGTTTTTGAACATCGCTCCTTTGCAGTTCGCCCAGCGTGACCAACGCATGGGTTCGGGTCACACCATCGGCACCTACCAACACCTGATACAACGCGTAGACCCCAAGATGCTGGAGGCTTTGTTTGAGGCGGATAAATTGGGGTCAGAGCCCGAGTTTTCCTCCGGAAAATCGGGATCTGACCCCAATTTATCTGTCCCCGGCGGCGAACCCATCGCCGAGACCATCTCCATCGACGACTTCGCCAAGATCGATTTGCGCATCGCCCTCATCGTCAACTGCGAGCCGGTGGAGGGCAGCACCAAGTTGCTGCGCTTGACGCTGGACGTGGGCGAAGGCCGCCATCGCAATGTATTCAGCGGCATCGCCAGCATGTACAAGCCTGAAGACTTGGTGGGCAAGCTCACCGTGATGGTGGCCAACCTGGCCCCACGCAAAATGAAATTCGGCGTGTCCGAGGGCATGGTCTTGGCCGCTTCTCATGCAGACGAGAAAGCCCACCCCGGCATCCATGTGCTGCACCCTTGGCCGGGCGCGACACCAGGCATGCGCATTCACTGATGCGCTGCGCTGCCGTCTTGCTGGCTGCTGGCTCGGCCTCGCGTATGGGTCACCGACCCAAGTGCTTGCTTGAACGCGATGGCCAAGCGCTGATTCGCCGAACCGCCCAATGCTTGCTGGACGCTGGCATACAAGAGTTGGTGGTAGTGTTGGGTCACTATGCCCAAGAGATTGCGCCAGCATTGGCAGGCTTGGCCGTCACTGTGGTCATCAACCCCCACCCTGAGCAAGGCATCATCTCTTCGCAGCGTTTGGGCTTGCAAAGCGTCAGCGCCAACTGCGGTGCGGTGGTGATGTGTTTGGCCGATCAACCGCTGATAGAAACCCAAGACATCACCGATTTGCTCCAAGCCTTTGCCAAACGTCCCAGCAACACCGATGTGGTGTTCCCCCAAGTGCAGGGTCAACCCGGCAACCCCGTGGCCTTGAGCGCTGCAGTCCGTGCCGCGGTCTTGCAAGCCAGTGAAGACTTCGGTTGCCAAACATGGCGTCAACTCAACCGTTCATTGGTACAAGCTTGGGTCAGTGACAATTTGCACTACACCACCGACCTTGACAGCGAAGCAGACATTGCATTGCTGCGGCAAATGGACATCCAGTTACGCTGGCCAGACGACTATATAAATTGAGCCTTGCGGCTTACAGTGGTTGGCTAGAATAGCCCTCCCACTCTTGGACACCCTTCATGTCACTGTTTGCCCGCCCTGAATACGTCTCTGAAGCCTC
>DAIQOH010000014.1:0-29556 GCA_036787995.1 Limnohabitans sp. | reverse complement strand
CTTGGACACCCTTCATGTCACTGTTTGCCCGCCCTGAATACGTCTCTGAAGCCTCTCTGTTCATCGATCAGTTGAAGCAAGCCAAACCCACGCTGGAAGCCGAGCAACGACAGGGCCGCGCCTTGCTATGGGACAAGCCCCTCAATGCCAAGGAACAAAGCGAATTCAACGCAGCCAAGGTGGCGCAAAAGCCCTACGTTTATTTCAATCCCAGCGTCAAGTGAACACACCTGAATTGCCAGCCAATTGGCAAGGACCCAGCGGGGACCTGCCGCATATGCCCACGGTCATCGACCATGTGGCGGTGGCTCGCTTGTATGGCGAACCGCTGTTCGCCATGCCGCAGGACTTGTACATTCCGCCCGATGCCTTGCAAATCTTTTTAGAAGCCTTTGAAGGCCCACTGGACTTGCTGCTGTACCTGATTCGCAAGCAAAACTTCAATATCTTGGACATCCCCATGGCGGGTCTCACCCGCCAGTACCTGAGTTATGTGGAAGAGATCCGCAAAACCAACCTTGAATTAGCCGCTGAATATTTGCTGATGGCGGCCATGCTGATTGAAATCAAATCGCGCATGCTGTTGCCACCTAAAAAACAAGCCGAGGGCCAAGAACCCGAAGATCCCCGTGCAGAACTGGTACGTCGTCTGCTGGAGTACGAGCAACTCAAATTGGCCGCCGCTAACCTGAACCAATTCCCCCAACAAGGGCGCGACTTTTTACGCGCTCAGGTGTACATCGAGCAGTCCATGCAACCGCGATTCCCCCACGTGGATGCGGTGGAATTACAGCAAGCGTGGGCAGATATTTTGCGTCGTGCCAAACTGGTGCAACACCACAAAATCAGCCGCCAAGAACTGTCGGTACGCGAACACATGAGCATCGTCTTGAAAAAACTCCAAGGCCAGCGTTTTGTTGAATTTGCCGATTTATTCGACCCCAGCTTGGGCGTGCCGGTGCTGCTGGTCACCTTTATTGCCTTGCTTGAACTCGCCAAAGAAACTTTGGTGGACATTACACAAGCCGAAGCCTATGCCCCTATTTATGTGCGATTGGCTTACGCTCCTGCTAACTGATTTTTGGAGGAAACCCGCCATGAGCGTTCAACCCAGCGTACCCACCCACACCAAGCGCCCTGCCATGACCCTGCACAGCTTGATGAAGATGTACAGCGAAGGCGAAAAAATCACCATGCTCACCGCCTATGACGCCACCTTTGCCGCCTTGGCCGATTTGGCAGGCGTGGAAGTGATTTTGGTGGGTGACTCTTTGGGCATGGTGTGCCAAGGCCACAACAGCACCTTGCCAGTGACGCTGGACGCCATGCGCTACCACACCGAGTGCGTGGCACGTGGCGTACAAAAGCAAAACGGCCGCCCCATCGTTTTGGGGGACATGCCTTTTGGCACTTACGCCACGCCCGAACAGGCGTTTCGCAGTGCCAGCGAATTGATGCGGGTGGGTGCGCACATGGTCAAACTCGAAGGCGGTGCTTGGTTGGCCCCTACGGTGGAGTTTTTGGTGACGCGTGGCATACCGGTGTGTGGCCATATCGGACTCACACCTCAAAGCGTCAATACCTTGGGCGGTTACCGAGTACAAGGCCGCTCTGACAGCGCAGCACAACAGTTGATGCAAGACGCTTTGCAACTGGAAAAAGCCGGCGCGCAAATGCTGGTGATGGAAATGGTGCCAGCAGTGTTGTCTGGCGAAATCACCCGCGCCCTGAGCACCTGCGCCACCATCGGCATTGGTGCGGGTGTGGACACCGCAGGACAAATTTTGGTGTTGCACGATATGTTGGGCGCCACCCAAGGCAAGGTGCCCAAGTTCGCCCACAACTTCATGAACGAAGCCTCCACCATTCAAGACGCGATGCATGCCTTTGTGCGCGCCGTCAAAGAACGACGCTTTCCTGTGAACGACTTGCACGCCTGGTGAATCCCGCATGTTGATCGCCCGTACGCTGGTTGAATTGCGCCAGCATTTGCAGCGTTTTGACCGACCCGCTTTTGTGCCCACCATGGGCAATTTGCACGAGGGCCATTTACACCTGCTGGATTTAGCCAAACCTTTAGGCGATGTGACGGTGACCAGCATTTTTGTGAATCGCCTGCAGTTTTTGCCCCACGAAGACTTTGCCAGCTACCCACGTACCTTTGAAGAGGACTGCGCCAAGCTAAGCGATCGCGGCTGTGATGTGCTGTTTGCACCCGATGAGGCTGAGCTCTATCCACAGCCACAAACGTTCAAAGTGCAGCCCGACCCCGCATTGGCCGACATCTTGGAAGGACATTTTCGCCCTGGCTTTTTCACTGGGGTATGCACCGTGGTGATGAAGTTGTTCCATGCAGTGTTTGCCCACGGCGGTGGCGTAGCCATGTTGGGCAAAAAAGACTACCAACAGCTGATGGTGATTCGCCAGATGGTGAACCAATTTGCCATGCCCATTTCTTTGGTGGATGTGGACACCTGTCGCGCCGCCGATGGCTTGGCACTGAGTTCGCGCAACCGGTATTTATCGGTAACTGAACGTACGCAAGCGGTGCAGTTGTCGGCTGCGCTGAACCAACTGGGCCTTGACGCTTTGGCAGCAGGCGCTGCACTGCCCACACAGTTGCCCCTACTTGAAGCCCAAGCCATGGACGCCTTGCGCCAGCGCGGTTGGCAACCTGATTACCTCACCGTGAGACGCCGTCAAGATCTGCAATCGCCACTTGCTGGCGACGAATTGGTGGTGCTGGGTGCAGCGAAATTAGGCAAGACGCGCTTGATTGATAACTTAGAGCTTATTCGCCCTTAGCGCCCCGCCCCATCAGCATCGCCACCGCTTGCTGCGGCGACGTTTGGCCCTGCAATACCGCCACCACCGCTTGTGCAATGGGCATGTCTACGCCCAGTTGTTGGGCACGTTGCACCACGGTTTGCGCGCTGTACACACCTTCGGCCACATGCCCTAAAGACTGCAACACCTGACTTAGCGACTGCCCTTGCGCCAAAGCGATACCCACCTGCCTGTTGCGGCTCAAATCGCCAGTGGCGGTCAACACCAAATCGCCTAAACCACTCAAGCCCATGAACGTATCCGCACGGGCGCCCATGGCCAACCCTAGGCGTGTGATCTCAGCTAAACCGCGTGTGATCAACGCAGCACGGGCATTCAAACCCAGTTGCATGCCATCACACAAACCCGTGGCAATCGCCATGACGTTTTTCACCGCACCACCCACCTCCACGCCAACCACATCGTCATTGGCATAGACCCGCAAATTGCCACCGTGAAACGCCTGAACCAGTGCTTCACGCACAGAGGCATGGGCGCTCGCCGCCACCAAGGCAGCGGGTTGTCCAGCCGCCACTTCTTGGGCAAAACTGGGGCCGCTGAGCACGCCAGCCAACATGCCAGGTGCAAGCTGTGCTTGCACCTCATGGGCCAACAAGCCTCCGTTGTTCGACGCAGACTGCGGCGCTTCAAAACCTTTGCACAGCCAAGCCAATGGCGTTTGATTTTGTAACGGGGCAAGTAACTGCAAAACCGATCGCAGCGAGGCCATGGGCGTGGCCAAGACCGTTAAATCCACATCGGCAATCAGCTCAGAAAAAGGAGCCTGGCTTAACTGCAATGAAGGGGGTAAGACCACACGGGGCAAATAGCGCGTGTTGACTCGCTGCTGCAGCAGGGTTTGAACCAAACTCGTATCACGCGCCCACAAGGTGACATCGTGGCGAGAAGCGGCCTGTACCGCCAGTGCTGTGCCCCAAGCACCAGCGCCAACGATGGCTAACTTCACTGCAGTTTTTGTTCGGCAGCCATGCGCTGCTGTTGGTCGTACATGGCTTGGAAATTGATTTCCGCCATATGCACAGGTGGGAAACCAGCGCGCTGAATCACATCGGCCACATTGCCACGCAAATAGGGGTAAATGATTTGGGGGCACGCAATGCCAGTGACCGGTTGCAATTGGCCTTCGGGTAGATTGCGAATTTCAAAAATACCCGCTTGCTTGGCTTCGACCAAGAACATGGTTTGGTCATTGATTTTGGTGGTCACGGTTGCGGTGACCGTGATTTCAAAGACGCCCTCCCCAATTTGCTCGGACCCCAAGCCAATTTGTATGTCCACTGAAGGCGCTTCTTGCGACAACAAAATGGCAGGTGAATTGGGCTGTTCCAGTGACATGTCTTTGAGATAGATACGCTGGATTTGAAAAACGGGATCGTTGGCGTCGGCCATGGTGTGTTTCCTGAAAAATAAAAACCCGCCTAGAAACTGCTTCTTAAGCGGGCAAGGGTTAGGTGTAGAAGATTATCTCAGCTTGCTTGGAGCAAAGGCATGAGGTCACCACGGCTGTCCAAAGCCATCAAATCATCGCAACCACCGACATGCGTATCGCCTATGAAAATTTGGGGAACGGTACGCCGCCCAGTCAACGCCATCATGCGATCACGTTCATCGGGCGCGAGGTCGATGCGTACCTCCTCGATTTGCTCTACGCCGCGAGCTTTCAAAATTTGTTTGGCCCGTGTGCAGTAAGGACAAACAGCGGTGGTGTACATCTTGACAGGTGGCATGGTGAGAAGAGTGTTTAAGTTTTTTCCAAGGGCAAATTGGCTTCTTGCCAAATTTTCAAACCACCGGACAGGCTATGGGCTTGTTCAAAGCCCAGCTTGGTGGCAATCTTTTGAGCGCGCTGCGAACGAACGCCGCTGGCACACACCAAAATAAGGGGGCGTTTTTTGTCGTTATGGGCCTTGCCCAGGTCAGCTTCCAGCACATCCAAAGCAATGTTTTTGGCGCCTATCAAATGGCCTGTGGCGAACTCTTCGGCGCTGCGAACATCAACGATGTGGGCTTTTTCACGGTTGATCAACAACACCGCTTGGGTGGGCGAAATACCGGGGTTACCCATGGCTTGCAAAGTAGGTAGCAACAAGGCAATGCCAGAAACCACAGCCACCAAAACCAACATCCAGTTATCGATCAAAAAACTCAGCATGAACGCCTTGGAAATATGTAACAGAGTCGTCATTTTAGAATGCTTTCTTTTTTTCGGCTAATCAAGCGACTTATTTCCCATGTACACCCTGGTGCTCATTCGTCACGGCGAATCTATTTGGAACCTAGAAAACCGTTTTACTGGCTGGACCGATGTAGACCTCACGCCCACTGGCGTGGCACAAGCGCGTCGTGCAGGTAGCTTGTTGAAAGAAGCTGGTTTTGATTTCGACTTGGCCTATACCAGCGTGCTTAAACGCGCCATTCATACCTTGTGGCACGCCTTGGACAGCCTTGACCGACCATGGTTACCTGTGGCTCACCATTGGCGTTTGAACGAACGTCACTACGGTGCACTGCAAGGCTTGAACAAAGCCGAAACCGCTGCGCAATATGGCGATGCGCAAGTGCTGGCTTGGCGACGCAGTTTTGATGTCCCCCCGCCGGCCCTTGAACCGCATGACAGCCGCTATGAGGGTCACGACAGGCGCTATGCCAAGCTCGCTCCCAACCAAGTACCCCTCACTGAGTGCCTTAAAGACACGGTCGAGCGGGTCATGCCGTTTTGGAATGAATCCCTGGCACCCGCCATCCGTTCAGGGAAAAGGGTGTTAGTCAGCGCTCACGGCAACTCATTGCGTGCCATGGTGAAATACCTCGACAACATCCCCGACCAAGAAATTGTGGGTTTGAATATTCCCAATGGTGAACCTTTGGTGTATGAATTGGATGCCGAATTAAGGCCGATTCGCCGCTATTACCTCAGCGAGACCTTGGCCGCGCCAACCACGCCCAGCCAAGGTTAATATCCAGCCAGGCCTGCGCCAGCAGGTCAGGCACAGTAGACTATCTGCTTCAATTGTCCTTAAACGGCATTTTTTTAACAGGGTAAAAATGGGCCAAAAACTCAAAATCGCGGGCTGGATCAGCATTGGTGCCCTGACGGGTGCATTAACCACCTTCTCTTTGCAAACGGTGGCGCGCGCCAACATGGCCCCCCTGCCGTTGGAAGAACTGCAGCAACTCGCTGCTGTTTTCAGCATGGTCAAAACCGATTACGTCGAACCCGTTGACGAGAAAAAACTCATCAACGATGCAATTGCTGGCATGGTCTCCAGCTTAGATCCCCACTCGCAGTATTTCGACAAAAAATCCTACAAAGAATTCCGCGAAGGCACGACAGGCAAATTTGTCGGCGTCGGTATTGAAATTTCTCAAGAAGACGGGTTTGTCAAAGTGGTGTCACCCATCGAAGGCTCACCCGCGGACCGTGCAGGTTTAAAGCCAGGCGACCTCATCACCAAAGTGGATGACACCTCCATGAAGGGTTTATCACTCAATGAAGCCGTTAAGCGTATGCGTGGCGAACCCCGCACCAAGGTTTTGCTAACCATCTTCCGCAAAGACGAAAACCGAACCTTCCCTGTCACCATCATCCGCGAAGAAATCAAAACCGTCAGCGTCAAATCCAAGATGATTGAAAACGGTTTTGGCTGGATTCGTGTCAGTCA
Source organism: Limnohabitans sp. (assembly GCA_036787995.1). Lineage (GTDB taxonomy): Bacteria > Pseudomonadota > Gammaproteobacteria > Burkholderiales > Burkholderiaceae_C > Limnohabitans. Next base: position 23,047 of record DAIQOH010000014.1, on the reverse strand, counting down.
ATTCCAAGAACGCACTGTCGATGACATGGTTCGTAAACTCGAAGAACTTTACAAACAAGACCCCAAAATGAAGGGCTTGGTGCTCGATTTGCGTAACGATCCCGGTGGCTTGCTCGATGCAGCCGTGGCTATTTCAGCGGTTTTCTTACCCGACAACGTCACTGTGGTGTCCACCAACGGTCAGTTGGAAGAAAGCAAATACACCTTCAAAGCTGCGCCCGAGTTTTACTTGCGTCGCGGTGGACAAGACAGCGTCTCTGGCCTTAACAGCAAAACCGGTGGCTATTTCAAAAAAATCCCCTTGGTCGTTTTGGTTAACGAAGGCTCGGCATCTGCCAGCGAAATCGTCGCAGGTGCTTTGCAAGACCACAAACGCGCCACCCTCATGGGTAGCCAAACATTTGGCAAAGGGTCGGTACAAACCGTGCGTCAATTGGGGTCAGATACCGCTTTGAAAATCACCACTGCGCGTTACTACACGCCCAGTGGACGCTCCATACAAGCCAAAGGCATCGTGCCTGACTTGCTGGTTGACGACACTGCCGAGGGCAGTCCTTATGCGGCACTGCGTACCCGTGAAGCCGATTTGGAAAAACACCTCAACAGTGGCCAAGGTGAAGAAGTCAAAGACCCCAGCCGGGAAAAGGCCCGCGATGAAGCTTTGAAGCGTCTTGAAGAAGAGTCTAAGAAGCCTGTTGCCGACCGCAAAACACCTGAATACGGCACACCTGAAGATTTCCAATTGCAGCAAGCCATCAACCGCTTGAAAAACCAACCCGTCAAGGTCAGCAAAACCCAGACCGAGCGTCCTGCTGATAAAAAGGAACAGTAAGGGGTGAATGACGCCCAACTGCTGCGTTATTCGCGGCATATCCTGCTCAACGAGTTAGGCGACCTGGGTCAACAACAACTGCTGGACAGCCACGCTGTGGTCATCGGCGCAGGCGGTTTAGGCTGTAGCGCAGCCTTGTTTTTGGCGTCCAGCGGTATGGGTCACATCACCTTGGTAGACCACGATGAGGTGGACCTCACGAATTTGCAGCGTCAAATTGGGCACAACACCGAGCGCATAGGCCAGGCCAAAGTGAACTCAGCCCGACAAGCCATGTTGGCCCTTAACCCCGACACATGGGTCACCGCCCTTCAACAAAAAGCAGACGCTGCTTTGCTGGACAAACTCTTACCCACCGCCCAAGTGGTATTGGACTGCAGCGATAACTTTCAAACCCGCCACATGCTTAACTTGGCTTGTGTGCAACACCGTGTGCCCTTGGTCAGTGGTGCTGTTATTCGCTTGGATGGTCAACTGACCACATACGATGCACGGCAGTCAGACTCGCCATGCTATGCATGCGTATTTCCACCTGACCAAGCACCCGAAGAAATCAGTTGTGCAACCATGGGCGTGTTAGCACCTTTGGTGGGCGTCATTGGTAGCTTGCAAGCAGCCGAAGCGCTGAAGTTAATGACAGGCATAGGCAGTTCTTTGGTGGGTCGACTGCAAATGCTGGATGGGCGAAGTTTGGCTTGGACGGAAATGCGTTTACGCCGTCATGCCAACTGCCCTGTTTGCAGCTCGGTTCGTCGCTCGTAAAACCGTATCGCTAAATTGGGGCTGACGGCAGCCTCTGGGCTTTGCAAATCAGCGTGTACAAAGCGGTACTGTGACTTCTCCATCACCTTACAGCTGGCAGTATTGCGTTCATCTACACGGCACACCAATCGCGCACTGGGCATTAGCGCCAAAGCAGCGTCACTCAAAGCGGTAACTGCCTCGCTCATCAAGCCCCGACCTTGGGCAGATGTGCGACACCAATAGCCCAACTCCAACTCCTGCACATCAGTAGCCACACGGTGAAAGCCCACGCTGCCAAGCACCATGCCCGTAGCTTTGTCTTGCATCAGCATCGGCCAAGACAAGCCCATCACAAAAGCACTGAAACATGACTGACAGTAGTCCTCGGATCGCTCAGGTGTTTGAGGTTTTTGAGCCCATGGCAAAGAATCTGGCCATTGACGAAGCGCTGACAAACTCTCTTGAACCGCACAAAACACAGCCTCGCCATCACCGGGAAGAGGACAGCGAAGTAGCAACCGTGGAGTCTCTATACGGTCAAGCCATGCCGTATTCATACACCAATGATCCAGCCTTCAAGGGGGTCCATGTCAAGCGGTAAGCCATAACGTTTATCACCGCGTTCATGGTGTTGCTGCGCCACGGCTGCTTGCACCATGCAAAGCACAGCATCGAGTTTGTCGCCACTGGCGTCTTGCACCAAATCGTCGTGCTGCGCTGGTCGCAAGTACAGCGATACACCTTGGTGACCATTGACCAAGGCTTGCAAAATGTCTTTACGTGCAATCAAACGCTCGGGTGTCTGCTTGGCCTTGTCATCGCTTTTGTAACTGCGAGAACCTATCAGCTGACGAGCCAACCACCCGGGATAAGCCTCCAATGCAACGCGGCTTGCATCTCCTGCACACAAGCCTGGAAAATCCAATCCCGCCTTGAGCATCAAAGGTACGCCTACGTGCAGCATATAGGCCACGGGAGGGTTCACCCATTTCATGGAGGGACTGGATCCTGCAGGCATGTCCGTGGCACGGTGTGCAAATTTTCTCCCTGCAGGACGAGCGTCGCAAAAGGCTTTGAAGAGCTCGCGAATGTGTGCTCGGCTAAAGCCCGCATAGTGGTCTATACATGCACGCCATTGCTGTGGCCAACTTAGCGCATTCACCAATTCACGCGGCAAACCAAAGGGCAAATCAAAGCCACCCACCCAAGGTCCGGGGGCGTGCAAGGCTTGGGCGAAGTCATCCAAGCTTGTACATGCTTGCAAATGGTCAATGACCAAGCGTTGATCACGCCAAGCACCCCAAGCCAGCACAATGTTTTTGTGCTTGGTAGGCGAACTGCTGAAGTCACAACCCAGCAGACGTGTCATCACAGGACGTTCAGGCGCGACCCAAAATGGCAGCGGTGGCCATCAACTCTTCCAGCAAGGCCAATGACACTTGCCCAGATACTGCATAAGGGTTGAGTACCGGAAGTTCAGAGTATTTCAATACCACCGAGGTATTGAGCTTGGATAAATTGACCTGCCCCATGGTCCAACCACCAAAACGTCGCTCGGTGATTTCTTCGTAGCTCAGCAACTCCACATCTTTGTGCCGCTTGTCACTGACGATGTGCGCATACAAGGCATTGACTTGGCTACGTCCACCCTCAATAGCTTGTAAATAAATGCCACCCCCGTAGCAAAGAATGCCTGTGATGCCATTGGCCATATTGTGTTCACGGGCAACAGACAAGATAGAGTCTGTCGCAGCGGGTGAGTCGGGGTCTAGCGCTCGGCTGACATAAAGCAATCGCACCAACATGGCATCAGTCCTTTTGAGGAATCAGTGAAAGAAATTCTCTGCGCAAATTGGGGTCTTTCAAAAATGCACCCCGCATAACGGAGTTGATCATGCGACTGTCCATGTCTTTCACACCACGCCACGCCATGCAATAGTGAGAAGCCTCCATCACGATGGCCAAACCATCGGGCTGGGTTTTGACTTGAATCAGATCGGCCAACTGCACGACCGCCTCTTCTTGAATTTGGGGTCGACCCATAACCCATTCAGCCAATCTCGCATATTTGGATAAACCAATCACATTGGTGTGCTCATTGGGTAGCACTCCAATCCAAATTTTGCCAATCACAGGACAGAAATGGTGGCTACAAGCACTTCGTACCGTGATGGGCCCTACGATCATCAACTCGTTCAAATGCTCGGCATTGGGGAACTCGGTAATGACAGGGGCTTTGACAAAGCGACCACGAAAGACCTCTTGCACGTACATTTTGGCCACTCGACGCGCCGTGTCTGCGGTGTTGTGGTCATGCTCAGTGTCAATGACGAGGCTGCTGAGCACACCTGTCATTTTGTCGGCGACTTCGTCCAACAGTTTTTCTAATTCGCCCGGTTCAATGAACTCGGCGATGTTGTCATTGGCGTGAAAACGCTTGCGCGAGGCCTTTAACCTCTCACGGATTTTGAGGGAAACAGGTACGCCTTGGTCTTTTGCATCGGAAGTCATGTGACACCTGCCTCTGCTTTGCGTAAACGGATATGCAATTCGCGCAGTTGTTTTTCATCGACCAGTGAAGGGGCCTGGGTCAATAAACACTGGGCCCGTTGGGTTTTGGGAAAAGCAATCACATCTCGGATAGAGTCCGCACCCGTCATGAGCGTAACGATACGGTCCAAGCCAAAGGCCAGACCGCCGTGGGGTGGCGCACCATACTGCAAAGCATCGAGCAAGAAACCAAATTTGATTTGCGCCTCCTCAGGCGTGATATTCAAAGCATCAAATACTTTTTGCTGCACATCGGCGCGGTGAATGCGCACAGAGCCACCACCAATTTCCCAGCCATTGAGCACCATGTCATAGCCTTTGGCAATGCACTTTTCAGGGGCAGTCACCATCCAATCTTCGTGACCGTCTTTAGGGGCCGTGAAGGGATGGTGCACCGCGTTGTAGCGGCCCGCTTCTTCGTCGTACTCAAACATGGGGAAGTCCACCACCCACATGGGAGCCCAGCGGTCTTCCAACAAACCTTGTTTTTTGCCAAAGTCGCTGTGGCCAATTTTCAAGCGCAGTGCGCCTATGGCGTCATTCACAATCTTGGCCTTGTCAGCACCGAAGAAAAGCAAATCACCGTCTTGTGCACCGCTGCGCGACAAAATATCGGCAATAGCTTTGTCGTGCAGATTTTTCACAATCGGCGACTGCAAACCATCGCGACCTTTAGCCACTTCGTTGACCTTGATCCAAGCCAAACCCTTGGCACCATAAATCTTCACGAATTCGGTAAAACCATCGATCTCGCCTCGGCTCATCTCGCCACCACCTGGCACTCGCAGCGCAACCACACGGCCGCCTTTGCTGGTCGCTGGCGCGCTAAACACTTTGAAATCGACATCAGCCATCACATCGGTCAGTTCTGTGAATTCCAATTTGATACGCAAATCCGGCTTGTCCGAGCCAAAACGATGCATCGCCTCGGCATAAGCCATGATGGGGAAATCGCCTAAATCGATGTCAAGCACCTGCTTGAAGACACCTTTGATCATGTCTTGAAACAACGCCCGAATTTCCTCCTCACCCAAAAAGGACGTTTCAATATCTATCTGGGTGAATTCGGGTTGACGATCTGCGCGTAAATCTTCATCACGGAAACATTTGGTGATTTGGTAATAGCGGTCAAAGCCAGACACCATCAGCAACTGCTTGAAAAGCTGTGGTGACTGAGGCAGTGCAAAAAAGTGGCCATCATGGACACGGCTGGGCACCAAGTAGTCACGCGCACCTTCAGGCGTGCTTTTGGTCAGCATAGGGGTTTCTATATCCACAAAGCCATTGGCATCCAAAAACTTGCGCACAGCCATGGATACGCGGTAGCGCAGCATCAAGTTTTTTTGCATATAGGGCCGGCGCAAGTCCAGCACGCGGTGCGTCAAGCGGGTAGTCTCTGACAAATTGTCATCGTCTAACTGAAAGGGCGGTGTGACAGAGGGGTTGAGTACCACCAACTCGTGGCACAACACTTCAATCTTGCCGCTTTTGAGTTGCTCATTCACCGTGCCCTCTGGGCGCAAGCGAACCACACCTTTGATTTGCACACAAAACTCGTTACGGATGTCTTCAGCCACTTTGAACATATCAGCACGGTCGGGGTCGCACACCACTTGGACATAACCTTCACGGTCACGCAAGTCGATGAAGATCACACCCCCGTGATCGCGACGGCGATTCACCCAACCACACAAGGAAACGGTTTGTCCTTGCAGGGCTTCAGTAACCAAACCACAGTAGTGCGTTCTCATAGCTTGTTATCCAGTCTTTGCGAAATAGGGGGCGAAACCGCTGGGGAGACAGCACCCATAGAGATGACATAGGTGAGCGCTTCATCCACGCTCATATCGAGTTCAATCACATCGCCCACAGGTACCAGTAAGAAAAATCCACTGGTGGGGTTAGGGGTAGTGGGGACATAGACACTCATAAAGCCTTCACCCACATGGAGTTTCACCTCGCCTTGGGGTGTGCCTGTTTGAAACGCAATCGTCCAAGCACCTTGACGCGGGTATTGCAACAAGACAGCCTTGCGAAAAGCATTGCCATTGCTGGAAAAAAGCGTATCCGACACTTTTTTAACACTGGTGTAAATGGATTTAACAATGGGAATATGCGTGAAAAGTTTGTCCCATTGCTTGACCATCCATCGGCCAGCCACATTCGAAGCCAATGCACCTGTCAACACCAACACCAAGAACACCATCACCACGCCCAGGCCTTTGATGCCGCTGAGTTGCTGTAAAGCATCGGTATGTACTTGCGGCAACACACTGCCCACACCGTAAAGCACATTGGCCAAAATACCGTCAAGTGCACCCACCAGCCAACTCAACACCCACAGGGTAATGGCCAATGGCAACCACACCAACAAACCTGCCAAGATGTATTTTTTGAGATTCATGCGAGGGGATTCAAGAAACGTCTACTGCGCTTAAAGCGTCAGTGACAAGCGCATGAAGGTGCACACGCTGAAGCACTGCTGCTTGATGGCGTGTCGGCTGTCTTGGCAGGCGCTGAAGTCTCAGAAGCCGGTGAAGAAGCACCCTCAGAAGTGGCTGGCGAGGAATTGGCACCGCCTTTGAAATCGGTGGCATACCACCCCGAACCTTTGAGTTGAAAGCCCGCAGCCGTCAATTGCTTGCTGTAAGAGGGCTTGTCGCATGCAGGGCACACACTCAATGGTGGGTCGGACATTTTTTGCAGTTGGTCTTTAGCGAAGCCGCAAGCACTGCATTTATAAGCATAAATTGGCATAGATGATTCGCAGAATAAACGCTGATGAAAGCCTTAGATTGTAAGCTTTTTACGTCCGATCAGGCTTTTGAATCTGAAAAGCCCATAAGTATTCTTATACTATGCACTTGGGTCTCGCATTGCGGGTTTTCAGCTTATTCACTTTACTTTTGGAGTCTCTGCCATCATGAACACACGTCTTTTATGGGTTGTCTTGGCTTGCTTATCCATCGCGGCTTGCGGCAAAAAAGAAGAGCCCAAAGCTCCAGTGGCTGCTGCACCCGTCAATGCAGAAGAAAAAGTTTTGAACATTTACAACTGGCCCGATTACATCGCTGCCGACATGATTGCCAATTTTGAAAAAGAAACTGGCATCAAAGTCAATTACCAAACCTTTGAAAATAACGAAGGCTTGCAAGCCAAATTGGTCGCGGGTAACTCAGGTTATGACATCGTGGTGCCAGGCTCTGTGTTTGTCAAAGCGCAAATCGAAGCAGGTCTGTTAAAGAAACTCGATAAAACGCAAATCCCCAATTACAAAAACCTCGATCCTGCTTTGATGACCAAACTCGCAGGCGTCGACCCTGGCAATGACCATGTCTTGCCATGGGCATGGAGTTTCACCACCGTGGCCATCAACAAAGCCAAAGTAGCTAAAGCTTTGGGTACCACACCCATGCCTGAAAACGCCTGGGACTTGGTGTTCAACCCCACCTACACATCCAAGCTCAAATCCTGTGGCATAGCTTACCTGGATTCCCCCACTGAAATCTTGCCCCCTGCCTTGCATTACATTGGCAAAAACGCCTACTCTGAAGATGCCGCAGACCATAAAGCTGCAGGCGAGATGCTAGCCAAGGTTCGCAAAGACATTCGTTTGTTCTCCAGCACCATGATTGACGATGTGGCTGGTGGCAAAGCCTGTGTGGCCTTGGGATGGGCTGGCGACTTCAATATTGCCATCACCCGCGCCAAAGAAAACAAAAGCGGTCAAGACCTAGAAGTGTTGTTGCCCAAAACTGGCGGTTTGATCTTCTTCGACAACTTGGCCATTCCTGCTGACGCCAAGCACCCCAATAATGCCCAGGCCTTTATCAACTACTACCTCAAACCCGAAGTGTCTGCAGCGCTGACCAACGAATTGGGCTACCCCACGGCCAACAAAGCCAGCTTGGCCAATGTGAATCCTGAAGTAGCTCAAAACAAAGCCGTGTTTCCTGACGAAGCCAATTTGGCTTTGATGGTGCCGCCAGCCGCCTTGGGTAACGCTGCGCGCGAGTCCATGACAGCGGTCTACACCAGCTTCAAAAAAGGCAAGTGAAGTTCCAGGCGGACATCCCCGTTGTATTGAGGTTGTCCGCCGTCTTTAAGCTGGTTTACACATCTTGAAGACCTTAACGTCTACTTTGGGATTGCTGTTCTTGCGGCGTGGCCGCTGGTTGGTATTGGGTGTCCCATGGTTTTGGTTATTGCTGTTTTTTGCAGTCCCTTTTTTCATACTGCTACGTATCAGTGTGACCGACATGGGAGAGCAACTCAACCCTTTTGCCCCGCTGATTGAAACGCACGCGGGGCATTTTTCTTTGCATCTGAAACTCTCGCACTACGTATCTTTACTCCTTGACCCTGAATCTGGCTGGGGACAAACGATTTACATCGAAGCTTATGGACTGTCACTGCGCTACGCATTTCTCACCACCTGTTTATGCTTGTTCATAGGTTATCCCTTTGCCTATTTCATGGCGCGCAGCCACGAATCCATTCGACCATTGCTGCTGCTCATGGTGATGCTGCCTTTTTGGACCTCTTTTTTATTACGTGTGTATGCATGGAAGGGTTTGCTAGCAGATGCTGGCTTGATCAACAACCTGATGGTGTCTGTGGGTTTGATCGATGAACCCCTGCAACTGCTCTATAACGATATATCTATGTTGGTCGGTATGACTTATGTGTACCTCCCCTTCATGGTATTGCCGCTTTATGCCAATTTGGTCAAACTGGATCTTCGCTTACTGGAAGCTGCACAAGATTTGGGGGCAACACCATGGAAAACGTTTTGGCTCATCACAGTACCTATGAGTCGCGCAGGTATTGTGGCTGGCGCCATCCTGGTTTTTATCCCTTGCCTTGGCGAATTTGTGATTCCCTCACTGTTAGGGGGAGCAGAAAACATCATGATCGGTCGAGTGGTATGGGATGAAATGTTCAGCAGTAACAACTGGCCACGCGCCAGCGCATTGTCGATCGTATTGATTTTGGGTGTGGTTCTACCACTCGCATGGTTTAACCAACGCATGGCCCGTAAGGTCGAAGAGGAAAACGGTTAATGCAGGCGCACCGATGGCACCTCTACGTCAGTCGTTTATGGCTAGGTGGCGTATTTTTATTTTTCTATTTGCCGTTATTTTTTCTGGTGGTATTTTCTTTTAACAGCACGCGTCAAGACAGCCAGTTCACGGGATTTTCTTTGCGCTGGTACCAAGCTTTAGGACAAGACACGCGCTTGGTAGAGGGTTTTTTGCTGTCCTTTAACGTGGCTTTACTCAGCGCCACTTTGGCAACCGTCTTAGCCACTTTGGCAGCCTATGCCTTGATTCGGTTTGGCGCTTTCAAGGGTCGTTCTTTGTTCAATGCCATGCTCAACTCCCCTTTGGTCATGCCTGAAGTCATCATTGGTCTGTCGTTGCTTTTGCTGTTTGTGGGTTTAGAGCGTTGGTTAGGTTGGCCTGAACGCGGCGCCACCACCATTGTGTTGGGTCACGCTTTGCTGGGCATGGCCTATGCCAGTGTGGTTGTGCAGTCACGCTTGAAAGAGATGGACCGCTCCATTGAGGAAGCTGCACTTGACCTAGGCTGCAAACCCTACCAAGTATTTTTCTTGGTTACTCTGCCCAATATTTCTCAAGCCTTGATAGCAGCTTGGCTATTAACCTTTACCTTGTCTTTTGACGATGTGGTGATTTCAGAGTTTTTATCTGGGCCAGGTGTGACCACTTTGCCTCAAGTGATCTTTAGCTATGCACGACGTGGCGTGAACCCCTCCATTTATGCCGCTGCCACATTGCTGATGACGGTCGTGAGCGTGGCAGTTCTTATTTATGGGATACATACTTCGCGTCAAATGCAGCGTGAAAAATCACGCCCATTGAATGACGCCTAGCCAGCCAAACTCCACACACCCAAAATCCCAGTAATCACAATACCTGCCATGAAACCCAGAACCAATAGCAAAATCGCTTGAAGCGTCTGGTGGTTTTTGCGTTGGGCCTCAAGAAGTTGCAACAATTCTGTACGCTCTGCATGGTGGTCTCGCTGTAAATAAGCGTGAACCAAACGCGGCAATTCAGGAATGAGCTTGGCAAAGCGAGGCGCTTCGATTTTGAGTTGCTGCCAAAACTTTTGTGGACCCATTTGCTCGAGCATCCACTTTTCCAAAAAGGGCTTGGCAGTGCTCCACAGATCCAATTCCGGATCAAGCTGTCTTCCCAGGCCTTCGATATTCAGCAATGTTTTTTGCAACAACACCAATTGCGGTTGTATCTCTACTTGGAACCGTCGCGATGTTTGAAACAGACGCAACAAAACCATGCCCAATGAAATTTCTTTCAAAGGCCTGTCGAAATAGGGCTCACACACGGCTCGAATAGCAGCCTCAAGCTCATCCACACGGGTGTGTTCAGGGACCCACCCCGACTCAATATGCAACTCGGCCACACGTTTGTAATCACGGCGGAAGAAAGCAGTGAAGTTTTGTGCCAAATAATCTTTATCAACTTCTGTGAGGGTACCCACAATACCGAAATCCAGCGAGACATACCGGCCAAACGTAGCCGGGTCAGTGCTGACTTGAATATTGCCAGGGTGCATGTCTGCATGAAAAAAACCATCACGAAACACTTGGGTAAAAAACAAGGTCACGCCATCTTTGGCAAGCTTTGGAATATCCACCCCTGCTTTACGCAAAGCTTCAGTGTGACTGATGGGTATGCCATACATGCGCTCCATCACCAACACATTGGGTCGGCAATACTCCCAAACCATTTCAGGAATCAGGACCAAATTCAAGCCATCCATATTGCGACGCAATTGCGCTGCATTGGCCGCCTCACGCACCAAATCCAATTCATCATGCAAGTGCTTATCAAATTCAGCCACCACTTCACGTGGCTTGAGTCGCTTGCCATCACTTGACAACCGCTCTACCCAAACGGCCATGCTACGCATAAGGTCTAAATCTTTGTCGATCACCTTGAGCATGCCAGGTCGCAGCACTTTGACAGCCACTTCACGCTCGGGCTCACCAGTGATATTGCGCAGACGTGCAAAATGCACTTGCGCCACCGACGCACTGGCAACCGGCGTATGCTCGAAATGACTGAATACTGCGTCCAGTTTTTGGCCTAGGGCCTTTTCAATCATGGCCACTGCTTGCGCAGACGGAAAAGGTGGAACCTGATCTTGCAACTTGGCAAGCTCATCCGAAATATCTTCAGGTAATAAATCACGGCGGGTTGAAAGCACCTGTCCGAATTTCACAAACACGGGCCCTAAGCTTTCCAAGGCAAGACGCAAGCGTTCACCGCGGGGGGCGCTCAAATTGCGACCCACAGTGAGAATGCGTGACAGCGCTTTAAGCCAAGGGTGTTGGAAGCCTGAAAGTAACAACTCATCTAGGCCAAAGCGCAAGACTATCCAGACGATGAACACGCCGCGATCGATACGTATCATGAGGGACGCACCGCGTTGAAGATTTTCTTTCCTAAAGCAACACACTGGTGTGCCATCGCGTCTCCCATCAAGCGTGAGAGGTCTTCTTCGATATCCCATCGCACATGGTCTACCAACCAATTGATGTCAGCGGCGAGCATCACATCACCTTGAACTTGCATGGTGGGTTTTTCACCTTGGGTCAAGGTTTTCAACAAAGACAACGCAGAAGTTTCATTGATTTGCAAAGACAAATCTGGAACGCTTTGCAAAGCAGTGCGTTCAAGCAAACCAGCGGGCGTGATGCGACAAGCCAGTTGGATGTCGCGCCAAGCCAATACAAGTGTGCGGTTTTGCTGTCGCTGTAAACGCGAGGTGGCCGCAGGCTCCTGCATCAAAACATGGTTGAGCAACAATAGCAAGCGATCTTGAACACCTTCAACCACAAGCTTTGGGGGTTGAAAGTTCATGGCCATTGAACTGAGCTGGGCAGCAACCTCTGCCAAAGCGGGAATAGGTTTCATGGTGCTAACAACTTATTGCAATGCTTGTACACCCGCAACCAACCAGCCCATATGCCCGCTTTTAGGTTTGGTCATGTTCCAAACTTCGCGAAACGGACTGGGGCCAGCGGTGGGTTCTTCACGAATCAAGCCTGAAAACTCCACACTGGCCATATAGCCTTCGCCCAAGTCTTCAATGCCAAGCAACTGAGCCTCTAGCATGACGACTTCAGTGGTGTTGGGTCCTGATACCAGTTGTCCACGCTCTGCCAGTTGCGACTGAATTTCAACCAACATGGTGTCCGTCATCATGGCGCGTAACACGGGAATATCGGAACGATCCCAAGCAGCTTGCAAGCTGATGAAATTGTCTTTGGCAGCAGTCACAAAACCATGCACATCAAAGCCTTCTGGAATGTGCCAGTTCTGCTCACCACCCATCAAGGCTGATCCGATTCGGGCGGTAGCCCGCGTTGGCACCGAAGCGGAGGGGTAAGTGGTCGAGGGGTTTTCCCATGGACGAGCAGAGGCGTCGTTACCCACTTTGGCGGGGTTGTATTGCGGCATGTGGTCAGGGTTAGCAGCAGAACCTGCACCACCATAAGCATAAGGGGCAGGCGTATGGACCTCACGTCGGCGCATTAACCAACCCAATACCAACATGACGCCCAACGCCAGCAAACCAAACATCAAAAACTGACCGAACTCAGCACCCAAGCCCATGGAATGCGCCAACCAAGCCAAACCCAAACCTGCGGCCAAACCACCGAGCATGGCTCCCCAAGGGCGGCGCTGCGGTTGTTGAACGGGAGGTGGTGCCGCTGGTGCAGGGTTGGCAGGCGCAGGCGCTGCATTTTGCCCAGGGGTGGAAGGCGCAGGCGCTGGCCGAGCGACTTCACGCTGCGTGACATTGCCAGACTGTTGACCCATGGAACGACCACCGCCTAAGCGCTTGGCGTCAGCCTGCACACACACCAGCAAGAGGGTAAGGCTTAACACCACAGAAATGACTTTCATATACAGCTTCCCATCAAAACGACCATGCCAATGGCATCAACACTTGATTCCAACATGCAATGCAACCACACCCAATGACAAGTTATGAATATCCACATGGGCAAAACCATTTTGCTGCATCAGGGATTTCAATGTCGCTTGGTCGGGGTGCATACGTATAGATTCAGCCAAGTACCGGTAACTGGCATCATCGCCGGCCACCATTTTGCCCAGTCGGGGTAACACCTCAAAGGAATACCAGTCATAGGCCTTAGCCAAAGGTTGGGCCACTTTGGAAAATTCCAACACCAATAGCTTGCCACCGGGCTTTAGCACGCGCGCCATTTCTGACAAAGCGTGGTCTTTGTGGGTCATGTTACGCAAGCCAAAAGAAACACAGACCAGATGGAATTGGGCATCTGCAAAAGGCAAGGCTTCCGCATCACACACTGTGGTGTGCAGCATCAAACCTTCGTTTAACAACCGATCACGGCCTTGACGCAACATCGCCAAATTGATGTCAGTGTGCACCACGGTGCCAAGCGGGCCGGCATGTTTGGCAAACGCCTGTGCCATATCACCGGTACCGCCTGCAATATCCAACACCGCGTCACCAGCTTTGACATTGGCCACCATCACCGCATAAGCTTTCCATGCGCGGTGCAAACCCATAGACATCAAGTCGTTCATGATGTCGTATTTACTGGCTACTGAATCGAAAACACCACGCACCCGTCGCGCTTTATCTTCTTCACTAACCTTTTTGAATCCAAAATGCGTTTGCGTCATAGCACTCCTAGTGGCTGTGGCATGCGTGCGAATCCGCGGAGCCCATGGCATCATCCCGACCTACGCCTGCGTTTTTTAAGCGCATTTCATACTGCACCCACAGCTCAGCTTCTCGCTTTCCCAGAGAGTACAAATAGTCCCAAGAAAAAATACCGCTGTTGTGCCCATCACTGAACTGGGGTTGCACACCGTAATGACCCACTGGCTCTAAAGCAACGATAGCGACATGACGCTTACCGGTTTGCAAAACCTCCTGACCAGGACCATGGCCTTGCACTTCAGCAGAGGGGCTGTACACGCGCAGCAACTCAAAGGGGATACGAAAGCGTTCTCCATCAGAAAAAGCAATTTCCATGACTTTGGATTGGCTGTGCAGCACGATGTCTGTGGGCTGGGGGGTGTTGGGTGTGAGTCCTGCCATGTCTTTACCTTAAACCAAGACCCGTTCTATGCCACCGCTATTGGCCAGGCGAACATAGTCAGTCATCCATTGCTCACCCAAGATTTTTTTCGCCATCTCGACCACGATGTAATCAGCCTCGAGCAAACCGTTTTGAAGATCATCTTGGAACCGGTTCAAACCCATTAAACAGCTTGGGCAACTGGTCAATACCTTGATATTGTCTTTGGCATCAACCCATTGCTTTTCGCGCATGGCTTCTTCGCCCAAACGGATTTCTTGCTCTTTACGGAAACGAATTTGGGTAGACACGTCGGGGCGCGAATACGCCAATCCGCCGCTTTCACCGCAACAGCGCTTGCTTTCGAGAACTTGATCGCCAACCAAAGCTTTGACCGTTTTCATGGGTGCTTGTTGCTTCATAGGACTGTGGCAAGGGTCATGGTAAAGATAGCTACCACCCGCAGGCAAAGACAGTTGCTTTTCAAGCAAGTATTCGTGGATATCCAAAATGCGTGAGCCAGGAAAAATTTTGTCGAACTCGTAGCCCTGCAATTGGTCAAAGCAGGTACCGCAACTCACCACCACGGTTTTGATGTCAAGGTAGTTCAAGGTGTTGGCCACGCGGTGAAACAAAACACGGTTATCGGTGATGATTTTGTCGGCCTTGTCTTGCTGCCCCGAACCACGCTGCGGGTAGCCGCAGCACAAATACCCCGGCGGTAAAACGGTTTGAACACCCGCATGCCACAACATGGCTTGGGTTGCCAAACCGACTTGGCTGAACAAACGCTCTGAGCCGCAACCAGGAAAATAAAACACCGCCTCGGCATCAGCGCTGGTGGTTTGTGGGTTGCGGATGATGGGCACGTAGTCGCGGTCTTCCATATCGAGCAATGCACGGGCGGTTTTGTTGGGCAAACCCGCAGGCATTTTTTTATTTACAAAGTGGATGACCTGCGCCTTGAGTGGCGGCGACCCCAAACTGGCAGGTGGCTGCTGGGTTTGCTGTTTGGCCAACACCTTGAATGCTTGGTTTGCAAAGCGCTGGGCTTTCATAGCGGCTTGGGTCACTTGGTGTCCCAGGTTGATGGCCTGTGGGTTCACTGTTGTCACCAACCAGGATTGAAAAGATGCAGCAGGGCGAAAACTTTGCTGTCCCATTTTGCGCAACAAATTCCGCATAGCCATGGTGACGTCACCGAAATCAATTTTGACGGGGCAAGGGCTGGCACATTTGTGGCACACCGTGCAGTGGTCAGCCACATCTTCAAATTCTTGCCAATGCTTGATAGACACGCCACGACGGGTTTGCTCTTCGTAAAGAAAAGCCTCAATCAGCAGCGAGGTAGCCAAAATTTTGTCCCTAGGGCTGTAGAGCAAATTAGCCCCTGGCACATGGGTTGCGCATACCGGTTTGCATTTGCCGCAGCGTAAACAGTCTTTGATGGAATCTGAAATAGCCCCAATGTCTGACTGCTGCATGATCAGGGACTCGTGTCCCATCAAACCAAAACTGGGGGTATAGGCTTGGCTCAGGTCTGCGTTTCTTTGTTCATTGACAGGCAAGGGTTTTCTGAGCAATTTGCCTTGGTTGAAATGGCCTTGCGGGTCAATGCGCGATTTGTAGTCGGCAAAGGGCTGCAACTCGGCATCGGTGAGATAAGCCAACTTGGTGATGCCAATGCCGTGCTCACCCGAGATCACACCGTCGAGTGAACGTGCCAGCGCCATGATGCGGTCCACCGCCTCATGCGCGGTTTGCAGCATGGCGTAATCATCGCTGTTGACGGGAAGGTTGGTATGCACATTGCCATCGCCTGCATGCATGTGCAATGCAGCCCACACACGGCTTTTCAATACCTTTTGATGGGTGTCGTCCAAAGCTTGGCGTAAGGGGGCGAAAGCAGCGCCATTGAACAAGTCGTGCAAAGGCTGGCGGATTTGGGTTTTCCAGCTTGCACGCAATTGGTGGCTTTGCAAATCAGGAAAACATGTCTCAATGTCTGCCAACCAAGAAGACCATAAAGCTTTTACCTCAGCAAGCAAGCCCACCGCTTGGGTCACACGCTCTTGCAGCAACTCTGGAGAAGGTGCGTCGCTGTCCTCAGAGACCTGGCCCAGTGGCAATGGCCCGTGAGTCAACAAAGCAGTCAGCGCATCGCACAACGCCATTTTGTTATGTAAAGACAATTCGATGTTGATGCGCTCTATGCCATCGGTGTATTCGGCCATGCGTTGCAAGGGAATAACCACGTCTTCGTTGATTTTGAAGGCATTGGTGTGACGACTGATAGCAGCAGTGCGTTTGCGGTCCAGCCAAAACTTTTTACGCGCATCGGCACTGACCGCCACAAAACCCTCACCAGATCTGGCATTAGCCAAGCGAATGACTTCAGAGGTTGCAAGCGCCACAGCATCGGCATCGTCACCCGCAATATCGCCAAATAAGACCATATTGGGCAAGCCCCCACGCTTGGACTTGGTGGTGTATCCCACCGCCTTTAAATAGCGTCGGTCTAAATGCTCCAGACCAGCCAACACGGTGCCACTGGTTTTACCCAACTCGAATAGGTAGTCTTTGATGTCCACGATGCTGGGTACCGCTTCGCGTGCATGGCCAAAGAACTCTAAACACACGGTACGGGTGTGCGCGGGCATGCGATGCAAAATCCAACGCGCACTGGTGATCAATCCGTCACAACCTTCTTTTTGGATGCCTGGCAAACCGCTTAAAAATTTATCAGTGACATCTTTACCCAAGCCGGCTTTGCGAAAACTGGCCCCGGGAATATCTAACCGGTCAGTACGTACAGGGGTGGTGCCATCAGCGTCGAAATAGCGCAGCTCGAAACTCGCCACTGCCGCGTCATGGATCTTGCCCAAGTTGTGATTCAAGCGAACCACCTCTAACCATTGAGCGTCTGGCGTGACCATGCGCCAACTGGCCAAGTTGTCCAAAGCTGTGCCCCAGAGCACCGCTTTTTTACCACCTGCATTCATGGCGATATTTCCACCAATACAGGACGCCTCGGCAGAAGTCGGGTCTACCGCAAACACAAAACCGGCTTGTTCAGCGGCATCGGCCACACGTTGGGTAACGACGCCCGCTTCAGTCGCAATGGTGGCAAATGCGTGGTCTAGGCCAGGCAATTGCAGCATCTCCACTTGACCCAAGCGCTGCAATTTTTCAGTGTTAATGACAGCGCTTTTCCAGCTTAGCGGAACAGCACCGCCGGTGTAACCGGTACCGCCACCTCGCGGCACAATGGTCAAACCCAAATCAATACAAGCTTTGACCAGCTTGGCCATTTCTGCTTCGGTATCGGGTGCCAACACCACAAACGGGTATTCCACTCGCCAATCGGTGGCGTCAGTGACATGCGACACGCGGCTCATGGCGTCAAACCGAATGTTGTTGTCAAGCGTGCATTTGCGCAAAACCTTTTTGGCTTTGGCTCTTAAGCGCGAGACCTCATCGAAACTGCGGGCAAATGCTCTGACAGAATCTTTGGCAGCATCCAGCAGTTGAACCACCATGGCATCGCGTTCGCGCTCATGCGTGGCATCTCGGCGTTTATCTATCTCAGCCAAGCGGTGCCTCAAAGCCTGAACCAGCTGCTCGCGCCGCTTAGGGTTGTCCAACAAATCGTCTTGCAAATAAGGGTTGCGTTGCACCACCCAGATATCGCCCAAGACCTCGAACAACATTCGCGCAGAACGGCCGGTTTTACGCTCTTGGCGCAACGTTTCCAAGGTTTGCCAAGCGCTTGCGCCAAGCAAACGAATAACGATTTCTCGATCAGAAAACGAGGTGTAGTTGTAGGGAATTTCCCTTGATCGCTGGATGTCTTGGTCAGCCGCCAGCAAAGGGGGCAAGGGCGTAGGTGCGTTCATAGGGGTGTTGAATATTAACCCAGGGCGAAATCAATTGCGCCAAGCTTTGAAAAATACCCATTGCAGAGTTGCGCATACCAATACCAACAAAGTGTAGGTGAGCATCCTGCCATCTTGGCCACCCAGTACCAGGCCCCCAAACAAAACAGCAAAGCCCGCCAAACTGTTCAGGACAAATCTCTGCCAAGGCTTGAACATCGCCGGTTTATGTCGCCAAAACAGGCCAGATAAGACCCATAACCACGCCGACATGAAAATGGCAGGCGCTAAAAAATTGACTAAGTGAACAATAAGAGACAAGCTATCCATTCGCAAATTTTATAATCACCCCTATGACTGTATGGGCGCTTGGTCTCAACCACACCACTGCTCCGCTTGATTTGCGGGGGCGGTTTGCGTTTGCCATTGAGCAAGTAGGCCCGGTTTTAGATGGTTTACGACACAGTTTTGGCTCGCAAACCGAAGCCACTATTTTGTCCACTTGCAACCGCACCGAAATTTACTGTGCCTCACAAGAAATTGCCATGCCACAGACTTTGCAATGGTTGGCGCAATCGGGGGGAGTAAGCCCTGACAGCTTGCATGAGCACATCTACACCATGGTGGATGACCAAGCAGCCCGGCATGCGTTTCGCGTGGCCAGCGGTTTGGATTCCATGGTGCTGGGTGAGCCCCAAATCTTGGGGCAAATGAAAGATGCAGTGCGGGTTGCTCGTGAGGTTGGCGCCTTGGGTTCAACCTTGCACCAAATGTTTCAACGCTCATTTGCTGTAGCTAAGCAAGTGCGCAGTTCCACTGAAATAGGCGCGCACAGCATCAGTATGTCAGCTGCCTCGGTGCGTTTGGCCGCACAGCTGTTTGAAGATTTAAGCCAAATCCATGTGCTGTTTGTAGGTGCGGGTGAAATGATCGAGTTATGTGCCACGCATTTCGCTGCTAAAAACCCCCAATCGATGGTGGTGGCCAACCGCACGCAAGAGCGCGGCGAGCGCTTAGCTGTTCAACTCAAGGCCGATGTCATGCGTTTGGCCGACCTGCCTGAGCGTTTGCACGAATTCGATGCGGTCATCAGTTGCACCGCCAGCACCTTGCCCCTCATTGGTTTGGGTGCGGTGGAACGTGCGCTGAAAAAGCGCCGCAACCGTCCCATGTTCATGGTCGATTTGGCGGTGCCACGCGACATCGAACCAGAAGTAAAGTCTTTGCGCGATGTCTACCTCTACACCGTGGACGATTTGTCCCAAGTGGTGCAAACCGGCCAAGCCAGCCGTCAAGCGGCCGTGGCTGAAGCCGAGGTCATTATCGACGCAGGCGTCCAAAGCTTTGTCAACTGGTTGGACCAACGCAGCGATGTGCCGCTGATTCAACAGCTCAACCAGCAAGCAGAAGTGTGGCGTGCGGCAGAGTTGCAAAAAGCGCACAAACTTCTAGCCAAAGGTGAGTCAGTCGAAACCGTTTTAGACAGCCTCTCTAAAAGCCTGACCCAAAAAATGCTGCACGGCGCCATGGCCGAGTTACATGCGGATGACGCACAAACACGTCAACAAGCGCGAAGCGCCATCGAACACTTCTTTTTGCGCAGCTCACGTTAGCTGCCGCAGCCTCCTATGAAACCCTTTGTGCGCGCTCAGTTAGAGCGCTCGGTACAACGTTTGTCCGAGCTGGACTTTTTGCTGTCTCGCGAAGACATCATGCAAGACATGACCCAATTCATGGTTTTGTCACGGGAACACGCCGAGGTGGTGGCCTTGGTCACGCCCTATCAAAAATGGCAGCAATTGCACCAAGACTTGGCATCAGCGCAGGACATGTTGCAAGACAAGGACCCTGAATTACAGGCCATGGCGCAAGAAGAAATAAGCAGTGCCGAGCCAGCCATTTTGGCGATTGAAGCGCAGTTGCAACGCATGCTGCTGCCTAAAGACCCGGACGACACCCGCAATGCTTTCTTGGAAATCCGTGCAGGCACCGGTGGCGATGAGTCCGCCTTGTTTGCGGGGGATTTGCTGCGCATGTACACCCGCTTTTGTGCCAACCAAAGCTGGCGGGTTGAGGTGATCAGCGAGTCGCCCAGCGAGTTGGGCGGTTACAAAGAGGTGGTGATCCGCATCGAAGGTACTGGTGTTTATGGCGCTTTGAAGTTTGAATCGGGGGGCCACCGTGTGCAACGTGTGCCTGCCACCGAAACCCAGGGACGCATCCACACCAGTGCGTGTACCGTGGCGGTCTTGGCTGAACCCGACGAGGCTGAGGCCATCAAAATCAACCCCTCGGATTTGCGTATCGACACCTTCCGCGCCAGCGGCGCAGGAGGACAGCACATCAACAAAACCGACTCGGCGGTGCGCATCACCCATTTGCCCACTGGCATCGTGGCCGAGTGCCAAGACGGGCGCAGTCAGCACAGCAACAAGGCGCAAGCGCTGCGGGTGTTGACCGCACGCATCCAAGAAAAAGACCGCTCAGAGCGTGCCGCCAAAGATGCCGCCGAGCGCAAAAGCCTGATCGGTAGCGGAGACAGAAGCGACCGCATCCGCACCTACAACTTTCCGCAAGGCCGCTTCACCGATCACCGCATCAACCTCACGCTCTACAAACTTTTAGGCATCATGGAGGGCGATTTAGGTGACGTGGTAGAGGCCTTGCAAGCCTATGAAGCCGCAGAACAACTGGCCGCCTTGGAGGTCACGGGTTGAACATCGCCCAAGCCTTGGCCCAAGCCAAAACGCAGGGACTCAACCATCTTGAAGCACAAACCCTGTTGCTTCATTCCTTGGGCCGCGACTTGCATGACCGCGCTTGGCTGCTGCTGCACGACACAGATGAACCCAGTTTGGGCATTCAGAAAATGTTCAACGCTTTGGTGCATAGGCGTTTGCAGCACGAACCCATGGGCTACCTCACAGGTGTGCAAGAGTTTTATGGCTTGAGCTTGCAGGTGGACCCACGGGTGCTGGTGCCCCGCCCGGACACCGAAACCTTGGTGGACTGGGCCTTGTCGCTGGGCTTTGACCATGCCAAGGTAGTGGACTTGGGCACTGGCAGTGGTGCCATCGCCTTGGCCCTGAAGCACGCCCGACCTTCATGGGAGTTGAGCGCCGTAGACGCCAGTGCAGACGCCCTCGCGGTCGCACAGGCCAATGCGCAAGCCTTGGGTTTGGCTATTCATTTCCGCCATGGACGTTGGTTGAAAGGGGTGCAGGGCCCGTTTGAGCTGATCATCTCCAACCCGCCCTACATCGCCGAGGGTGACCCGCATTTGCCAGTACTGACGGCGGAGCCTTTACAAGCCTTGGTCAGTGGCGCCGACGGCCTGGATGATATTCGCCAAATCGTCGCGCAAGCCCCTTGCCACTTGACAGCAGGTGGTTGGCTGTTGCTGGAACATGGTTTTGACCAAGCGCCAGCCGTTCAAGCCTTGTTGTCCCAAGCAGGCTTCGCTTTGGTACAAAGCCGCAAGGACCTCGCGGGCATAGCCCGCTGTACCGGCGGCTTGTGGCCAGAAGTGAAATAATCCACCATGTTTGGGCATCAAGCCCTTTATTTTCTTGGAGTTATTTATGAGCGACGTGCACCAACGAATCGATCAACTGGTCAAAGACAACGACATCGTGTTGTTCATGAAAGGCAATGCCAGCTTTCCTATGTGCGGTTTTTCTGGCCGCGCGGTGCAGTTACTCAAAGCCAGCGGTGTAGACACCAAAACCCTGACCACGGTCAATGTGCTGGATGACGCTGATATTCGCCAAGGCATCAAGGAATACAGCAACTGGCCCACCATTCCTCAGCTGTATGTGAAGGGAGAGTTCATTGGCGGCTCAGACATCATGACCGAGATGTACGAGAGTGGCGAATTGCCCAAGCTTGTAGGCGCTTAAAACCGCTTAATGCGTCAAGGCTGCCAACGCCGTTGTGCAGCCAATACCGCCTGCGGATAAACCAACTGACCGCGACTCCCGTTGTAGCGCCCCAATGCCAGTTGCAAATCGCCCTGCTCCAGCGTCAAGTAATGACGCAAGATGACGCAACCAAAGCGCATATTGGCTTGCCACTGGAACAAAACCGACGCCTCACCTGTGCCCAACTGACGGGTCCAAAAAGGCATCACCTGCATCACGCCTCGCGCACCCGCTGTGCTGACAGCAAACTTTCTGAAACCGCTTTCCACCTCCATCAAACCCATGACCAACGATGGCTCTAGCCCAGCGCGACGGCTCTCATACCAAACCGTTTGTAAAAAAGCTTGTTGCAATTCAGGCGATGCAAGTTCAGGCAAACGCGGTTGACCCTTCTTTGCCTGAAGTTTGCGTTCAAGCTGGGCTTGGGTGTGGGCCAGCCACTGCTGGTAAGCGTCTTGGTCTTGCCCATTTGGCAAATAAGGCGTAGGTGGCGGCAATTCGGCCACTGCCGAGGACATAGCGATGCGAACCGAATCGGCCAGGTGTTCTTCGCGTTGCGGGCCAGACCAAGATGGGTTTGAAAATCCCCATAAAACAAGCCACCACAGAAGATTCAATCTCATGATGCCTTGGGTGTCGGTCGAATGTCAGGACTGGGTTAACCCCAGCTTGGCCTTTAGTAAACCAGCCACCTCGCCCACCGCCACCTTACTGGCTTCGATGTCGCGGCGGTGCTGGTATTCCACCAATCCATCTTTGAGGCCTTTGTCGCCGATGGTGACGCGATGCGGCACACCGATCAACTCCCAGTCGGCGAACATGGCGCCAGGGCGCTCGCCTCGGTCGTCAAGAATGACGTCCACATCCGCCGCCAGCAAATCAGCGTAAAGCTTGTCGGCAGCGTCTTTCACATCGGGGCTGCGGTCGGGACCTATGGGGCAGATCACCACGGTAAAGGGTGCCAAAGCGTCTGGCCAAATGATGCCCTTGGCAT
>DAIQOH010000013.1:8922-31782 GCA_036787995.1 Limnohabitans sp. | reverse complement strand
GGAACTGGTCAAATCATGAGTTTTGAAGTTGCCTATTCGGTATCCCAAGCTTCAAATGCAAGCTCACCTAAAAAGCTTCGTGCCGTGCTTGAAAAATATTGCAAGATAACGCCAGATGCTTGGACGGGCAATGAAGTCAGTACGCAAATGGCAGAGGGCGCTCGGTGTAATGCTGATTACGACATGAAAAATGATGTAGGTCATTTCATTATCAGTAAAAAAGAAAAATAGCATCGACATGAAAAACGCCCCGTAAGGGGCGTATTCATTGAAGCACTGGCGGAAACGAAGGGATTCGAACCCTTGATGAGGCTCAACACCCCATACTCCCTTAGCAGGGGAGCACCTTCGGCCACTCGGTCACGTTTCCAGCTGATTAATTATGCCTGATTCTTCTCTAAGTCAAAGGCTTTGTGTAGCGCACGAACAGCCAACTCAAGGTATTTCTCGTCGATTACCACGGAAGTTTTGATTTCGCTGGTGGAAATCATCTGGATATTGATACCTTCGGCACTGAGAGATTCAAACATGCGACTGGCCACGCCCACATGGCTGCGCATACCGATACCCACAATAGACACCTTGCAAATCTTGGCGTCTCCGATGACTTCGGGTGAACCCAAGGCGGGCATCACTTGTGTTTTCAGCAACTCCATGGCGCGTGCATGGTCGTTGCGGTTGACGGTGAAGCTGAAATCGGTCAAACCACCTTTACTGATGTTTTGAATAATCATGTCCACTTCAATATTGGCATGGGCTATGGCGCCCAAAATTTTGTAGGCAATGCCGGGTTTATCGGGCACGCCAATGATGGAAATTTTGGCTTCGTCACGTGTGAAGGCAATGCCCGATACGATGGCTTGTTCCATTTGTTCGTCTTCCTCAAAAGTAATCAAGGTACCTGATTTGGCTTCCTCGTTGATATCGATATCCCATGGGGTGAAGCTTGAGAGCACACGCAGAGGCACTTTGTACTTGCCAGCAAATTCCACAGAGCGGATTTGCAATACCTTGCTGCCAAGCGAAGCCATCTCCAGCATTTCTTCAAAGCTGACGGTATGCAAGCGTCGTGCTTCGGGGACCACGCGGGGGTCAGTGGTGTAAACGCCATCTACATCGGTGTAAATCAAACACTCGGCCGCTTTCATGGCCGCAGCCACAGCAACAGCAGAAGTATCAGAACCACCTCGACCTAGAGTGGTGATATGGCCATCAGAATCGACACCTTGAAAACCGGTGATGATGACCACTTTGCCCGAAGTCAAGTCTGCACGCACACGGCTGTCATCAATGGATTCAATACGTGCCTTGGTAAAAGCACTGTCAGTGCGAATAGGTACTTGCCAACCGGCATAGCTGACAGATGGCAACCCCTCGGCCTGCAAAGCAATAGCGAGCAATGCAGAGGATGCTTGCTCGCCCGTGGCAGCCAAAGCATCCAACTCTCTGAAGTAATCGGTGTGACTGGCCTCTGGTGCCAATTCCTTGGCCAAGCCCAACAAACGGTTGGTCTCTCCACTCATGGCTGAAGGAACAACCACCAGTTGGTGACCAGCTTTGGCCCATTTGGCCACGCGTTTAGCGACATTGCGTATGCGTTCGGTTGACCCCATGGAGGTGCCACCGTATTTATGAACGATCAGTGCCATCGTGGTAGAAGATATGTCTATGCAAAAGCTATCGATTGTACCAATCGATATGGTCGCCTGATCTGCGCACAAAACCATCACCTACTTTGATGTCAATCTGGTGGCCTCGGCTACGGCATGCGTCAATTTGATGCAGTAACTGCTCAAGTTGCGCCGTACTGCACGACACACCTCGCTGCAATAACCAAGCACGCAACACATTGGCTTGACGCGGCAAATTCAGTTGCTGAACAGCCACCAAACGGGGTGGCACTCCAGTGTGTTGCAAATCTATGCTTGCCATGTCATCCAACACCGCTTGCGCTTGGGCCACATGGCGGGCACTGCGCCCAAAAGTTTGTCGAAAAGCAGGAAAGGCTTGCGCCAAAATAGGCAAGAGTTGATGGCGTATGCGGTTGCGGGTGTAGCGCTGGTCTTGGTTAGTGGGGTCTTCTACCCATGACACACCCTCTTGTAACAGCCATTCACGTAACTGTTTGCCTGGTACTTCCAACCACGGACGGTGAATACGTATGCCAAATCGCTCGGTTACAGCGGGCATGGCTGACAAGCCTAGTAAACCAGCGCCCCTGGACAATGCCAACAAAACAGTTTCCACTTGGTCATCTGCATGTTGCGCCAAGACCATGTCTTTGATATGACCATCCCAGTGGGTTTGCAACACCTGAGCAAAAGCTTTGTAACGTGCTTGCCTCGCTGCATCCTCAGGGCTTTCGCCAGGGGCAGGTTGGGCTTGAACATGGGTGACCACCAAAGGCACTGACCACAACTCACACACTGTTTGACAGTGCAAGGCAAAGGCATCTGCTGCCACTTGTAAACCATGGTGTACATGAATGGCCCGCACTTGACCCGGCCATCGCCGAACGCAAGCAAGTAACAAGGCGCAGGAATCAGCGCCGCCACTCAAGGCAACCGCAAACGGCAATGAAGGTGAAAAGTGTGCGAGGGAGGGAGGAGCCAAGTTAGCGGACGTCGACCTTGGTGTCATTGAACCGACCGTAGCTTTGTAAGCGCTCGTAACGTCTGTCAAGCAACTCTTTCACTTTGAGGTCGGTGACTTGACGCCATGCATCATTGAGACCGCGTTTAAGTTGTGAAGCCATTTGCTTGGTATCGCGGTGGGCACCTCCCACGGGTTCGTTCACGATTTTGTCCACCAAGCCCAGGGCTTTTAAGCGGTGCGCTGTGATGCCCAAAGCGTCTGCTGCATCCGATGCGCGATCCGAGGTTTTCCACAAAATGGATGCGCAACCTTCGGGACTGATGACAGAGTAAATGGAGTACTGCAGCATCAACAATTGATCAGCTACGCTGATAGCCAAAGCACCGCCAGACCCCCCTTCACCAATGATGGTAGTGATGATGGGTACTTGAAGTTGCGCCATCTCAAAGATGTTGCGACCAATGGCTTCGCTTTGGCTACGCTCTTCGGCGTCAATGCCTGGGAAAGCACCAGGTGTGTCCACAAAGGTGAACACGGGCAGTTTGAATTTTTCTGCGGTCTTCATCAAGCGCAAAGCTTTGCGATAGCCCTCGGGCCGGGTCATACCGAAGTTGCGCGCAGTACGTTCTTTGGTGTCACGGCCTTTTTGTTGGCCAATCACCATGCAGGCATTGCCATTGAAGCGCGCCAAACCACCAACGATGCTTAAGTCATCCGCAAAATGTCTGTCGCCATGCATCTCTACAAAATCGGTGAATATCTCGCTGATGTAGTCAAGGGTATAGGGTCGCTCTGGGTGACGCGCAATCTTGGTGATCTGCCAAGGTGTGAGATCACTGTAAATGTCTTTCGTCAGTTGCTGGCTTTTTTTGGCAAGCTGGTCTATTTCATCGGAAATATCCACGGCAGACTCGGTTTGCACATACCTGAGTTCTTCGATCTTGCCTTCGAGTTCGGCAATGGGTTGCTCAAAATCGAGAAAAGTTTTTTTTGCCAATCGTCTCTCCTTGCGCCTGTACGCCTGCGGCAAACTTAGTAAGCCACCGGCTGCGGGTCTAGCGAGCGCCAAATATACCAAGTTGCCACACTGCAGTACGGCGCCCAAGCAGCAGCCACTTCTCTCGCATCGCTGCGGCTGACGGATTCGCCGGAGAAATAGTTGTGACTGATGCCGTTGATCAGTCCTACATCGTCCAAGGGCAACACATTGGGACGCATCAGGTAAAAAATCAAAAACATCTCCGCTGTCCAGCGGCCAATACCGCGAATTGAGACCAGTTCGGCAATGATGGCTTCATCGTCCATGTCAGCCCATTGGCGTGTATGGACTGTGCCATTTGAAAAATGCAAAGCCAAATCCACCAAATACTCGACCTTGCGCGTAGACAGTCCGGCAGCACGCATGTCATCCACTTTGAGCTTTAGTACATAAGCTGGTGTGATTTTTTTAGGCAAGGCAACAAACCTGTCCCATACCGATTGGGCAGCTTTGACCGATATTTGTTGCCCCACAATGCTTCTGGCCAAGGTGACAAAGGCGTCACCGCGAGACTCTAGGCAAGCATCGCCAAATTGCGGAATAAGTCGACGCATCACACGGTCTTTTTTGGCCAAATGCTTACAAGCCTCCTCCCAGTAAGGGGGTACTGCACGCTTGACAGGCAAACTGGTCACCATCAGGCACGCTCCCATTGGGTGCCTTGGGGCGAGTCTTTCAACACCACACCCATATCACTCAAGGTTTGTCGAATCCGATCAGCTTCAGCGAAGTTTTTTTGGGCCTTGGCTGCAGCACGGGCTTCGATCAAAGACTGAATTTGGGTTTCATCCACTTCGCTACCTGCTTGTAAAAAATCTTGTGGCGAAGTTTGCAGCAAACCCAGCACACCACCCAAGGCTTTGAGCAAACCCGATAACTGTGAGGAGTGAGTACGGTTGACCTCTGCCGCCAGTTCAAACAAAACCGCCACGGCCTCTGGGGTGCCAAAGTCTTCATCCATGGCGACTTTGAAGCGCGCCGCATAACTGTCTTGCCAATCAATGACAAGCGCATCGGGCTTGACTGCTTGCAAAGCTGTGTAAAGACGCTTTAAAGAAGAACGTGCGTCATCCAAATGCACATCGCTGAAATTCAAAGCACTGCGGTAGTGGCTACGCACCACAAAGAAACGCACAACCTCAGGGGCATACACCTTCAACACTTCGCGAATAGTGAAGAAGTTATTCAAACTTTTGGACATCTTCACGTTGTCCACATTGATGAAACCGTTGTGCATCCAAATACGTGCCATGGGGTGGCCATGGACCCCCTCGCTTTGAGCGATTTCGTTTTCATGGTGAGGAAACTGCAAATCTGCACCACCCCCATGGATATCAAAACTTTGCCCCAGCAACTCGCAAGCCATGGCCGAACATTCGATATGCCAACCTGGACGTCCTGCGCCATAAGCACTGTCCCATTTCACCTCAGGGGGCTCATCAGCTTTGGCAGATTTCCACAGCACAAAATCCAAAGGATCGTCTTTGCCATCAAGCACTGCAACCCGCTCACCGGCATGCAACTCATCCAGCGATTTGCCAGAAAGTTTGCCGTAGCCTGCAAATTTGCGCACAGCGTAGTTGACGTCCCCACTGGGTGCGCGATAGGCCAATCCTTTGTCTTCCAGTTGCGCGATCAGCGATAGCATTTGCGGCACATAGTCGGTCGCGCGCGGTTCTAGGGTTGGACGTTCAATACCCAAGGCATCTGCATCTTGGTGTAAAGCCGCAATCATGCGGTCGGTCAATGCGCGAATGGTTTCACCGTTTTCCAGGGCACGGCGGATGATTTTGTCATCGATATCAGTGACGTTTCGTACATAAGTGACCTGATAGCCACTGTGGCGCAACCAACGCTGAACCACATCAAAAGCCACCATAGAGCGAGCGTGTCCAAGATGGCAAAAATCGTAAACTGTCATGCCGCACACATACATGCGCACCTGCCCAGGTATCAGGGGCGACAAGTTTTCCAACGCACGGCTTAAAGTGCTGTAAATGCGGATGGTCATGTGAGAAAAACGGCGCTTGCCACAAGGCAAGATGAACAAAGGACAGAGAAAAACTCTCTACTACAATGACTGCAGTATATCGATCCCTTGCTGTGTAAGCATTTTTTTGAACAGATGCTTGATTGAATTCCATGCAACGCTCTTCCCTGTTTTTTTCGTTTCCCACTGTGACGGCTTGGCGTCTTGTCCTGAGCTGCCTGCTGCTCTTTGTGGTTTCAGGTGTACACGCACAAACCTCCAGCACAATTCAACTCAAAGGCACACCGCATGAGGAAGTGCAAAAAGCCATGGGCCAGCGCAAATGGGACAAGGCCTTAGAGCAGGTCGACGCCTACTTACTAGAACGCCCACGCGATCCGCAAATGCGTTTTTGGCGCGCGCGCATGTTGGAGCAACTCCAGCGCCCTGAAGAAGCTTTTGAGGTGTACGAAGAACTGGCCCAAGATTACCCAGAGTTGCCAGAAGTACAAAACAATTTGGGTGTGATGTACGCCGCCAAGGGGAACTTAGATATGGCCAAATATGCCTTTGAGCAAGCCCTGCGCAACGACCCCACCTATGCCACTGCGCATGAAAATATGGGTGATATTTTGTTGCACCTGGCTCGCCAGTCCTATGCAAAGTCCACCCAACTCGACCCTGCTTCAGCCAAATCGGCACAGCAAAAAATGCTAAGCCTTAACCCCGTTCTTCAACTCACATTGAGCGTCCACAAATGATTCTTCGCCGTTACTTCTTGGGCTTGGCACTCATCCTTTCGGGTTTGTCCTTAGCCCATGCGGACACCCCAGCCGCCGCCGCCCCCCAAGTCAAATTCACCACCAATCTAGGTGAGTTTGTGGTTGAACTCTACCCTGACAAAGCACCCAACACGGTGGAGAATTTTCTGGGCTATGTGCGTGATGGTCACTACAACGGAACCATTTTTCACCGCGTTATCAATAACTTCATGATCCAAGGTGGCGGCTATGACGCACGCTACATGGAAAAACCAACCCGCCCTCCCATCAAACACGAAGGCGCGGAAGTGAAAGCCAAAGGGGGTCCCACCAACACCGTGGGCACCATCGCCATGGCGCGTACGAATAACCCCCACTCGGCGTCTTCACAGTTTTTTATCAACGTCAACAACAACGACTTTCTTAATCACACGGCCCCCTCTGGACAGGGTTGGGGTTATGTGGCCTTTGGCAAAGTGGTCAGTGGCATGGAAGTGGTTAACAAAATCAAACTCACCCCCACCGGTTCGGGAGGTCCTTTCCCTACCGATGTTCCGCAAACCCAGGTCGTGATCCAGTCCGCCGCTTCAGTGAAATAACACCATGTCAAACCCTCACGTTGAATTGCATATCCAAGACCACGGCGTCATCACCCTAGAACTGGATGCCGAAAAAGCGCCCAAAACCGTGGCCAACTTTTTGGCTTATGTGGAAAACGGACATTACGACCAAACCATTTTTCACCGCGTGATTCCTGGTTTCATGGTGCAAGGCGGTGGCATGTCTGTTGGCATGAAAGAAAAAAAGACCGGTGAAAAACTGGAAAACGAAGCCCACAATGGCCTAACCAACGATTGCTATACGGTTGCCATGGCGCGTACCAGCGATCCGCACTCAGCCACATCGCAGTTTTTCATCAATGTGAAAGACAACGATTTTCTCAACCACACTGCACCCACCGGCAACGGTTGGGGCTATGCGGTATTCGGCAAAGTCATCAGTGGCACCGAGGTTGTGGATGCTATTTGCAAAGTCAAAACAGGGCGCAAAGGTTTTCACGATGATGTCCCCAATGAAGACGTGATCATCGAAAAAGCGGTGCAACTGTCTTAAGCCATTAACGCCAGCGGTGACTGCTTTATGAAGCCCGATCTGGCCACACCGCTCGCTCGTGTTAATGCCCGCGCTTGGCGACATCTCACTTTCATCTCCGACTTGCATTTGCAATCGGGCGAGTTGTCTACGTTTCAAGCTTGGGCGCAAGCGATGCACAGCCTGCAAACCGATGCTTTGTTTATTTTGGGTGATCTGTTCGAGGTCTGGGTAGGTGACGATATTTTGGCTGCGCCGGAAGGCGCGTTTGAACGACAGTGTTGCAGCGTTTTAAGTGAATTAGCCCAACGCTTGCCTGTTTATTGGATGGTGGGCAACCGGGATTTTTTATGGGGCCGCCAGGCAGCTGAAACAAGCGGTATGCAAACCCTGCAAGACCCTTGCCTTGTAGACACATCACAAGGCCGTTGGTTGTTAAGCCACGGTGATGCACTCTGCACAGCTGACACTGCCTACCAAGCCTTTCGAAACGAAGTGCGTTCGTCGGCGTGGCAATCTGCTTTTTTGTCACAACCCTTAGCCAGTAGATTGGCAGCAGCACGGGCCATGCGCGCACAAAGCGAAGCGTTGAAACAGTCTCATGATGTTTGGGTAGATGTTGACAAAGAAAGCGCTATACAAACACTGCAGCACCACCATGCAAGCGTGCTGATACATGGGCATACCCATCAACCTGCGTTGCACGCATTGACGCCAGACCATCAGCGCTTGGTGCTAAGCGATTGGGACGCCAGCGCCACGCCCCCTCGGGCACAGTGGCTGACTTGGCAAGACGGACAAGGTTTTTCGCGGACAACGGTACTTGGTTAAAAAACCCCGGCTCGCGAGCTATTTTTTAAGCAACACTTTAAGCACGGCTTGTACCCGCTTGGCCTGGTCTTCAGCGTAGGGACTGGCCAGCACTTGCGCCATGTCGCTCGCCCAAGTTTGGGCTGGGCCAGCGTCGTTGCGCTTTGTCAGCAACTGGAGTTGCAGCATGCGGCGGGCATCCAGATGCGCGGCAGGCGTGGGCACTTCAGCAGCAATTTCCAAACGCAGTAACGCTTGGTCTGGGTTGCCCGCAGGCGCGGCTTGTAAGGCCTTGACCCAGTCTTGCCTTTGCTGCGTGCTCAAGCGAGCACCTAATTCTTTGGCAGGCGGCATGTGCTCTGGCTGGCGTTGCTGCCACGCACCCAACAAATGAACCAAGGTTTCGCCATGGGCTTGCATAGCCAATTTGCGCAAAGCCATGTCCGCTTGTTCCAAGGCGTGGCGTTGTGCTCGAAATGCCACATCACCTAAACGCGGGCCGCGTGGCTCAAAAGCCGGTTTGTCTCGGTGAACACGAGGTGCGCTCTTCTTGTCACCCAAACGTCCTGCAGTTGCTGGCTCGGTTTTCTTTTGACCAGGCCTGTCGTCACCGCGCACTGCCACCAGTTTTTTCGCAACAGCAGTCGTAGCGGGTTCAGAGGTGGCAGTTTCAACCGGGTGTGCCACAACATTTGCAGGCTGACTGGCAGCGACCGAATGCACCTCGGCCATGGCTTGGCGAATTGCTGATGCATCACCTTGCGCAATGGCTTTTTCAAGCGCAGCAGCAGCGGCCAACACGGCCTTGTCATGCTCTGAGAGGTTTTGCGCAGGCACTGCACTGCGAGATGGTGTTTTGCGGCTGAACGCTTCGTTCAAAGGTTGGCGAAACGCATCCCACAGTTTTTGTGCCAGTTTGCGGTCCACAGGAACCGCTTGCGATTCGGTTTGCCAGCGTTGTTGCAAAGCCTTAACAGCATCAATGCGTAATTGTGGCGCATCACCTAAAGCCTTGGCTTCTTCGATCATGGCACGGCGTAACGCAATGCTTTGGGTTTGAGCAGCTTCCAAAGGTGCATGGGCAGCTTTGATGGCAGCCTTCCACTGGGTTTGCATATCGGCAAACGCTTTTTCACTCAGATGCCCGCTGTTGCGCCAACGCTCAGAGAATTGATGTAACTCGCGGGCTTGGGTTTTCCAATCGGTGTCACTTAGGTGGGCTTGTGTCCAAGCCGATACTTCTGCAAGCAGTGCCAAGCGCCCTTCTTTGTGCGCAGCGCTTTCAGCCTTGGCTTTTTCCAGCCATGCCTGCACAAAGGGATAAGCGCGGTTGCAGGCTTGGTCAAATCGCTTCCATAGGCCGTGGTTGGGCAAGCCCCCTTGATCGGTTTTTTTCCATTCCTCGCGCAATTGACGAAGTGTGTCTTGCAATTTGCGACCACCCATGGCCGGCACCCATTGGCTGTAATCCACAGGCGAAACTTCGGGCGCAGGGGCAGAAGTGACTTCGGCAGAAGAACTTGTGACAGGGTCGAGAGGGGGTGAAGCTGTAGAGGCTGCAGCGCTTGGCGGTGGTTGCAATAAAGCTTCAGCCTTGGAAACAAGTTTCACGCGTATTTCATCGGCATGCTTGCGCTGCCATCCCTCCAACTCAGCTGCTGCTGCCAATGCGGTTTGCACTTGTTGCGACAAGTGGGGTTCAAGCACCAAAGCTTTGGTTTTCAGCGCAGCGCGCAGCTGCGTAGCAGCGCTGGACATGGCTTTGCTGTGCCCCAATGCAACCTCTTTTTCAAGATGCTGCAACAGTGTTGGCACTTGCTCAGCCACTTGGCTGGCTTGATAAGGCTCGGGTTTGCTGGGCTTTGCGGTAGGCACAACAGGTACCACCACCGTTTCTCCGCGGGCTTGACGCAGCTGATCAGCCCATGCGGGCACCGCAGGCAACGGCAATTCAGGGTCTTGAGCCGCTGATTGGGTTTGCGCCAAGGCGGCAGAGAACGCCTCCCACACCAAAGGCATGAGCTTGGTGGTTTCTGATACCAATAATGGGTATTTGGGGTCCACGCTAGGCCAATGCACATCGTTTTGCAATGCTTCAAACTCGTTGTGCAAACGCTTTAAATCGGCTTGCAAGCCAGTTTGCTGCTCTAAGGCTTCTTGCCATGACTTGGTGGAAAGAACCTCAATACGTTGGGTCAACAGCAAAGCGGTTTCACGTTGTACTTGGGTGCGGTGCTCGAGTTCTTCCACATGCTTGATACGCTCAGCCAAGCCTTGTCGCAATCCCGCCAGTGGTTCTCTAGACAGCGGTGCGCCTGCTTTGGCGGCATCACGCTGCCAAGCCATGGCGTCCACCACTTTGAAGGGACTGGACTGCAATAAAAGCTGTGCTTTATCCGCCCACTCCTGGGCCAACATGTCTTGGGATTTGGCGCGCTTGATATCGTCGAGTTTTTCGCGCAAAAGCTTGGCTGCGCCTTTGTCACGGGCACTCATTTCCTTCAAAACTTGCTGCATGAGCTGGGGTGAAGGGTCGCTGGCCAACCAGTCACGCAAACGCGCAGACCGCTCACCAGAGGTGGGGGCCGTCAATGCGCCAGCGGTCATGGCATCTAAAGTAGGCAGATCGGGGGTACTGTCAGAAGACGTGGTCACAGTGTTTCATTGGTTGGTTAAGCCCATCCAAGGGCAAAACAGCTATTGTGACAGGGCTGCAAGGGGCAAGCTTAAAATACGCTGATGTCTTTCTATGAATCTTTTCGCCAAGCAGTACGGGTTTTTATCTCAGACGTGGGCGATGGTTTTTTTCTGATCACCCACAGCGGTTTGGCTTTGCTGGGCTTAGGTGTTTTTTGCGCCATGGTCTTGTTTGGCACCCAACCCGATTTACGCTCTGCCGCTGAGGTTGAGTTGATTGACTGGCTGCAAACCCGCCATGACATCGACATCAGCTTTGACAACAACGCGGATGCGGTTGACCGCGCCACAGCAGCCGACCCGCGTGACCTACCCAAAGACCAAGCCAATATCGCCATGTGGCTGAGCCGCAAATACCACGTCGCGCCCGAGCCCATCAGTGCCTTGGTTGCGGAAGCTTTTGAGATAGGGCCTCGCAACCGGCTCGACCCAACACTGATCCTGGCGGTCATGGCTATCGAATCCAGTTTCAACCCCTTTGCCCAAAGCACGGTCGGCGCACAAGGTTTGATGCAAGTTCGCACAAAGGTCCATACAGACAAGTACGAAGACTTTGGCGGTGATTTAGCCGCTTTTGACCCCATCGCCAATTTGCGTGTGGGTGTTGAAGTACTGAAAGAATCCATTGCCCGTAACGGCTCGGTAGAAGCGGGACTTCGCCAATATGTGGGCGCTGCCAATAGCGGCGAAGACGGTGGCTATACCGCCAAGGTGTTGGCCGAACAACACCGTCTGCAAGAAGTTGCGCTTGGACATCTCGTGCCAGTGATGACCGCTAAACCTGCCGACAGTGATAAACAAGGATTACAAAAACTGTGGGACAAAGCCAAGCAATTGGCTACCTTTGATAACCAACCCTCTGAATAAGAAAGTCCATCCATGTACCACCGCCAACATTTGGTCGAGCAAAGCGACCCCGAACTCTGGGCCGCCATCCAAGCGGAAAACGCCCGCCAAGAGCACCACATCGAATTGATCGCGAGTGAAAACTACGCCTCTCCCGCAGTGATGGCAGCGCAAGGCTCGCAACTCACCAACAAATACGCCGAGGGCTACCCTGGCAAGCGCTATTACGGTGGGTGTGAAAACGTGGACGTGGCCGAGCAACTCGCTATCGACCGCGTCAAGCAAATCTTTGGTGCTGAAGCCGCCAATGTTCAGCCCCACTGTGGTGCCTCTGCCAACCAAGCGGTGTTCTTGGCCTTTTTAACCCCTGGCGATACCATCATGGGCATGAGCTTGGCTGAAGGCGGTCACCTCACCCACGGCATGCCTCTCAACCTGTCGGGCAAATGGTTCAAGGTGGAAAGCTATGGCCTGAACGCCAAAGAAGAAATCGATTACGACGCCATGGAAGCCAAGGCGCGCGCCACCAAACCCAAGCTCATCATCGCGGGTGCGTCGGCATACAGCTTGCACATTGACTTCGCCCGCTTTGCCAAAGTGGCCAAAGAGATTGGTGCCATCTTCTTGGTCGATATGGCGCATTACGCGGGTTTGATTGCAGCGGGTGTCTACCCCAACCCTGTGCCCCATGCCGACGTGGTCACCTCCACCACCCACAAGAGCTTGCGCGGCCCACGCGGTGGCATCATTCTCATGAAAGTCGAGCACGAAAAAGCCATCAACAGCGCGGTGTTCCCCGGTTTACAAGGGGGTCCCTTGATGCACGTCATTGCCGCCAAAGCCGTGGCTTTCAAAGAAGCCCTGCAACCTGGCTTTAAAGAATACCAGCAACAGGTAATCAAAAACGCACAAGTCATTGCCCAAACTCTCACCGAGCGCGGCTTGCGCATCGTGAGTGGTGGTACCCAAAGCCATGTCATGTTGGTCGATCTGCGCTCGAAAAAAATCACCGGCAAAGCGGCTGAAGCGGCCTTGGGTAACGCCCACATGACCATCAACAAAAACGCCATCCCCAACGATCCCGAAAAGCCCATGGTCACCAGCGGCGTGCGCATTGGCACCCCTGCCATGACCACACGCGGCTTCAAGGACGAGGAAGCGCGCGCCACAGCTCACTTGATCGCTGATGTGCTTGACAACCCACACGACGAAGCGCACATCGCTGCGGTGCGCGCCAAGGTGCATGCCCTGACCAGCCGCTTCCCGGTCTACGGCTAAACCACCATGAAATGTCCTTTTTGCGGCCATGTGGAGACCCAAGTGATGGAGACCCGCATGTCCGAAGAAGGGGATTCGATTCGCCGCCGCCGTTCATGCAGCCACTGCGAGAAGCGTTTCACTACCTACGAGCGCGCCGACGTCAGCTACCCTGCGGTCGTCAAAAAAGATGGACGGCGCATCGAGTACGACCGCACCAAATTACGAGGATCGCTCAACCTGGCTTTGCGCAAACGCCCAGTCAGTACCGAACAAATCGATACCGCCATTGAACGGATAGAAGAAAAACTGTTGGCACTGGGACAGCGCGAGGTGGTGTCCAACCGCATTGGCGAGTTGGTCATGCGCGAACTCAAAAAACTCGACAAAGTGGCCTATGTGCGCTTTGCCAGTGTGTACCGCAGTTTTGAGGATGTCGACGAGTTCAAAACCTTGGTCGATGAATTTCGCCGCTAGTTTCTTTGTCATTCCATCACCTCTCACAGGTGAACAGCGCACACCATTGATGACCCACGCCGTTGCAAGATGGCGTTCATGCAAAACCCTGGTTACTGCTCCATCACTGTTTCACGCGATCGTGGCTTCACCCTGACCGAGCTGCTCATCGCCATGGGCTTGGTCAGCGCCATGCTCATGGTGGCAAGCCCATGGCTACAGCATTGGGTATGGCGGCTGCAAGTCGAAACAGTGGTGCAGTCTTGGAGCGCCGACTTACAAAGCGCACGCTTGCAAGCCATGCGAAGCGGTCAAGCTATGCGATTACAGCGTTTGAGTAACTGCCAAGCCCTGCCCTTGGCCATGGGTGACTGGCGGTGCGGCTGGCAGTTGCTAAAGAAAATCAACAGCTATCCTTTGCTTCTCAATACAGCGCTGGCAGGGGAGGTGTTGGTTCAGGTCAGCCCAGCACAAAACAGCTTGGATATCAACGCCTCGGGCGAGCCTGTGCTGGGTGGTTTCAGGGTTGTGGTGCAAGCCAAACGTAGCCAGTCATCGGCGACGGTGAGAGCCATTTGCATCAATATCGCTGGACGTTTGCGTGTCGTGTCAGGAAACAGTTGCACATGAACAAGCACCTGAGAAAAAGGACGGGTTATTCCACCCTTGACGCATTGGCGGGTTTGATGGTTTTGAACCTGCTGTGTTTAGGTGTTTTAGCGATGCAATGGCAAGCTTTGCAAGCCCATCGCGACGCATGGGCGCTGCAAACAGCGGTGGCACTCAGCCAAGACCTGTGGGAGCGTATGCAAATCAATCCACAAGCCGCCCAGTCTTACCAACTGCAACTGGGTCAAACCGCACCCGCCACCCAGTGTCAAAGCCAAGCGTGTACGCCAACCCAGTGGGCTCTGGCCGACTTGTACGCTTGGCAAAACGCTGTGCAACTTCGTTTACCTGGCGCAAAAACCCAGTTAAACACCGTGTCTTCATCACAAGTGCAATTGCTACTGGCTTGGCCAGTGAATGCCCTGTCTGCTTCGCTGTATCAGCCAGCAGACCAGGGTTGCCCTACACGCTTCCGATGCTGGAAAACCAGCTGGAACCTGTGAGAAGCGCTGCACCCATGGGTCAACAAGGCATGGCATTGGTGCAAGCCTTGGCAGGCATGTTGGTTTCCGCTTGGGTCATCACTGCAGCCTTTGCCGCTTTTGCTTGGGTACAAAACAACCACCTGCATCTGCAACGCATGGCTGATTTGCAAGGCCGTCTGGACGGGGCATTGACCATGATTCAAGAACGTGTGGCAAAAGCCGGTGCCCCCACCGTTCAATGGGAAGCCCAAGGCAAAGCCAGTTTGCTGTCACCTTCTGCGGTCATACAAGGCACTGACAGCAATCTGTCTTTGACCCACTCTAGCCTACTCACACCGGCAGATTGTCAAGGTCACCAAGCCACGACAGGCATATGGATACAAGACGACTTCAAACGCAGTAGCAAAAGCGAGCTCATTTGCAAGGACAGTTTGCGCAGCAACACCAGTTACCAGGCATTGGTTGACAACATCAGCCAAGTGGGGTTTCTCTATGCACAGGTACTGTCGGGTCCTGTGGTGCAAATGCAGTGGCGCTCTGCTGCACAAGTCACCAACTGGCAAGCTGTTAGGGGTGTGCAAGTTTGTGTGCAAACCAAAACCTTGGTGGCTTACCCGTTCAATCCCACCCCGGCATGCAACACAGCGCAAATGTTGGGAACAAACGCCCTGGCCTGGCGAGGTGTGGCATTCTTGCGCCACGGTAATCCATGACAACACAGCAAGGCCTCGCCCTACCCATGGTAATGCTGTTGTCCTGCCTGTGCAGTGTGCTGGTCATGGCAGAGTGGCGCAGTTTGGCCATGGCAGAGGCTTTAGGACACAGCGCTGCACTGCGTTGGCAATTGAAACACAATGCATTCAATACGCTTCGTGCAGCGGTAGACGACATTCGCCTCAGCACCTCGGATGAACGACACCAAATGGGCGCAGCAAATGCCACCCACGCGTTTTTTCCACACAGCCCACAAGAGTGGCAGGTATTGCAGTCAAGGTTGGTATGGCAAGAGTGCATGGCAGGCATATGCCGCGCCTTAGGTAAAGACCAAGCGCTGATGGCACTTTGGTTAAACCGCATGGCACAAGCGCAAAACCTGCCCAAGGAACACAGTGTTTATTGGGTGGAAATTTTGCCCCTGTCAGCAGTTGACGCTGGCGACCCGCCCTTTCTCTATCGCATCACAGCTCTGGCACGCTTTGGTGATGATGGACCTGTATGCGCATGGCAAGCCTTGTGGCAGCCCCAATCAAGCATGGCCCCAAGCCTGTCTTCGCCTATGCATTTGGATGGTTTTATACGGTTGCTACCTCTGACACCATGAGTTCACGTTTGCAAGGTTTCACACTGGTTGAATTGATGTGCGTCCTGGCAATAGTCGCCATACTCAGCAGTTTTGCTTTACCGAGTTACCAACAAAGCCAACAGCGTAGCCAACGTACCTTGGCCAAACTCACACTGGTCAAAACCGCGCACTGGTTAGAGCGACAAGCCAATATGCTGGGCAGCTACCCCAGCTATCTTCCTGATGCTGTCTGGCAAACCCCTGAGTTGCGATACCGCTTAGCACTCCAAAGTGGTGAGAATGCTTATGTGCTGACAGCCCTGCCTGTAGGTGCGCAAACCGCAGATGCATGCGGCAGTTTGACACTGAACTCGTCAGGCGAAAGGGGGGTGCAAAACGCAAACCTCATGGCCAACCAATGCTGGGGACGCTAAGTCCGACAAGAACACGCTGATAATCCTTCCATGATTTGGTCCGACATTGACACAACTCGAATGCGCCAAGCTTTGACCTTGGCCAATCAAGCCATGTTCATCACCACGCCCAACCCCCGCGTGGGTTGTGTGATTACCTCTCCCAGTGGTGAGGTTTTGGGTGAAGGCCATACCCAAGCCGCTGGACTTGCCCATGCCGAAATCATGGCGCTGCGCGAGGCCCAAGCACGCGGACACACTGTGCAGGGTTCTACCGCCTATGTCACCCTGGAACCCTGTGCCCACCATGGTCGCACGGGCCCTTGTTGTGATGCGCTGATAGCCGCAGGCATTGCCAAAGTGGTGGTCAGTGTGCAAGACCCTAACCCGCAAGTGGCGGGTCAGGGTTTGGCTCGCTTGCGCGCTGCTGGTGTAACTGTGGATGTCGGTTGTGGTGCTGAGCAGGCCAGCGAACTCAACATCGGTTTTTTCAAGCGTATGCAGCACGGGATGCCTTGGTTTCGCATGAAATCGGCGCAATCCTTGGATGGTCAAACCGCCTTACCCAATGGGCAAAGCCAGTGGATCACATCAGAGGAGGCGCGTGCGGATGGCCATCACTGGCGCGCCCGCGCCTGCGCGCTGTTGAGTGGTATTGGTACCGTGTTGCAAGACAACCCCTTGCTGAATGTGCGAGGCGTCAACACACCACGCCAACCCGATGTTCTTTTGGTGGATTCGCGTTTACAAACACCACTGGACGCCCGCTTATGGGAGACCCAAAGAAAAGTGGTCATCTAC
This sequence comes from Limnohabitans sp., assembly GCA_036787995.1. GTDB lineage: Bacteria > Pseudomonadota > Gammaproteobacteria > Burkholderiales > Burkholderiaceae_C > Limnohabitans. Next base: position 14,670 of record DAIQOH010000013.1, on the reverse strand, counting down.
CACGCTGAGCGAAATGCGGCCAAAGAAGAAGTACTCAGCCAACGAGGCGCAGAGCTGGTGTATTTGCCTGGTATGGGCCAAAAGGTGGACTTGAATGCCATGGTGCGTGATATGGGTCATCGCGCCTACAACGAGGTACATACCGAAGCGGGACATAAGCTCAACGGCTCGCTGTTGAACGCTGGCTTGGTAGATGAATTGCTGATCTACATTGCACCTGCTTTGCTAGGTCCCGGACAGCCCATGGCAAGCTTGCCAAGCTTGCAGCAACTGAATGAAAAACAGGCTTGGCAATTCATCAGCCATGAACGCATAGGGGCTGATTTGCGCCTGATGCTGAGACCCCATCGCTGATCTGCCAAAATACAGCCATGTTCACCGGCATCATCACCGGCGTGGGGCGCATCGCCGCCGTGCACGACCTGGGTCGTTCTTTGGATCATGGCAAACGCCTTGAGATCAGCACACCTGCGCATTACCTCGATGATGTGGGCTTAGGAGACAGCATTGCACTGAATGGCGCTTGCATGACAGTCACCAGTTTCGATGCTGCAAACAACCTCTTCACCATTGATATTTCCGCCGAGTCGCTGGCCAAAACCGCTGGCCTAGACCATATCGGTACCGTCCTCAATCTGGAAAAAGCCCTGCGCGCCAGCGACCGCCTAGGCGGGCATATTGTGTCTGGGCATGTGGATGGCATAGGCTCTGTGTATCGCTTTGAGCAAATCGGAGAAAGTTGGTTGCTGCAAGTACTGGCACCCCCAAACCTTGCCAAATACCTTGCCTACAAAGGCTCCATCACCATCAACGGCGTGAGCTTGACGGTAAACCAAACGCAAGACACCCATGCGGGTTGTTTGATTGACATCAATTTGATCCCCCACACCATAGACAACACAGCCTTAGGGCATTTACAAGCTGGCAGCGTGGTCAACCTTGAAATCGACACCGTGGCACGTTATGTGGAACGCATGCTCAGTCTAGATACCTTTTTGAAAGCCAAGCCATGACCGCCTCTTCAGCGCCTGTTGCCATTTCCCCCTTGGCCGATATCGTGGCAGACATGAAAGCGGGCCGCATGGTCATCTTGGTGGACGAAGAAGACCGCGAGAATGAAGGGGATTTGGTGCTGGCGGCTGACCATGTCTCACCTGAAGCCATCAATTTCATGGCGCGCTATGGACGTGGCTTGATTTGCCTCACCCTCACCCGCGAACGTTGCGAATTTTTGAAGTTACCGCCCATGGTAGAGCGTAATGGCACGGTGTACAGCACTGCGTTCACTGTATCCATAGAAGCTGCACAAGGCGTGACCACAGGTATTTCTGCTGCTGACCGCGCACGCACGGTGCAAGTGGCCGTGGCCAAAAATACCACCGCCACCGACTTGGTACAGCCTGGCCATATTTTTCCTTTGCAAGCAGTCGATGGCGGCGTTTTGATGCGTGCAGGTCACACCGAGGCAGGCTGCGATTTGGCTGCCATGGCGGGTTGCTCGCCGGCGGCGGTGATATGCGAAATCATGAAAGACGACGGCACCATGGCAAGGCTACCGGACTTGATGGCCTTTGCCGCTGAACACGGCGTGAAGATTGGCACCATTGCTGACCTCATCGAATACCGCAGCCGTACCGAATCCTTGGTGACAAAAATCAGCAGCCGCCCCCTGATCACCGCCCATGGTGAATTCATGGCACATGCCTACAAAGACCTGCCTAGCGACAGCGTACATATCGCATTGGTGCGCGGCCGTTGGAGCCCCGATCAATCGGTGCTGGCGCGGGTGCACGAACCTTTGTCGGTGCTGGATGCACTCGAGCCCCACCGCGTGATGCACTCTTGGACCTTGGACGATGCACTCGCACGCGTTGCCCACGAAGGTACAGGCGTGGTGGTGTTGCTCAACTGCGGCGAAACAGGCGATCGCCTGCTGGCGCAATTTGAAGGCGTGGCGCGATCGGCCCAAGCCCCTGAGCGCGGTCGCATGGATTTACGCACCTACGGTATAGGCGCACAAATTTTGCGAGACTGTGGTTTACACAAAATGCGCCTCATGGGTAACCCCAGACGCATGCCCAGCATGATGGGCTACGGTCTTGAAATCACCGGCTACCTTTCCAAGGAATGACATGCACCACCCCGATGTAAGCGCGACACGTTCCAACATGGATGGCAGCAACCTGCGCATAGGTATCGTGCAAGCACGCTTTAACCCTGACATCACCAACGCATTGGCACAAGCCTGCTTGGCTGAACTGCAGGCTTTAAGTGTTTCCACAGATAACATCCACCATGTACAAGTGCCTGGTGCACTGGAAGTAGCTGTGGCTTTGCAAGCCTTGGCACAAAGCCAGCGATTTGATGCACTGGTGGCCCTGGGCTGCATCATCCGTGGTGAGACTTACCACTTTGAATTGGTCGCCAATGAATCGGGTTCTGCCATCACCCAGTTGGCCTTGGACCATGGCTTGCCGATTGCCAATGCCATCCTCACCACAGAAAACCTGGCCCAAGCGGTTGCGCGTCAAACCGACAAAGGACGCGATGCGGCGCGCGTTGCCGTGGAAATGGCCTTGTTGATGCAAAGCCTGTCATGACAGACCACAACCTACGCAAAGCCAGTGCCCGCGCAGCACGAACACGTGCACGGGGTTTTGCATTGCAAGCGCTGTACCAATTCATGGTGGGGGGCAACCCTGCCAACGAGGTAGACACTTTCACCCGAGACCTCAGTGGTTTTCATAAAGCCGATGCAGTGCATTTCGATGCCTTGCTTCATGGCTGTGCCCAACAGGCCGCAGAACTGGATGCACGCATCCTGCCGCTGCTGGACCGCAAATTGACCGAGCTATCCCCTGTCGAGCATGCGGTGTTGTGGATAGGCGCTTACGAGCTGCAACACTGCATCGATATTCCTTGGCGTGTGGTGCTGAATGAATCTATCGATTTGGCCAAAGAGTTTGGTGGTACCGATGGCCACAAGTATGTCAACGCGGTACTCAACCAGCTGGCTTTGCAACTGCGAGCGACCGAAATGGAGGCAGATCGCAAAACCCCTGCTTCTGGCTTACCCACTGCTGCGACTGAGTAAACATGCGCATCACGCAACGCGCCCAACGCATCGAGCCTTTTTATGTGATGGAGATGGCAAAAGCTGCGCAGCGCATCGCCAACGAGGTCAAACACACTGAGCGGCCCATGGTGTTTCTCAATATTGGCGAACCCGATTTCACGGCCCCCCCCTTGGTGCAAGCGGCTGCTGAACGCGCTATCCAGGATGGCCGCACGCAATACACCAATGCCTTAGGCTTGGAAGCTTTGCGTGAGCGCATCAGTGCTTGGTATGCAACGCGCTTTGGGGTACAGGTGCCGGCGCGGCGTATCGTGGTCACAGCAGGCGCATCAGGCGCATTGCTGCTGGCCTGCATGGCTTTGATTGAAGAAGGTGACGAGGTGCTGATGCCCGACCCCAGTTACCCATGCAACCGCCACTTCGTCAATGCAGCACAGGGGCGTGCCGTGCTCTTACCCACCGATACGGCGCAACGCTTTCAGCTGAGTGCGGCGCAAGTACAAACCCACTGGGGCAAGCAGACGCGTGGTGTGTTGTTGGCATCCCCCTCCAATCCCACAGGAACATCAGTCGCTGCAGCAGAATTAAAAGCCATTCACAACGCTGTGCAACAACACGGTGGCATCACCTTGGTTGATGAAATTTATTTAGGGCTGAGCTATGACGACGCCTATGGTCAAACCGCTTTGGCCATCGACGACCAGATCATCAGCATCAACAGCTTTTCCAAATACTTCAACATGACCGGTTGGCGTTTGGGCTGGTTGGTGGTGCCCGACACCTTGGTACCCGTCATGGAGCGCTTGGCACAAAACCTGTTTATTTGCCCCAGCACTGTGGCGCAACACGCAGCTTTAGCATGCTTTGAAGCCGATAGCTTGGGCGTCTATGAAGAGCGACGTGCTGCCTTCAAAGTCCGGCGAGACCGTTTTATTCCGCAACTCAATGCCATGGGGTTGACGGTACCCATCCTGCCCGATGGTGCTTTTTACGCTTGGGCCGATTGCCGCGATGCTTGTCGTCGCTTGGGCTTGCAAGACAGTTGGGCATTTGCCGAACACCTGATGCAATATGCCCATGTGGCTGTCACACCAGGACGCGACTTTGGTGTACATACCCCAGGAGACTATGTGCGTTTCTCCACTGCGTCTTCTTTACAAGACTTAAACACGGCAGCTAAGCGTATACAAAGTCTTTTGGAGGCTGCATGAGTTTTGATTTTCCAATTCGCGTGTACTGGGAAGATACCGACGCTGGTGGCATTGTTTTTTATGCCAACTATTTAAAGTTTTTTGAGCGTGCACGCACCGAGTGGCTAAGGCATTTGGGCATCGAACAACAAGCACTGCGTGAAGCTACAGGTGGCATGTTTGTGGTGGTTGAAACCCAGCTGAAATACCACCGCCCGGCGCAATTGGACGATTTGTTAACCGTCAACGCCAGCATGCTTAACAAAGGCCGTTCCAGCTTGGTGATTACCCAACAAGCTTGGCGAAACGCCGCCACACCTGTCCTGCTTTGCGAAGGTACGATTCGCATTGGCTGGGTGCAGGCCATCAGTCTCAAGCCAGACCGAATCCCTTCTTCCATTTTGGAGCGTTTGATATGACCCAAGAGTTTTCCATTGTTCACTTGCTGCTCAATGCCAGTTGGGTGGTACAAGCGGTAGTTCTGCTGTTGTTACTGGTGTCCCTGCTGAGTTGGACCGCTATTTTTCGCAAGCTCTTGTCCTTAGGTGATGTACGGCGTTTAAACGACGAGTTTGAGCGCGAGTTTTGGTCTGGCAAAAGCCTGCAAGAGCTGTTTGCAGCGGCCCAGCAAAATGCCAAGCTGGCCGGTCCCATGGAACGTATTTTTGCCAGCGGCATGCGCGAATACCAGAAGCTGCGCGAACGCCGCATCACCGACAGCGGACTCTTGATGGATGGCGCGCGTCGCGCCATGCGCGCCAGCCTGCAACGTGAAATGGACGCGATTGAATCCAATTTATCCATGTTGGCCTCGGTGGGTTCAGTCTCACCTTATGTGGGTTTGTTTGGCACCGTGTGGGGCATCATGCATGCGTTCACAGGCTTGGCCCAAATGCAGCAAGTCACTTTGGCCAAGGTTGCGCCTGGTATTGCCGAAGCACTGGTGGCCACTGCCATTGGTTTGTTTGCGGCCATTCCTGCGGTGTTGGCCTTTAACCGTTTTTCACGCGATATAGATCGCGTGGCCAATCGGCTTGAAACCTTCATTGAAGAGTTCTCGAATATCTTGCAACGCAATGTGGGTGCGCAGGGCACCACGCTGACACGTTAAGGCGAGACTGGCCCATGTCTTCATCCATACCCCGTAGCATGCGACGTCGCACCATGAGCGACATCAATATGGTGCCATTTATTGATGTGATGCTGGTGCTGCTCATCATCTTCATGGTGACTGCACCCTTGATGGCTCCCAGCATGATTGACATACCGACAGTGGGCAAAGCCAGCGCTGCGCCCGATCAAGTCATCACGGTAGAGATAGATAAAAAACTCAAAATCACAGTGAAGTCGCGCAGTGCCTCACATGCACCCGGTACAGACACCAAACAAAGCGCCACCATGGACAACGTTGCTGCCATGGCCTTGCAACTGCAAGCTGGCAATGCAGCGACACCTGTTGTGATCAGCGCCGACAAACAAATT
>DAIQOH010000013.1:3892-8822 GCA_036787995.1 Limnohabitans sp. | reverse complement strand
TATGGTCTGCTGTTCCCCAGCCCGTTGCCGCCAAGGTCGAGGCCCCGCCTGAGCCTGAAGTGTCCCCAGCCATCGAAACGCCGCCACTGCCCGAACCACCTGCCCCCAAACCACCAGTTGCCAAACCGACACAAGCGCCTAAACCTGTTGTTGAACCACAAATCGCCATTGACAAGTTGAAGAAGAAACCAGCTGAAGAAAAACAGCAACAGGCGCAAGAAAAGCGCAAGGCACAAGAAAAACAAGAGGCCAAAGAGGCAGAGGAACGCCACCAAGCCGCGGTGAAACGCTTGCAATCCATGGCAGGGTCGGTGGGTACACCTGTGGACACGGGGGTTGCGCCCAAACCCAGCGGCCCCTCGGCTGGCTATATCGGCCGCTTGCGTGCCAAAGTCAAACCCAACATCACATTTCCTGATGCTTTGTTGCAAACCGTTGTGGGAAATCCCACGGCAGATGTGGAAGTGACCTGCAGCCCCAGCGGCAAAATTGAAGATGTGAACTTGGTCAAGTCCAGCGGTAACAAAGCCTGGGATGAGGCGGTGGTGAATGGTCTGCGTAAAACCGAAATTTTGCCCAGAGATATAGACGGCAGTGTGCCAACGCGGCTGGTGTTCAGCTTCAGACCCCGCGATTGAAAGCCTGATTCAAAGTCAATGGGTCTACAGCCCTTCCAACATCACCAAGGTGCGTTGGGTGCAACTTTGGCTGATAGGCAAAATCTGCTGGTACTCGGGTGAGTCGTAAAAAACCTGTGCCTGCGCCATCGATGGAAACCGCAAAAGCACCAAACGGGTGGGCGACCATAGCTGGTTTTCTTTCACCACCAAACGCCCGCCTCGCGCCAAATACTCGCCGCCAAAGCTCTCGACCAAGGGTTTGGCCAACAGCTTGTACTTTTCCATTTCTTCGTCGTTGGTAATTAAGGTGTCGACAATGATGTAAGCGGCTGACATAAGGTGTTCCTTGCTTCAATGGGGCGAGGCGATGTTAACCGCAAGCCCACGCCAATCGCGGTTCCCTTGCCTGAAAGGCTGCGCAAGCGAAACCGATAAGCACGACCCTAAACATCGGAAGCTTTCTGTAGTAACCATTGCAGGTACAACTGACTGGCCTGGGTACGGTTTTCAACTCTCAGCTTGCGCAAGACTTCTCGGGTGTGGCTTTTGATGGTGGCTTCGCTTAATTGCAATTGATGGGCAATACGGCGGCTGGTCCACCCCTTGGACAGCTGCGCTAGAACCAAACGTTGCTGCGTCGACAAACTTGGCATACCCTGAGGAACAGGCGCTTCCTGCGTTAGCAAAGGCTCAGCTGGGAACGACAAATCCTTATGCAAAGCATTGAGCAATGCTGCCAAAACAGCACTGGAGGGCAAGGCTTTGTTGAGAAACACCACGCCATTGGCGATACAGGCCTCTTGCACCTCCAAGTCTTGCAAAGCCGAGAGCACCATCAATGCGCCTTGGCTGCGCAACTCGCACACCGCGTACAAAGTTTGCAGACCCTCGGAGTCTGGCAAATTCAAATCGACCAAGACCAAAGCCCAGGGTATGGGTAAAGACAAGAATTCAAGCGCGGTTTGAAGACGATGCGCCAAGACGCATTGCGCGTAAGGCAAACAGCTTTTCACCGACACAGCGATGGCGTCGGCCATCAAAGGGGGGTCTTCGATGATCAAGATGTGCGTGTGAGGCATGACATCTCCTTGCGCGAGATGTACCTAATTTCCCTGTCCTGTTCAAGATGAACAGGATTAAAGTGAGCAATATTTCAATTAGATCGCATGCCTGCGTGAGGCTCTGAGCAAACCCAAGGCGCACACCAATGCCATCAAGGCCACGGGGATGGCCGCCAGAAATACCGTTTGCAAACCGAATCGGGTGCTGAGTGCCGCACCACCCAAAGCCCCCATGACCCCTGTAAAACCATAGCCGATCACCGCGTACAAGGCCTGCCCTCTGCCCCTTAACCGCCCGGGGAAATGCTGCGACAGCCAAGCGATACACACTGTGTGTTGAATAGCAAAGGTAAACACATGCAGGCACTGCGCTAACAGCAGCACCGGTAAGCATTGGCCGTACCAAGCGGTCATCCCCATGCGAAGGCCCATCAAGCCGGTGCAGACACACAACCATGCGGGCAAGCTCAGCCAGTGCAACCAGCGACTTTGGGTGAAGAAACCGATGATTTCGACAATGACGGACACCGCCCACAACACGCCAATCATGTCTTTGCCATAGCCGAGTTCATCCAAGTACAAAGAAAAAAACGTGTAAATGGCCACATGGGAAAGCACATGGAAAAACAACGTGGCGAAAAACCACAGGGTTTGCGGTTGGCGCAGTACTTTGCCAAACCCCGCTTGGCCATTCACCGCATGGGCAGCTTCACGCACATTAGGCAGGCTCCACACACTCAGGTTGATGGCCACCAAGGTCATCACTGTCCACACAGGGAAGTCAGCCATGCCATGCGCTTCAAACCAGTGGCCTGAGACAAACACCGTGACCAAAAAACCCACCGATCCCCATAAACGAATACGCCCATAGCGACGCACATCCAGTGCCCCTTGGTGACTGACCAAATGCGCCATGGCAGCTTCACTCATGGGCATCATGGCGCTGGTGTGGGTGAACATCAAAAACAAGACCGCTGCCAACCACCACGGTGCGTCGCTGAACAACAGGCCGATGGAGCACAACAAGGCCATGCCTGCACACCAACGCATCAAGGGAACACGTTCACCGCTGCGGTCGCTCAGCCACCCCCACAGGTAAGGCGCAAACACCCGTGTCACCGCTTGCATCGAGGTAAGCAAACCAATCATCCACAAGCTCAGGCCCAGGTGTTTCAACCACAAAGGCAAATAGGGGTTAAAAAAACCAATGTGCGCGAAGTAACTGGCTGAGAGTGCAGCAAACGGCACCAGTTGACGCCGCGAGACCCGCGGCGCTGCGTCTGTGTTCATAGGATCAATCGCCGCGTTGCGCAGGAAGGGGGGCCAGCGGCATGACCACATCGCCACATTGCGCCCGGTGCAGCAGCGCATGGTCCATCACCACCAATGCCAGCAGCGCTTCGGCAATGGGCGTAGCGCGTATGCCCACGCAAGGGTCGTGGCGGCCCTTGGTTTGCACCTGTACTGCTTGGCCTTCGCTGTCGATGCTGTCGCGTGGCGTGAGGATGGAACTGGTGGGCTTGATGGCGATGCTCACCTCCAAGTCTTGCCCCGTGCTGATGCCCCCCAACACGCCACCGGCGTTGTTGTTGGCAAAACCCTGGGGCGTCAAACTGTCGCCGTGGGTTGAACCCAGTTGGGCAACGCTGGCGAAACCTGCACCGATTTCAACGCCTTTGACCGCGTTCAAACCCATCATGGCGTAAGCAATGTCGGCGTCAAGCCGGTCGTATATGGGTTGCCCCAAACCCACTGGCATGCCTTTGGCCACGACCCGGATGCGAGCGCCGCAGGAGTCGCCCGCTTTGCGCAAGCTGTCCATGTAGTCCTCTAAATGTGCCACGTCGGCGATGGGCGCGTAAAACGGGTTGTGGGGCACATGTGTCCAATCTTCAAACACGATGGGGTGCTCACCCAATTGCGTCATGCAACCGATGAAGTGGGTGCCGTATTTGTTTTTCAACCATTTTTTCGCCACTGCACCTGCGGCCACGGTGGGTGCGGTGAGTCGCGCCGAAGAACGCCCACCCCCACGCGGGTCGCGCACACCGTATTTCTGGGTGTAGGTGTAGTCGGCGTGACCGGGCCTGAAGGTTTGCAAGATGTCGCTGTAGTCTTTGCTGCGTTGGTCGGTGTTGTGAATCAGCAAGGCTATGGGCGTGCCGGTGGTCACGCCTTGGTAGACACCACTCAAGATTTGCACTTGGTCAGGTTCTTGGCGTTGCGTCACATGGCGACTGGTGCCGGGGCGTCGGCGGTCCAGGTCGTGCTGTATGTCGGCCTCGCTCAAAGCCATGCCCGGTGGGCAGCCGTCAATCACGCAGCCAATGGCCGGGCCGTGGGATTCACCAAAGTTGGTGACGGTGAATAGTGTTCCGAAGGTGTTGCCGCTCATGTAGGGGATTATCCCTGAGAGGCTTTGAGATCAAAAATGGGAATCTGACCCCGTTTAATTGGCTTTCTCACCCTCTTTCTCGGCCGGCCAATCTCGAATATAAGCCTTGAGCATTTGATTTTCGAAGTTTTGGCTGTCCACCACGGCTTTGGCCACATCGTAAAAGCTCACCACCCCCATCAGCTCGCGCTTACTCAGCACCGGCAGGTAACGGGCATGACGCTCGAGCATCATGCGACGCACCTCGTCGAGTTCGGTGTCGGGTGAACAAGTGATGGGGTGGTCGTCCATGGCACTTCGCACGGTGGCGTCCCCCAGGGTGCCGCCATTGCCATGGAGCGCCAAAATCACTTCACGGAAGGTGAGTATGCCCACCAAGTCCCCATGGTCCATGACCAACATGGAGCCCAAATCATGCTCAGCCATGGTTTTCACCGCATCGGCCAAAGGTGCTAAGGGTGGGGTGGTGTAAAGCGTATTGCCTTTGAGGCGAAGAATGTCACTGACTTTCATGGATTTCCTCTTCACGCCAGCGCGGCTGGCATGGCTTTCAATATAGCCCACAATCTGCATTTGGTACACCGTAGGAACGAGAACACCATGACCGGATACGCCGATCCCCATTTCGACACGCTGACCCTGCACGCAGGCAGTCAGCCTGACCCAGCCACCGGCGCCCGCGCTGTGCCGATTCACCTGACCACGTCATTTGTGTTCGAGTCGTCCGACCAAGCGGCAGCCCTTTTCAATTTGGAAAGCGCCGGTCATGTTTACAGCCGCATCAGCAACCCCACCACTGCGGTGTTCGAGCAGCGTATCGCTGCGCTTGAGGGCGGCATTGGCGCCATCGCCAC
>DAIQOH010000013.1:0-3792 GCA_036787995.1 Limnohabitans sp. | reverse complement strand
GCCTTGAAAATTTTCAGCCACTTGGCCAATGTGGGCGACAGCAAATCGCTGGTGATCCCCCCCGCCAGCACCACGCATTTCCGCATGAGCGACGAGGCCTTGGCGCAAGCCGGCATAGGCGCTGGCACCATCCGTTTGTCGGTGGGCTTGGAAGACGCCGATGATTTGATCGACGATTTGAAGCGTGCTCTTAAAGCCGCTGAAAAAGCAGCCTAAGGAGCCGTTATGTACATGGATGTGACCGGCCACAAGACCTACGCCTACACAGGCGGAAAAGACTTCAACCCCGCGCAACGCACTGTCGTGTTGATCCACGGTGTGCTGTGCGACCACAGTGTGTGGGCACTGCAAAGCCGCTATTTGGCCAACCACGGTTGGAATGTGTTGGCCATCGACTTACCAGGGCATTGCCGAAGCGCGGGTGCACCTCCCGCCACGGTGCAAGACGCCGCGCAGTTCATCCAAGCCTTGCTGGACGTCCAAGGTGTGCAACAAGCCGCCTTGGTGGGCCACAGCTTTGGTTCGCTCATCGCCCTGCAAACCGCGGCCAACCTGGGCAAGCGCATCAGCCATTTGGCGATGGTCGGTACCGCTTATCCCATGAAGGTGTCGCAAACACTGCTGGATGCCTCCCTCAACGAGCCTGAAAAGGCCTTGCACATGACCAATGTGTTTTCACGCGCCACCTTGGCGCCGCCCTCGGGTGCAGGGTCGTGGGTGTTTGGCGCGAGCTTGGCCTTGGGGCGACGGGTGTTGGCCAGCAACAAAACCGTCAATGTGTTTCATACCGGCTTTAACGCCTGCAACAACTACGACCAAGGTTTGCAAGCCATGGCTGCAGTCACCTGCCCTGTGCTGATGGTGCTGGGGAAGTCCGACCAAATGACCACGCCCAAAAACGCGCAACCGCTGATCGCGCAAGCCAAGGAAAGCGGCACACAACTGCAGGTGGTGACGATTCCCCATGGTCACCATCAAATGAGCGAGTCGCCAGATGAGACCTTGGATGCGCTGAAGCGCTTTTTGCGCTAACCGTCATGGCGAAGAGCTAAGCGACCCAGCAATCTAAGCGCCGAACCTCTCGACCCGATAAGGCCTTGGGTCGGTATAAGGTGCCTCGCCACACATCATTTCGGCAAGCAACCTCCCGCTGGAAGCAGCTTGGGTGAGACCATGGTGAGCATGGCCGAAGCTGAACCATAAGCCGGGATGCAGGGGTGCAGGACCTACCAAAGGCAGCATATCGGGTGTGCAAGGGCGCGACCCTAGCCAAGGCTTGTTGTCTAAGCGTTCACCTAAATGGGTTAAACCACGCGCCTTAGGCTCGATACGCGCAAGTTGCACGGGGGTGGGGGGCGCATCGCGCAGCGCAAACTCTGCGCCTGTGGTTAAGCGCAAACCTCGTCCCATGGGTGCAATCGCATAGCCGTTTTCAACATCCACGATGGTGTGCTGCAGGCTCGCTCCTGACGCACGGAAGTGCATGTGATAACCGCGCTTTCGTCCCATCGGCAAACGGTAACCGAGTTGACGCGCCATGTCCTCACCCCATGGTCCCAAGGCCAGGACGGTTTGAGGGGCAATCAAACGCCCTGCCTCGGTCTGCACAGACCACCCTAGGACTTCAGCCTGCAAGCTTCGCGCATCCCCCTGAACAAAGCGCCCACCCCGCTGCTCGAACAAACGTAAGTAAGCCGTAGACAAGGCTTGCGGGTCTTGGATCTGGCGCGCATCGGGGTAGTGCACGCCACCGAGCACCACGTTTAGCAGCGCAGGCTCTTTGGCCAGCAGCTCTGCCGCAGACAAGGCATGTGCAGTCACGCCATAAGCACGGCTTTGCTCGGCCATGGCCAGGCTTTCGTTGGCACTTTCCTGGGTGCGAAACACCTTGATCCACCCTCGCGCATTCACCAAACCTTGCGCCCCTGCGGCTGCGATGAGCGGTTGGTGCTCGCGCCAGCTGTGTTCTATCAATGGCAGTGCGCCAGCAATAGCAAGGGGATACAGCATTGGCGAAGAATGCTGCCAGTAACGCCACATCCATGGCAACAAAAAAGGCAAAGCACGCCAGTGGTAGTGAGCAGCTGTGCGTTGTCCCAAGACATAGGCCAACAAGGTTTTGAAATCGCGTGGAAAGGCATAAGGAAACACCGTGCTGCGCTCGATCAAGCCGGCATTGCCAAAGCTGGTAGCGGCACCGGGCTGTGCGCGGTCGACCAGGACCACTTCGCGGCCACGTTCTTGCAACTTCAGCGCCAAGCTCAAGCCCACAATGCCTGCGCCCAGTACACATACATCAACAGATTTGTTTGCCATCCGAATGAATTGGGATCTGACCCCGATTAAAGTAACGCAGACAAGCGCCAGTTTTGCCACATCGCCCACACAGCTTGGGTATGGGCGGTATCTGCAAGCAAGCAGTGATCGATCAAGGGTGCGGCAGGGGTGGTCGCTACATCCACCAGCAGCACATAGCGTGGGTTGTGGTGCTCATTCAATCGCCCTACCCAATCCAGTTGAACCAAAAACCCAAGCACTTCTTGCACTTCCCACAGACCAGCCGTCGAACGCTGCGCCAGTTGCTGTGCATTCAAACCACCGGCGCTTTGCGCCCTGGCTTGGTGTAACAAGCGCAAGCACCCCAAGGCCAGCGCAAATGTTCGTCCTGCTTGCGCGTCTTGTTCGTCTGGAAGGTCTTGCGCAAGGCTTGGCCAACTCGCCACCAACACAGCGCCTAACAACACCACCACCCAGGTGGTGTAAATCCACACCAACAAAATCGGCACAGTAGCAAAGGTGCCATACACCAACGAAAAGGTTGGCATATTGGACAAATAAAACGCCAATCCACTGCGCGCAGCCTCTAGCACCAACGCCGTCACAAAAGCGCCTACCAACAAGGGACGCCAAGCCACATAGGTGTTGGGCACAAAGCGGTACAAAGCGGTGATACCGCCCCACAACAACCCAAACTCCAACACATCCAAAGCCAGTTTCACCCCCGGCCCTTGGTAACGCAACGACCCACCCGACCAGGTAATCACCGAGGCCATGGTCACCAATCCTGCCGCCACCAACACAGGGCCCAAAGTCAATGTAGCCCAGTACAACAACAGGCGTTGACCCCAAGCGCGTTGCTGACGCACCCGCCAAATGGTGTTGAGGCTGCGATCAATGGTGAGCACCAAGGCCACCGCAGACACCATCAGCGCCGCAAAACCAAAGCTGCCCAAGCGACTGGCTTTGGTGGTGAACTGGGTGAGATAGCCCAACACTTGGCGCGAAATGGACTCGGGAATCAGGCTCTCGACCAGCCAGCGCTGCAACACGGTTTGAAATTGGTCAAAGATGGGAAACGCGGTCACCACTGCCAACGCCACGGTCAATAGCGGTACCAAGGCAATCAAGGTGGTAAAGGTGAGCGCACCCGCGGTTTGCCCCAAACGGTCATCGGCAAAACGGTGCGCCAAACGACGCGCCGCACGTTGCCAAGGGAAATGCGCCAGCTTTTGCCCAAGCGCGAGGAGTTGCGAGAGAATCATGGTCTCTATCATGCCATCCCTGTCCTCACCCACCGCCCAAGCCCTATGGCATGTTCGCCTAAGCCGCACATTGGCTGTAGGCAGTCTTATCGGCTTGATACTGCTTTCTCTTTTGTGGGAGTTGTGGCTGGCCCCATTACGCCCAAGCGGCTCTTGGCTGGTATTAAAGGCTTTGCCTTTGTGCATCCCTTTGGCCGGCTTGCTGAAAAACCGCATGTACACCTACCGCTGGGTCAGCTTGGTGGTGTGG
>DAIQOH010000012.1:11583-33441 GCA_036787995.1 Limnohabitans sp. | reverse complement strand
GACACCTATGGCGACATGATCGAAATGGGTATCTTGGACCCCACCAAAGTGACCCGCACCGCGCTGCAAAACGCAGCCTCTGTGGCTTCTTTGATGTTGACCACCGAAGCCATGATCGCTGAAGCACCCAAAGAAGACGCTCCTATGGGCGGCATGGGTGGTGGCGACATGGGTGGTATGGGCGGCATGGGCGGCATGGGCATGTAATTGCTTCTTGCCTGAGACGCTTTTGCGTCAAACTGCCAAAACCCCGCATGGTTTGCGCCTTGCGGGGTTTTTTTGCAGGTTTATTTTGGGTAATCCGCTTGTTTTGTTATGGTCTATGTATGACATACACAAGCTTTCTCAAACGTGGTTTCTTACCCGCAGTTCTCGCTTACCTTTTCCTCCTGGGCAATACCTGTGCACAAGAGCTGATTCGTGCGCGTGAATCACTTTTTGCGATGGCTGATGGCTCAACAGTGAGCGTGCCCGCGCTCATATCCGTCTTGGCCAATAGCGATATCACCGTTCTGGGCGAAATTCACGACAACCCGCGCCACCACCAACTACGCGGTGAATTGCTGCGCCAACTGCCTGTCGGGAGTAAGACGGTGGTGGCTGAGCACCTCAACTGGCGTGAGCGTTTTGAACCCCAAGCCGAGTTACTGACAGGTCTAGAAGCAGCTGGCTTTGACGGCGAGGGCTGGGGCTGGCCTTTGCACCAACCCTTGTTTGAATCGGTTAAGGCAATGAAGATGCCTCTTATAGGTGGCAATTTGCCTGGGGAGTCCATCAAGGAGGTGTTCAAAACCCAGGGCCAAAGCCTGCCCGAACCCGTGCGAACGCTGTTGGCTAAAGCCCCTTTTGGCACACAGCAACGCCAGGCCCTGGAGGAGGAAATCGACCAAGGGCACTGTGGCGCCATGCCAAAAACGATGTTTGAAGGCATGGCTGCGGTGCAACGCGGACGCGATGCCGCCATGGCTGAAGTTGCACTCGCACACCTGCCAAGCATTGTGGTTGCTGGCAATGGCCACGCATGGAAGCATTTAGGCGTGCCCTTTGTTGTTTACAAAGTGGCTCCCCAACTGCGCAGCGTCAGTGTGTTGTTCATGGAGTGGGACGAGTCAAGGCCCAATGTTGAAAAACAGGCTTTTTTAGCTGAACTGACTTCCCAAGCCGACTATGTATGGTTGACGCCACCCCATGATCGCAAAGACGCTTGTGAAAATTTGCATCAAAAATAAATATTTTGTATGAATAAAAATACAAAAATCACAAAAAATTAACCATTAAATAACTGATAAAAGTATTTATAGATTAATATTTGAGTACTTTCATTTTCATCTCAGGTTGATGAAACCTATCGTACTCCAAGACATCCGGTCGCTACAGACCTTGAAGACGCCCAGCCGGCCAGATGACGGCTGTGTGCTGGGTTTCGCTTGGGGACCACGACATGCCACGCCTGCAACATGTCTGCGCGAAGAGCCACGCCGTGTCAAACACCCACCGTTGCGCTTTGATAAAGGCGTGGCAGTGGACCGCTTCGCTTAAATCTTCATCAGTGCATCCAGTTTTCGCGCATCGACGCAAAAAGCGCGTATGCCTTCAGCCAATTTGTCGGTGGCCATCACGTCTTCATTCAAAGCAAAACGAAATTGCATCTCGTTCAACGTGACTTGCGCCATGGCTGAGGCATGTGCTTGCGCCACACTCAGCGCAGCAGTCAAGGGCGTCGTCTGCGCTTGCAACTGCGCCAGCAACTCGGGGGCGATGGTCAATAAATCGCAACCCGCCAAGGCAGTGATTTGCCCTAAGTTGCGAAAACTCGCGCCCATGACCTCGGTCGTGACACCATGCTGCTTGTAGTAGTTGTAAATCTGGCGAACGCTTTGCACGCCAGGGTCGTTTTCACCCGCATGCGCAGCCTCGTCCCAAGCTGAACCCGCGGCTTTTTTGTGCCAGTCGTAAATACGTCCGACAAAAGGAGAAATAAGCTTCACGCCCGCCTGAGCACAAGCCACCGCCTGCGTAAAAGCAAACAACAAGGTGAGGTTGGTGTGAATGCCTTCAAACTCCAACACTTGAGCGGCTTGTATGCCTTCCCAAGTGGCGGCGATTTTGATGAGCACCCGTTTTTCAGTGTCTATGCCTTGCGCTTGGTACAACTGGGTAATGCGCCTGGCGCGTGCGATGGTGGCATCTCTGTCAAAACTCAAGCGGGCATCGACTTCAGTAGACACACGCCCAGGGAGCAAGGACAACAATTCCACCCCAAAGCGCACCAACAAACGGTCCATGGTTTCATCCAACGCTGCCTTGGGATACTGTGCCAAGGTTTCGTCCAGCAAGGCATGGTAGACCGGCATTTGGACCGCTTTCAGAATGAGCGATGGGTTGGTGGTGGCATCTGTCGGTTGGTATTGGGCAATTTGCCTGAAGTCGCCGGTGTCGGCCACTACGGTAGTGAACTGCTTTAGGGCATCGAGTTGATTCATGCGCGCATTATCTCTTTCAGGGTTGGCGCAATACCGCTACAGTCTGGGACATGGAAAACATATTGGTCTTAGGTGGAAGCGGTTTTGTAGGCCGGCATGTATGCGAGGCTTTGAACCGCGCAGGTATGCACATCACAGTGCCAACACGTCGCGTGCCAGCGCGTTCGGTGCAAATGCTGCCCATGGTGTCGGTGGTGCAAGCCGATGTTCATGACCCCGTGCAATTGGCCGCCTTGCTGCCCGGGCATGATGCAGTCATCAACCTGATTGCCATCTTGCATGGCACCGAGGCTGAATTCGACAAAGCCCATGTGCAACTGCCCATGCTGTTGGCCAAAGCCTGTTTGGCTGCTGGTGTGAAGCGACTGCTGCATATCAGCGCTTTGGGTGCGGATGTGAACGCCCCGTCGATGTACCAACGCAGCAAAGCACGCGGTGAGCTCGTTTTACAAGGCCATATAGCCCAAGGATTGGCTTTGACGTTGCTTCGCCCCAGCGTGATCTTTGGTGAAGACGACGCCTTCATCAATGTGTTTGCCAAATTGCAAGCCTTGGCGCCTGTGGTGCCGCTGGCCGGTGCGCACACCCGATTTCAACCGGTATGGGTTTGCGATGTCGCGCAAGCCTTGCTGTATGCGGTGCAACACCTCAGCACCGCAGGTCATATCTATGAGTTGGCAGGGCCGCAAATCTTCACTTTGCAGCAGTTGGTTGAACACGCAGGCATATGGGCACAGCACCCGCGCTGGGTGATTCCTTTGGCCCAACCCTTGGCTTACGCCCAAGCATGGTTGATGGAACATTTACCAGGTCCCCCTTTGATGAGCCGAGACAATCTGGCTTCTATGCAAGTCGACAACATTTTGCGTGGTCAAGCACTGGGCTTGGCCGCCTTGGGTGTGGCCACACCCGCTACCTTGGCCAGCGTCTTTCCCTTGGTTTGAGACCTGTGCAGACTTATCTGGTCGGTGGTGCGGTACGCGATACGTTATTAGGCATACAGGGCAGCGACCGTGATTGGGTGGTGGTGGGCAGCACGCCCGAAGACATGCTGGCCAAAGGCTTTATTCCTGTAGGCAAAGACTTTCCCGTGTTCTTACACCCGCAATCCAAAGAAGAGTATGCATTGGCGCGAACGGAGCGCAAGACCGCACCCGGCTACAAAGGTTTTGTGGTGCATGCCGCGCCCGATGTCACGTTGGAACAAGACTTGGCGCGGCGCGACCTCACCATCAACGCCATCGCCCAAGACCCACAAGGTCAACTGACAGACCCCTATGGTGGCGAGCGTGATTTACAACAAGGTGTGCTGCGCCATGTCAGTTTGGCCTTTCGGGAAGACCCTGTGCGCATCTTGCGCTTGGCGCGGTTTGCCGCGCGCTTTCCTCATTTTCAAGTTGCCCCCGAGACCCAAGCAATGATGGTGGAGATGGTGCAAGACGGTGAGGTCAAAGCCTTGGTGGCTGAGCGTGTGTGGCAAGAACTGGCAAAGGGCTTGATGTGCCAGCAACCCTCACGCATGTTGCAGGTGTTGCGCGAGTGCGGGGCCTTAGCCGTTGTGTTGCCTGAAGTGGCTCGCTTGTACGGCGTGCCTCAACCGGTGGAACACCACCCCGAGGTGGACACCGGCGTGCATCTGGAGATGGTGTTAGACCAATGCGCTCGCGTGAACATGCCGCTGGAAGTGCGCTTTGCCGCCCTGTGCCACGATTTGGGCAAGGGCAACACCCACCAAAGCGCTTTGCCACGCCATATCGGCCATGAAGGGCGCAGCGTGAAACTGCTGCGGGCGGTGTGCGAACGCTTACGGGTGCCACAACAATGCAAAGAACTGGCCGAGGTGGTGGCGCGTGAACACGGGCATATCCACGGTTGTTTGGGCTTGAGCGCAGAAGCAGTGCTTCGCTTGCTGGTGCGTTGCGATGCCCTGCGACGCCCCGAGCGTTTCGCACAAGTCTTGCAAGCCTGTGAATGCGATGCCCGCGGAAGACTGGGCCTGCAAGAGCGGGCTTACCCGCAAGCGGCTCATCTGAGCGGTTTGCTCAAAGCCGCCTTGTCAGTGGACGCCACCGCGCTGTCGGACCAAGCCATGCAACAAGGTCTGAAGGGTCCGCACATAGGCCAACACATTGATGCAGCCCGCGTGCTTGCCCTTAAAGCAGCCATGGCCCGCTGATTACTTGGCGCTTGACTCGGCGTCCCAACGTCCCGCTAAATTCTTTAAGAGTTGCGTTACAGCCAAAGCGCGGCGACTTTGCACATCCAGCAAATTGCGCTGTGCTGTCAATGCGCTGGCTTGGGCTGTGACCACATTCAAAAAGCTGACCGTACCAGCAGCGTACTGCGCCTCGGCAATGCGCAAATTACGCTCGGCCGCTTGCAAAGCCTGCTCTTGCGCAGCCTCTTGTGCTTGCAACTGATGGGCGGCTACCAAGTTGTCTTCCACCTCTTGCAATATGTTCAACACGGTTTGCTGGTAGCTGAGCACGGCCACTTCCAAAGCAGCCCGCGCATCATCTTGGGCGGCTTGCCGCTGTCCCCCATCCAACAAAGACAAAGCTGCAGACGGCCCCAACGACCACAAACGCGATGAGGCACTCAGCAAGTTGGCCAACTCGGTACTTTTGTAACCGGTGCTGGCAGCAAAGCTGAAGGTCGGAAAAAAAGCGGTCTGCGCCACACCCAGTTGCGCTTGCGCGGCCTTCACCCGCATGTCTGCCGCACGCACATCAGGGCGGCGTTGCAACAAAGACGCTGGTAACAAAACAGGCAGTGCAGGCAATGCAGGTAAAGCCTGCGAAGGGGGTAATTGCAGGGCTGAAGGCGCCAGCCCCAACAAAACCGCCAAACTGTGCTGCAATTGTTGACGCGTGGTTTCAACATCGATGCGTTGCGCCATCGCGCTTTGCCATTGCGACTCGGCTTGTGCCACATCCGCGGCGGACACCACACCCGCCTCGTAGCGGTAACGCGTCAACGTCAAAGCCCGTGCATAAGCTGCTTGAGCAGATTGCAACACGGCTTGTTGTCTCTCGGCTGTGCGCAAGGCCATGTAAGTTTGCACCAAGGTGGCTTGCGCTGACAAGCGCGCCAGTGCCAAGTCTTCTTGGCTGGCCAATACGTTGGCTTTGGCCGCTTGGGTTTGCCAATCGATACGGCCCCAAACATCCCACTCCCAGGTCAAAGGTATACCTAGGCTGACGCTGTTTGAGGAGGTACCACCAGCGCTGCTGACCGAACGGGCTGCACCCGTATTCAACGAAACACTGGGCGACAAACTGGCTTGGGCTGCGGCCACACTGGCTTGGGCTTGGCGCACCTTGGCGGATAACAGTTGCAAATTCACATTGCCTGTTTCAAGTTGCACTTGCAAATCGTTGAGCAAGGGATCTTGAAACAAGGTCCACCATACACGGTCCACCGCCTCACCTTGCATCGCAGGCGTTTGCGGCGCCGCAAAAGACGCAGGCAAAGGCGGCGACGAGGGCTTGTGCAAAGCCTGAGGTTTGAACCAACTGGCACAGCCTGAGAGTCCTGCGCAGATGATCAGCGTGCAGACTGCTTGGCCATGTGCTCTTCTTTGTATGCTCATGCCACCACCTTGCCAGAAACCGAAGAACTTAGCACGCCCGCTTTGCTGCGCCTGAATGCCTTGAAACGCTGACGCAAAGCCTCTAAGCCCACAAACATAATCGGTGTAGTGAACAGGGTTAAGAGTTGACTCAGCACCAAACCGCCTATCACCGCCAGGCCTAAAGGCTGTCGCAACTCGGCACCCACACCATGGGCCAAAGCCAAAGGAATCGCTCCCAACATAGCAGCCGCGGTGGTCATCAATATAGGGCGTAAGCGCATTTGCGCCGCCAAATAAATGGCTTGCGGCGCACTGCGTCCCAGGCGTTGCTGTTGCAAAGCAAAGTCGATCATCAAGATGGCGTTCTTTTTCACAATGCCAATGAGCAAGATCACACCAATCATGGCGATGATGCTGAACTCGGTGTCCATGGCCATCAGCGTCAACAATGCACCTACGCCTGCGGAGGGCAAGGTAGACAAAATCGTCAAGGGATGCAGCAGGTTTTCATAAAGTATGCCCAACACCAAATACAACGTCAGCAAGGCCGACAGAATCAGCAAAGGCTGGGTCTCTAGCGAGCGTTGAAAGGCATTGGCTGTTCCCGCAAAACTGCCTCTCACTGACACTGGCATATTCAGTTGCACCACAGCCTCGTTGATGGCTTGTGTGGCTTGCGACAGCGAGACACCAGGTGCCAAACTGAAACTGAAGGTGTCTGAGGGCACGCCGCCTTCATGCGACACAGACAACGCGGTGTTGGTCAATTCAATGTGAGCGAAATTGGAAAAAGGCACGGCTTGGCCACGGTCATTGATGAACTGCAAACGTTTCAGCGACTCTGCACTTTGTAAATA
Source organism: Limnohabitans sp. (assembly GCA_036787995.1). Taxonomy (GTDB): domain Bacteria; phylum Pseudomonadota; class Gammaproteobacteria; order Burkholderiales; family Burkholderiaceae_C; genus Limnohabitans. Next base: position 26,527 of record DAIQOH010000012.1, on the reverse strand, counting down.
AGGCGGGGCGAGTTCCATGACCACCCTGTACTGGTTCAGAGGGTTGTAAATGACGCCAATTTGTCGCTGACTGAAAGCATTGCTCAACGCCGTATCGATGGCACGCACCGACAGACCCAGTCGAGAAGCGGCATCACGGTCTATCACCACCGAGGTTTGCAAGCCGCGCTCTTCGTAATCGCTGCTGACGTCTTCCAATTCTTTGAGTTTGGATAACGCACGGCGCAACTTAGGCTCCCATTCGCGCAGTTGTGCCAAGTCATCGGCCTTGATGCTGAACTCATATTCCGAATTGGACACGCGCGCACCTACGCGTATGTCTTGCACCGGCGTCAAAAACAAACGCACACCGGCTTCCTTGGAGAGTCGCTTGCGTAAGCGTGTCACCACCTGCTCAGCAGTGGCGTCACGTTGGTCCCGTGGCTTGAGTGTCAAGAACATGCGGGCGGCATTGCGTTGCCCCTCACCGGTGAATCCCGTCGCATTCAGTACCGCGGGATCGGCCTGCACTATCGCCAGCATGGTGTGTAAGCGCTGCTGCATAGATTGAAAAGAGGCGCTTTGATCGGCGCGGATGTAGCCATTGATTCGCCCTGTGTCTTGCTGCGGGAAAAACCCTTTGGGAATGGCGCGATACAAAGTCACATTGAGTGCAATCGTTGCAATCAACACCAACCACATCACCCATGGGTGGCGCAATGCCCACGACAAGCCAAGGCGGTAGCTCATCACACCCCAGTTGCGTCGTACGGGTTTAGGCTGGCTGGACTGAGTCGGAAGTAAAGCGGCACACATCATGGGTGTGGTCGTCAAGGACACCAGCATGGACACCAAAATCGCTGCTGTCATCACCACCGCAAACTCACGAAACAATCGCCCCAACACCCCATCCATGAACAAAATGGGAATAAACACCGCCACCAACGACATACTGATAGCAACCACGGTAAAGGCTATCTCACGTGAGCCTTCTACACAGGCTTGCAGCAAAGGCATGCCACGCTCACGCAGTCGTGTGATGTTCTCCAAGACCACGATGGCGTCATCGACCACAAACCCTGTGGCAATCGTCAACGCCATGAGGGTCAGGTTATTCAAACTCAAGCCCATGAGGTACATCACCACACAGGTTCCCGCCATGGATAAAGGCAAAGCCACTGCAGGAATGAGCGCGGTTTGCCAGCGCTTTAAAAACAAAGCCACCACCAAAATCACCAAAGCCACAGACAACGCCAGCGACTTTTGTATCTCTAGCAAGGACGCGCGTACGGTTGGCGAGCGGTCTAACACCATGGTCATTTGCACAGCAGCTGGTAAACCCGATTGCAGCATAGGCAAAATCTGCCGCACCCTGTCCACGGTTTCAATCACATTACCACCAGGCTGTAAATTCAACACCAGCAAGACAGCAGGTTGCCCTTGGGACACACCATCGGTACGCAGATCTTGCACCGAGTCCTGTACCTGAGCCACATCTTGCAACCGAAGCGCTTGTCCATTCACATAGCGCAAGATCAGCGGTGCATAGTCTTGCGCCGTGCGCGCTTGGTCGTTGGCTTCGATTTGCCAGGCTTGGTTTTGATCTTCGATAACGCCTTTCGGACGATGGGCGTTGTTGGCAACCACCGCTAGTCGCACCATCTCCAAAGAAATGCCACTGCTGCTGAGCTTGTTAGGGTCCAGTTCTATACGTACGGAAGGAAGAGCCCCACCGCCAAGCGTCACCTGCCCCACGCCATCCACCTGTGCCAAGCGTTGGGCCAAAGTGGTGGAAGCCAAGTCATACATCTGCCCACGTGTGTAGGTATCCGAGGTCAGTGCCAACACCACCATGGGACTGTCAGCCGGATTGACCTTTTTGTAAGTGGGCCGACTGGGCATACCCGTAGGTAACAGGGGTTGAGCGGTATTGATGGCCGCTTGCACATCACGCGCCGCACCATTGACATCGCGGTCTAATTCAAATTGCAAAGTCACACGCGTGCTGCCCTGCGAAGAGCTGGACGTCATTTCGGTCACACCAGCAATGGTGCCCAGCACCCGCTCTAAAGGGGTTGCCACGGTAGCCGCCATGGTCTCGGGACTGGCGCCAGGTAAATTGGCCTGTACAGAAATGGTGGGGAAATCCACTTGAGGCAAGGGTGCCACAGGCAATTGGACATAGGCCAAGACACCGGCCAATGCGATACCCATGCTGAGCAACGTGGTGGCCACAGGTCTGGTGATAAAAGGAGAGGAAATGCTCATGGTGCTGTCGTTCGGCGCTGCAACCAAGCGTCAAGTTGCAGGTAAATGACGGGCGTGGTGAACAAGGTCAACCACTGGCTCAGCACCAAACCACCGACCAAAGTCACACCCAAAGGGTGACGCAACTCGCTGCCCACGCCAGTGCCTAACATCAGTGGCAAGGCTCCCAACAACGCACACATGGTGGTCATCAAAATCGGACGAAAGCGCAACAAACACGCTTGGTACATCGCCTCTCGTGGTGACAAGCCTTGGTGCCGTTGGGCATCCAAGGCAAAGTCAATCATCATGATGGCGTTTTTCTTGACGATGCCAATCAACAGCACAATGCCGATGACAGCGATGAGCCCTAACTCGATACGAGCCAATAACAAAGCCAACAGTGCCCCCAAGGCTGCCGATGGCAGGGTGGACAAAATCGTGAGAGGGTGAACATAGCTCTCATACAGCACGCCCAAGACGATGTACATGGTGACAACCGCAGCCAGCACCAACCACAAACTGTTTATCAAGGAAGCCTGAAAAGCCAATGCCGCGCCTTCGAAGCGGGTTTCGATAGCCGCAGGAACCGCTTCCTCTTGGCGCAAGGCCTGCCAATGGCGTTCCATGGCTTGCACCGCTTCACCCAAGGCCACACCGCTGGCGGGTTTGAACGACAAGGTAACCGCAGGAAACTGCGCCACATGCAAGATGCTGAGCAGTGCAGAACGCTCCTCCACTTTGGCCACGCTGCTCAAAGGCACTTGTCCACCGCTAACGGAAGGCACCCTTAGCAGCGACAAGGCATCCAGACCTGTACGGTCTTGGCCTTGAACTTCCAATACCACGCGGTACTGGTTGCTTTGGGTGAAGATGGTGGAGACCAAACGCTGGCCAAAAGCGTTGTAAAGCGCGTTGTCAATGGCCATGACCGTGACACCCAAGCGCGCTGCCGCCTCCCGGTCTATACGCACATAGGCTTGCAAGCCTTGGTCTTGGTAATCACTGGCCACGTCTGCCAATGCGGTGTCGTTGCGCAAGCGTTCAAGCAAACGTTCTGACCAATGGCCCAGTGCCTCACTATCCGGCCCGCTCAGCAAAAACCGATAAGCATTGCGCGAGACACGGTCTTCCAGCGTCAAATCTTGCAGAGGTTGCAAATAGACTTGCAGCCCAGTGATGCCCTGGGTTGCCTGCGTCAGGCGCGCCATGGTGGCAGCCAAGCCTTCGGGGCGTTGCGCCTTGGGGACCAAATTCAAGGTCATACGCCCTGCATTCAAAGTGGCATTGGGACCGTCGACCCCAATGAAAGAGGTGAGGCTTTGCACCGCAGGGTCTTGCAACAGCAAACGTGCCAACGCTTGTTGTCGCTCTGACATGGCCGCAAACGAGGTGGACTGGGTGGCTTGCGTCATCACTTGTACCGCGCCCGTGTCTTGCAAGGGGAAAAAACCTTTGGGGCTGACAAGGTAAGCAACCACGGTCAACACCAGCGTGAAGGCAAACGTCGCCAAGGTCGCCATGGGTCGGTCCAACACCCAGTTCAACGCCTGTCCATACACCGCAATCAAGCGCTTTAGCCAAGCGCCGGTGTCCAGCGTGGATGGGGTGTTCTTTTGAACACCCAACACATACGCGCACAACATGGGGGTCAGGGTGAGTGAGACCACGGCTGAAATCAAAATAGCCACCGCCAAGGTGATTGCAAACTCATGGAACAAGCGCCCGACCACATCCCCCATGAACAACAAAGGAATCAACACCGCAATCAGCGAGAACGTCAGGGACACAATCGTGAAACCAATTTGCTTTGCACCCTCAATGGCCGCTTGCACAGGTGAACGTGGTGTGTCGGGATCTTGCAAAAACCGCGCAATGTTTTCGATCATGACGATAGCGTCGTCCACCACAAAACCCGTGGCAACTGTCAGGGCCATCAATGTAAGGTTGTTGATGGAAAAACCAGCCAAATACATGACACCAAAGGTGCCTACCAGCGACAAAGGCACCACCACCGCAGGAACCATGGTGGCTGCGGCGTTACGCAAAAAGACAAAAATCACCATCACCACCAAAGCCACCGACAACAACAATTCGAATTGCACATCCTGAACGGATGCGCGAATGGTGGTGGTGCGATCGGTCATGACCTGCACATCCAAACTGGCAGGCAAAGTGGTTCGCAAAGCAGGCAGCAAGGCCTGTACCCTTTGCACCGTATCAATCACATTCGCACCAGGCTGGCGCTGAATATTCAACACCACAGCGGGCTGCGCATTGGCCCAAGCCGACAAACGGCTGTTCTCGGGTGCATCCACCATGGTGGCCACATCGCGCAATCGCAAAGGATTGCCATTTTTGTAGGCCAAGACCATCTGGGCATAGTCTTGTGCTGACATCAGTTGGTCGTTGGCATCCAAACTCGAAGCACGTGCCACACCGTCCAAACTGCCTTTGGCCATAGAGACATTGGCTTGGTTGATAGCGGTGCGCACATCTTCCAGCGAAAAACCTGCTGCACCTAATGCCTGGCTGTTCACCTGTACCCGCACGGCAGGGCGTTGCGCACCGGCAATGCTGACCAAACCCACACCGGCCACTTGTGACAAACGCATGGCCAAGCGGTTTTCCACCATGTCATGCACGCGGGTGATGGGCAAAGAGGGCGAGCTGATGGCCAAGGTCAGTACAGGGGCATCAGCAGGGTTGACCTTGCTGTACGAGGGTGGCATGGGCAGGTCATTGGGCAAGACGCCTATGGCCGCGTTGATGGCTGCTTGTACCTGCTGTTCTGCCACATCCAGCGGGAGTTTCAGTGTGAAACGCAAGGTAATCACTGAAGCCCCGCCAGAGCTGACCGAGGTCATTTGGTCTAAGCCAGGCATTTGTCCGAGTTGGCGTTCCAGGGGCGCGGTGACGGTAGACGTCATCACCTCGGGGCTGGCACCTGGGTAAAGCGTATTCACCTGTATGGTGGGGTAATCGATTTGCGGCAAAGAAGCCACAGGCAAAAACCGGTAGGCCAATGCGCCGCTTAACAACAAAGCGAACATCAACAAAGAGGTTGCCACCGGTCGCAAAATAAACAGGCGCGACAGGTTCATGGCTTGGGCGCTTTCACCACCTCCACGCCACTGCCGCTGCGCAGCCGATCAGCGCCATCGGTGACCACTTGCTGACCTACTTGCAAGTCCCCTTTGACCGCTTGCCAATCGCCCTCAACCGCATCGAGTTGCACTGTTTTCACCTGTACTGTGTTATCAGCCTGCACCACATACACAAACGTCCCTGCAGCACCGCGTTGCACCGCTTGTGCAGGCACCACCAAGGCTTGTTTGACAGTATCCAATTGCAATCGAATGTTGGCGAATTGGTTGGGGAACAAACTGGCGTCGCGGTTGTCTAAAGTGGCTTTCAAACGCAAAGTGCTTGTCGCCACATCGATGGCGTTATCGGTGGTGCTGACACGCCCTTGGGCCAAGCGTACTTTTTGGTCGCGGTCCCATGCCTCAACCGGTAAGGCTTGACCCGCTTTCAATTTGCGCATGATGATGGGCACATGCACCTCGGGTACGGAAAACACCACGGCCATGGGCTGGGTTTGGGTGATGCTGACCAAGCCATTGGGGTCGCTGGAGCGCACCAAACTGCCCAACTCAACTTGCTTCAAACCCAAACGTCCACTGATGGTTGCGGTGACGCGCGTGTAAGAGAGTTGCAATTTGGCCAAATCGATTTGCGCCTGATCGGCTTGTACCGTGCCTTGCAGTTGACGAACCAAGGCAGCCTGCGTCTCTACCTGCTGGCGCGCAATCGCATCTTTGCTGAGCAGGTCTTGGTAGCGCTGCAAATCCAGCTCTGCATTTTTCAAAAGCGCTGCATCGCGGGCATACTGCCCTTGGGCTTGGCTGAGTTGCGCTTCAAAAGGTCGGGCATCGATTTCGGCCAACAACTGCCCCGCTTGCACATACTGGCCTTCGGTGAACCGCAAGGCCTTGAGTTCGCCATCCACCTTGGCACGCACCACTGCGGTATTGAGCGCCAGCAAGGTGCCGGCTGCTTGCACGGTGTAACGAATATCCATTTGACGTACTTCGCCCACACGCACAGGCGTGTTGCGAGAACCTTCGCCACCGCCTTTGCCACCTTTGAAATTTTTAGCCCGCGCTTCGGTGGGAGCGACCGCCTCCTGACCCGTCCACAGACTGACCAGCTTGTTTTGCAGTGCAGGGACATACCATACAGTTCCAGCAACCACGGCAAACAGGGCTGCCAGTGACAAGACCCAACGGGGTTTGACCGCACCGCGCTGATGAAGAAAGGGATGTCTACACATAACTGAACCCCATGTTAACTGGCAATTCCTTCGCATGTTGAACAGCGCATTGGCAGCAACACAGCTGTTTCACAGCAGCTTTGACAGCCCTGCACACACCATGCTGAGAATGATGGTGGTGGTCAAAGGAATAAAAAATTCACGTCCAAACAAGCGAAAACGCAAATCACCGGGCAAACGGCCAAACCCCAGCTTTTCCAACCATGGGGTGATGCCTTGAATCAGCAACAAGGCCAAGAAAACCACAATCAACCAACGAAACATATGTCTACAACCTGTGTGTTCTATCGCCTTGCACAAAACCCATTGGCTGCCAAACCTTGCCACGACCCAATGCCATCACTTTGAACAACTCGCCCATCTCATGCTCGTTGATCAGCTTGAGCGCCATCCCTTTGTCAGCCAAAGAGGCTTGCGCTAACAACGCTGGCAATCCGCTGTTGATCAAAAAATGCGCTTGGCTGGTGTAACCCAAGACCTCTAAACCTGCCTCTTGTGCCGCCAAAGCGACGCCGGTGAAATTCACATGGGCAGTGATGTCTTTCAGGCCCACGTCTTGCAAAGGTTGGCTGTCACTGTGGTGCGCTTGGTGACACATCAGCGTGCCCATGTGGCGTTGCGCATGGTAGTACTCGGCCTCGGGAAACCCATAGTCGATCAAGAACATGGCGCCGCGTTGCAGGCGCTCGCCCACACTGCGCACAAAAGCCTCTGCTTGAGGATGGATTTCGGTCAGGTAATCATGTTCGCCCGCCATGTCGAGTGGTGGACGTGCGTCGGTGGGACGGTCTTGCCACGCATAGTTTTGTGAGGCCTCGCGCCAGACCACGCCACGCTCATGCCACACACCTGCTGTGCGTTGCAAAAGGCGCACGGGCATGGCGTCGAGCACTTCGTTACCTATCACCACCGCTTCAATCTGTTCAGGCAATTCACTCACCCACTGAACCCGGGAACCAAAAGCAGCCAATGTTTGGGCTTGACGTTGTCGCAAAGCGCCCGAGACTTCGACAATGGTGTAGCTTTGCACCGAGTCTCCCAAGACCTCCAACAACTGTGCAGCCAGGGTACCGTTGCCTGCGCCAAATTCCAACAGTGCATGGGTTTGTGTCTGCGCCAATGCCTGCGCCACACTGCGCGCCAGTGCTTGGCCAAAATACACAGACACTTCCGGTGCAGTGACAAAATCACTGCCTCGGGCCGGCATGCGGCCGATTTGACCTTGTCCTGCGGCGTAATAGCCCAAGCCTGGTGCGTACAAGGCCAGCGCCATGAAGCGGTCAAAAGGCAACCAACCATCAGAGGCGGCCAAACGCGCTTGGATCAGCGCGTCTAAAGCAGTCGCTAAACTCTTTGCTTGTGTTTCCATTGAGAGATTGTCGTTCATGACCTCTGCCACTGTTGTTGCCGATTCGCCTGTTGTACTGGTCACCGGTGCAGGCAAACGTTTAGGCCGTGCCATTGCATTGGGTTTGGCCAAAGCTGGTTGGCGCGTGGCCGTGCACTACCGACATTCCGTTCATGAGGCGCAGCAAACCGCCCAAGACTGTGGCGCTTTCACGCCAAGGGCTGCCGCTTTTGCAGCCGACTTGAGCAACGAAGCACAGGTGCGCCAGTTGTTTGAATCTGTTCAGCAACACATGGGGCATATCGATGCCGTCGTCAACAGTGCCGCCTTGTTTGAACACGACAGCGCTGACAATTTTGGCTATGCGCAGATGCAAGACCATTTGCGTAGCAACACAGGGGCGGCCATTGTTTTGGCGCAGTTGCTGCATGCCCACGTAAGACAACGCCAAAGCACTGGCGTGGTGGTCAATATGCTGGACCAAAAGCTGTGGAACTACAACCCCGATTTTTTCAGCTACACCCTCTCTAAAGCCGCTTTACAGGCCGCTACCACCATGCTGGCCCAGGCCTTGGCACCGCAGTTGCGGGTGGTGGGTGTGGCGCCCGGGCTGACGTTGACCAGCCATATGCTCAGTGAAGAGAAGTTTGAACAACTGCACAAACTTTCTCCATTGGGACGCGCTTCCAGCGTGGAAGACGTGGTAGCCACGGTGCTGTTCGCACTGACCAATCAATCTGTGACTGGTACCAGCTTGTTGGTCGATGGTGGTCAACACTTGATGAAATTTGAGCGCGATTTTTCGCTGATGTAAACACCTTATGAACTCCAAAGGCAATCAAACCCTGTCCCTGACCGGTCTGCGTTTCAATGCAGACTTGGGCATCTTGGCGCATGAGAAAAAAGCACCCCAACCTATTCAAGTCGATGCCGAGCTCAGCTTGGGGGAGCAACCGCTGCTGCCAGCGGATGATGACATCTCGCGTGTGCTGGACTACCGCAAGGTGCGTCAAATCATCATCGATGAATGCACCGCCCAACACGTCAGTTTGCTGGAAACCATGATTGGCAAACTGTGCCACCGTTTGATGGGCTTGCACGGCGTGAAAGCGGTACGGGTGAAAATAACCAAACTTGAAATTTTTGACGACTGCGAAGTCGCTATCCGCATGGAGGCGGGCCCATGGTGAACCATGCAGATTGAACGCGAAACCCAAAAACTGGAAAAACGCCTGTGTAGGCAGGTGGGTGAGGCCATTGTTCAATACAACATGATTGAAGAAGGCGACAAGGTCATGGTGTGCATGTCGGGTGGCAAAGACAGCTATGGCATGCTCGATATTTTGCTCAAGCTCAAAGCCCGTGCGCCAGTTCACTTTGACATCATCGCGGTCAATCTTGACCAAAAACAACCTGGCTTTCCCGCCCATGTGTTGCCGGATTACCTTGGCTCTTTGGGTGTGCCGTTTCGCATCGAAACACAAGACACCTATTCGATAGTGAAGAGCAAAATCCCCGAAGGCAAAACCATGTGCAGCCTGTGCAGTCGCTTGCGCAGAGGCATTTTGTACCGCGTTGCCGATGAAATAGGCGCCACCAAAATTGCTTTAGGCCATCACCGCGATGACATCTTGCAGACTTTTTTCTTGAACATGTTTTTTGGTGGCAAGTTGAAAAGCATGCCGCCCAAGTTGGTCAGTGACGCTGGCCACCACATCGTGATTCGACCCTTGGCTTTTGTGGCCGAGCGCGACTTGCAACGCTGGGCCGCGCACCGTGCGTTTCCCATCATCCCTTGTACCTTGTGTGGCAGCCAAGATGGTCTACAGCGCCAACAAGTGGGGGATATGCTGCGCGAATGGGAGAAAAAACATCCTGGCCGCTTGGACATCATGTTTAACTCACTGCAACACGTGGCCCCCTCGCATTTGCTTGACCATCGTTTGTTTGACTTCAAAGGCTTGAAGACCACAGGCGTTGCTGACCCTGACGGTGACACTGCTTTCGACCCCGAGAGTTTTGCGCTACCCAGCTTGGGCGGCATTCAAACCGTCACGCTAAGTTAACCTGGAGAGGCGAGGCCGAGCCTGCGGCGCGGGTCATGGGATTGCTCTACAGCGACTCTAAAAACGTGATCACGTCCTTGCGTTGCTCTGCGGGCAATGCGGTAAATTTGTCACGCGAGGCTTTGGCCTCACCACCATGCCAAACAATCGCTTCTAGCAAATTGCGCGCTCGGCCATCGTGCAAAAACGAGGTGCTGGCACTCACCTGCTTGGACAAACCTATGCCCCACAAAGGTGGGGTACGCCAGTCACTGCCACTGGCCTTGAAATCGGGACGGCCATCGGCCAAGTCTGGGCCCATATCGTGCAATAGCAAATCTGTGTAGGGGTTGATTCGCTTATTTGAAATAGGCTGCACAGCAGTGTACTTGCCAGTGCGCCACTCAGGCACATGGCACATGGCGCAACCCGATGAAACAAACAAAGCGTCACCGCGCTTGACCTCAGGCTTATCGGTATCTCTGCGCTCTGGCACTTCCAAAGCCTGTGTCCAAAAAGTGATGGAATCCCACAACTCAGGGCGAAGTTCTGGCTTAGGGCCTTTGATAGCAGCCAAGCATTCATGTTGCACGGGCGTGCAATTTTGGAAAGGGTAAAGCGAGGAGGTAATGCCTATGTCAGCCGAAAACGCCGATGCAATTTGCTGTCGAATACTGGGTTGATTGGCTTTCCAGCCAAATCGGCCCATGGCTTGTTTGTTATTGATGTCATCGCGAACATAGTTGGGTCTACCGTTCAAGCCCTGTGCTTTTTGCTGCTGCGCCACTTGCAAAATGTCTTTTTCCGCAATGGCCTCCAAGTACCCCATGCCCACCATGGCTTGGCTGTTGCGCAACGACATCATCACACCTTCTGACAAAGGGCCAAAGTTGAGCTTTTCGACACGCACCTTGGGTTGGCGCAGTTCCAGTGTTTCTCCGTCAGGAAAGGTAAATACCTTGGCCAACCAATCAATGAAGACCTCGCCTTCACCCGCCCGTGCCTCGGGATCTTTGCGGGTAATGGTGTCAAACATTTGAATCTCTGTGCCGTAGTTGGGATCAGGCTTGGGGCTGCCATGCGGTCCATCACCGGGAATGGAAATGCGCAAAACATGCTGAATAGCCAAGCTACCGCTGGCGTCCAAGGCCCTGCCCCGCCCCGCATTGAGGTGACACGAAGCGCAATTGGTCGCCAAAAACATTGGCCCCAAGCCCCACTCACCGCCTGCGGGGCCAGGCTGGGACAAGTCCCACACCAAAGGAATCACAGGGTTATTGACTGCCATCCAAAAGTTGGTGAAGACCCGCTCGCCCTTGAGGAATACTTGCATTTGCTTGGGACTCAAGCCTGCTACTGGTTGCTTGTAAACCTCTTGGGGCACCACCGGCTTGTCAGTTGGGGTTTGGGTGATGGCGGTCCCGTGCACAAACCACAGCAAGGAGGCAAGAACAAGAACCGCTTTTTTCACATCACACCTGTTTCAATGTTTTTTGTACGCTACCACTTTTTGGTGTTGTTCACCTAAGCCCTCAATGCCCAAGGACATGGTGTCACCGGCTTTGAGGAACACCGGCGCGGGTTTGCCGTTTTTCTTCATGCCCATGCCTACCCCTGGAGGGGTACCGGTGGTGATGACGTCTCCGGGCATCAAGGTCATGAACTGGCTGACGTAGCTGACGAGTTTGGCTACATTGAAGACCATGGTTTTGGTGTTGCCGGTTTGCATGCGAACGCCGTTGACATCGAGCCACATGGACAAGCGCTGAGGTTGAGGCACTTCATCGCGGGTAACCAACCAAGGGCCAATGGGGCCAAACGTGTCGCATCCCTTGCCCTTGTCCCAGGTCATGCCGCGCTCGAGTTGGTATTCGCGTTCGGACACATCATTGATGGTGCAATAGCCCGCCACATAGTTCAGCGCTTGCGCTTGCGACACATAGCTGGCACGGGTGCCAATGACCACGCCCAACTCCACTTCCCAGTCCGACTTGACTGAGCCTTTAGGCAACATGATGTCGTCGTTAGGGCCTTGTACACAGCTGTTGGCCTTCATGAACACCACAGGCTCTTTGGGGATAGGCATATTGGATTCAGCCGCATGGTCGGCATAGTTCAAACCAATGGCGATGAATTTGCCCACATGGCTGATGGGACAACCCATGCGCGGCTTGCCCTTGACCAAGGGCAAAGAAGCGGTCTTGATACGCGCCAGTTTGGCCAAGGCCTTGTCGCTTAAGTGCTCTGGCGTGACATCGGCAATCACGTGGCTTAAGTCACGCAGCTTGCCGTCTGCATCGATGAGGCCGGGTTTTTCGCGGCCCATTTGGCCATAGCGCACAAGTTTCATTTTTGCTCCTGTAAAAAAATCAATAGGTAGAACGGCCACCGGACAAATCGAATACGGCACCGGTTGAAAAAGAACAGTCTTCTGTGCACAACCAAGCCACCATGGCGGCAATTTCTTCGGGGGCGCCAAAGCGTCCCATGGGAATTTTGCTCAGCATGAACTGTATGTGTTCAGGCGTGAGTTGATCAAAGATGGGGGTCTTCACCGCCGCAGGCGTGACGCAGTTGACACGAACACCTGTATCCGCCAGTTCTTTGCCCAGCGACTTGGTCAGCGCAATCACAGCAGCTTTGCTGGCACTGTAGGCACTGGCATTGGGATTACCGTCTTTGCCCGCCACCGAGGCGATGTTCACAATACGCCCGTAGTTGCGCGCTTTCATATGGGGTACGAGTTCACGGCAACAGTAGTACAAGCCATTGACGTTGATGTCAAACACCTTGTGCCAATCGTCCAAGGGGTAGTCCCAGGATTTCATGTTGGGGCCGGAAATACCTGCGCTGTTGACCAGGGCATCGACAGGGGCAAACGCAATGCTTTGCTTGACCGCTGCCACCACTTCAGCGTGCTGGGTCAAATCGACTTGCACGCTGTGCACCATCGCGCCAGGCACGGCTTGTTTAAAAGCGGCTTGCGCCTTGGCCATGCCAGCCGCGTCGTAGTCCCACACCGTGACTTGTGCACCTGAGCGCAGCAAGCGCTCGACCATAGCAAAGCCCAGACCACTGGCACCACCGGTGACGACCGCGTGGCGGTCTTGCATATCTAACTGGTTCATGGCTTTTCCTTGAGGTTCAAATGGTCATGCCGCCGTCAACCGAATAGGCTTGGCCGGTGGTGAATTGCGATTCGTCGCTGGCCAAAAACACCACGATAGGCGCGATTTCATGGGCTTGGGCCAAGCGACCCATGGGTTGGCGAGCGATGAAGTCTTTGCGCGCTTGCACCGGATCGGCTTGGCTGTTGATACGGTCTTGCAAAGAAGGGGTATCCACCGTGCCAGGACAAATCGCATTGCAACGAATACCTTGACGCACATGGTCTGCCGCCACCGCTTTGGTCAAACCAATCACTGCCGCTTTGCTGGTGCCATAGACAAATCGGTTGGGCAGGCCTTTGAGACTGGAAGCCACGCTGGCCATGTTGATGATGCTGCCCCCGCCTTGGGCAATCATTTTGGGCAAGGCGGCTTGGATCGCCCAAAACTGCGAACGCACATTCAGATTGAACGCCATTTCCCAGTCTTCATCGGTGGCTGTCAAGGCAGTGCCGCTGTGCACATACCCTGCACAGTTGAACAAGGCGTCAATGCGATCCATAGAGGCTATTTGCGCTTGAATCGCGGCTTTGTCTGTCACATCCAACACCGCAGTGTGGACATGGTCCATGCCTTTGAAACTTTCAAGCAATAAGGGGTTGAGGTCGGTGGCCCAAACGGTTGCACCCTCAGCCACCATGGCCAACACCGTTGCCTTGCCAATGCCCTGCCCAGCAGCGGTGATGAGTATGTGTTTGCCGTGTAGTCGCATGGTTTGCCTGATTTTTAAGCCTTTGACGCAAGCAAGGATGATAGGCCTTCGCAGCCAAGCCCTTGGCTACGGGTTTATGCGGATGAGTCTTGCCTTGACGCAAGGTTATCGTGCGTACAAGCCTCTCCCATTCCTGAAAGCTCGCACCATGCGTTTCTTATCAATCTTTCGCCCATTGTGGGTGTTGCTGGCTTTGAGCGCCAGTCTGCCTAACCTGTCCTTGGCCCAGCAAAAACTCAAATGGGCCCATGTCTACGAAGCCACAGAGCCTTACCACACCGAATCGGTATGGGCCGCTGAAGAAATCAAAAAGCGCAGCAACGGCAAATTCGATATCCAAGTATTCCCCGCTTCTAGCTTGGGCAAAGAAACCGACTTAAACCAAGGTCTGACCTTGGGTTCGGTAGACATCGTGATTGGCGGCCCCTCTTTTGCCGCACGCAGCTACCCTCGCTTTGGCATCGCTTACTACCCTTTTATCTTCCGCGATGGTGAACACCTGTTAGCCTATTCCAAAAGCGCGTTGTTCCAAGAAATGGTCAACGAATTCCGAAATAAAACGGGCATACAAGTCACCGCCTACACCTACTACGGTGCTCGCCACACCAGCGCCCAAAAAACCTTCAGCCAATGTTCGGACATCAAAGGCCTGAAGATACGCGTGCCTGACGCACCAGCCTATACCGTCACTTGGCAAGCCTGCGGCGCCAACCCCACGCCTATCGCGTTTGCCGAGGTGTATTTGGCCTTGCAAAACGGCACGGTGGATGCCCAAGAAAACCCTCTCACCACCATTGAAGCCAAAAAATTCTTCGAGGTACAAAAAGCCATCATGTTGACTGGCCATATCGTGGATGGCTTGGTCACCATGGTCGCCCCCCATGTCTGGAGCACCCTCAGCCCCGCAGAGCAAAAGATGTTCACCGAGGTGATGCAAGAAGCGGCTGCCAGGGCCAGCACCAAAGTCAAAAAACGTGAAGCCGAGTTGATCGACACCTTCAAGAAGCGAGGCTTGCAAGTGGTCGAGGTGAACCGCAAAAGTTTCCAAGACACCGTGCTGAAAAACAAGCCCTTGGAAAGCATGGGACTGTCTCGCGCCGACTATGACCG
>DAIQOH010000012.1:9822-11483 GCA_036787995.1 Limnohabitans sp. | reverse complement strand
TGTTTTTGTTAAGCGGCGGTTTGCCGGTGGCCATGGCCATGGCCGCAGCATCGCTCATTTATTTGTTGTTCGTGCCCAGTTCGCCGCCTTTTGTGGTGGTTCACCGCATGGTTTCTGGTATTGACAGCTTTCCTTTGCTGGCCGTGCCGTTTTTTATATTGGCCGGCAATCTCATGAACACGGCAGGCATTACGCACCGCATTTACAGCTACGCGCTGGCACTGGTGGGCTGGTTGAAAGGCGGTTTAGGCCATGTGAATGTAGTGGGCTCGGTGGTGTTTGCAGGCATGAGTGGCACGGCCATCGCTGACGCAGCGGGCTTGGGCACGATAGAGATCAAAGCCATGACCGACCATGGTTACGACCCCGAATTTGCCGTGGGTGTAACCGCTGCCTCTGCCACCTTAGGGCCCATCATCCCGCCCAGCCTGCCCTTTGTCATCTACGGCATGATGGCCAATGTCTCGGTAGGCGCATTGTTTTTAGCGGGCATCATGCCTGGCTTGGTCATGGCTTTGCTGATGATGCTCACCGTGGCTTACTTTGCCCACAAAAACGGCTGGGGCGGTGATGTGAAATTTGAATGGCCCAAATTGGCCAAGGCGTTGGTAGAGACCTTGGTGGTAGTAGGTTGGCCACTGGTTATTTGGTTGCTGATCACAGAGTTGGACACGCAACCGCAACTCACGGTCTTGCTAGGGCTGATTGTGCTGTTCGTGGCTGACAAACTCTTCGACTTTCAAGCTGTGTTGCCCATCATGACACCCGTGCTTTTGATTGGCGGCATGACCACTGGCGTGTTCACCCCCACCGAAGGCGCAATTGCCGCCTGTGTGTGGGCCATGATGTTGGGCTTTGCTTGGTACCGCACCTTGCATTTCAAGCTGTTCGTGAAAATTTGTCTGGAAACGGTAGAGACCACCGCCACGGTGCTCTTCATCGTGGCCGCTGCCAGCATTTTTGGTTGGTTGCTCACCGCCACTGGCGTGACCGCAGCGATTGGCCAATGGGTGTTGGGTGTCACCGATCAGCCTTGGCAATTTTTGTTGCTGGCCAATTTGCTGATGTTGTTTGTGGGGTGTTTTTTAGAACCTACTGCTGCCATCACCATTCTGGTGCCGATTCTGGTGCCGATTTGTCAGCAACTGGGTATCGACTTGGTTCATTTCGGTTTGGTCATGGTGTTGAACCTGATGATTGGTTTGTTACATCCCCCCATGGGCATGGTGTTGTTCGTGCTGGCACGTGTGGCTAACTTGAGTGTGGAGCGCACCACCATGGCCATCTTGCCTTGGTTGGTGCCGCTGTTGGTCAGCTTGGTATTGATTACCTATGTACCCATCATTTCTTTGTGGCTACCCCATCTCATGTCCTCTTAAATTGGCTTTGTTTGTGACCACTTGTATTCGCCTCCACCCTGCAGATGACGTGGTCATCGCGCGCCAACAACTGCTTTCGGGCGCCACGGTGGAGGGCATTGCAGTGCGCGGCCTGATCCCACCGGGCCACAAGTTGGCCACCCGTGCCGTCGCCACCGGTGCGCCGGTGCGCCGCTACAACCAGATCATTGGTTTTGCGTCCAAAGACATCGCGCCTGGCGAGCATGTGCACACCCACAACCTCGACATGGGCCCCAACAAAGGCGACTTTGCCCGCGACTA
>DAIQOH010000012.1:0-9722 GCA_036787995.1 Limnohabitans sp. | reverse complement strand
TGACCCGCCGTGCGGTGCGCCGCGAGGTGGGTGAAAAACTGGTGGAGCGCATCCGCTGGTGGGAGCACTACACCGCCATGCACCAAGGCGAGATGAACAACAACCCCTCCCCCGGCAACAAAGCGGGGGGACTGACCACGATTTTGGAAAAGTCCTTGGGCGCGGTGGCTAAAGGCGGCACCAGCAATTTGCAAGCGGTGTACGAATACGCCGAGAAGGTGACCGCGCATGGCTTTGTTTACATGGACACACCGGGCTACGACCCGGTCAGCGCGACGGGACAAGTGGCGGGCGGCGCCAACCTGATTTGCTTCACCACCGGTCGCGGCTCGGCCTATGGCTGCGCCCCCTCACCCTCGTTGAAGCTGGCCACCAACACCGCGCTGTGGCAACGGCAAACCGACGACATGGACATCAACTGCGGCGATGTGGTGGACGAGGGCGTCTCGGTGCAGGCCAAAGGCGAAGAGATTTTCCAACGCATCATCGCCTGTGCCTCGGGCGAGCCCAGCAAGAGCGAACAACATGGCTATGGGCAAAACGAGTTTGTGCCCTGGCAACTAGGCGCGGTTATGTGAGCAAGGCCAAACTGGCGTCTAAATACTCGGTTGGTAAACGTTTATAGCCGCTACGGGCAAAGCGCTGCAAACGTCCGACCACAAACGACACCAGCACCGAGGCCTGTACATTGGCCTCCACTGTTGGCGTCAACGACGACTGCGACTGCGCTTGATCGCGTAGCACTTGTCGCAAGCTGGATTCAAAGCGCTCAAAAAACTGGTTCATGCGCTGGCCAAGGCGGTCGTTTTCAAACACCAAGGCGTCTCCCACCATGACGCGCGCCATGCCTGGGTTGCGCTCGGCAAACTGCAGCAACACCGTCACCATATGGCGAGCTTTCAGTGCGGCGGTGTCACTGCGTTCGGCGATTTGGTTGAGCAAGCCAAACACACTGGTTTCGATGAACTCCATCAGTCCTTCAAACATTTGCGCCTTGCTGGCGAAATGGCGGTACAGCGCTGCCTCGGATACGTCCAACCTCGCCGCCAAAGCGGCGGTGGTGATGCGCTCGGCGCCGGGTTGCTCCAACATGGCCGCCAGTGTTTGCAAAATTTGAATGCGCCGCTCACCGGGCTTGGGCCGCTTGCGAGGCGTGGCCTGTGCATCAGAGGATGAACTGCTGGTCTGTGCTGTGGCCATCGAACACTCCTTGAATTCAGTGCGAACGTATCAGGGTACCAAAGGCTTGCTCGGTCAAGATTTCCAACAGCAAGGCATGCGGCACCCGCCCATCAATGATATGCACAGAATTCACGCCACTTTTGGCTGCGTCCAAAGCGCCGCTGATTTTGGGCAACATGCCACCGCTCAAGGTGCCATCGGCAAACAAGGCATCGATTTGTCGCGCACTGAGGTCACGCAACAGCTTGCCAGATTTATCCAACACGCCTTCGGTGTTGGTCAGCAACACCAATTTTTCAGCCTTTAACACCGTCGCGAGTTTGGAAGCGACCAAATCAGCGTTGATGTTGTAACTCTCGTTGCTTTCGCCAAAACCTATGGGACTGATGACGGGGATGAATGCATCGTCTTGCAAGGCTTTGACCACGCTGGGGTCGATACTGACGATATCGCCCACCTGCCCCACATCGACTTCTTTGCTCGGGTTTTGGGCGTCTTGCACCTTCAGCTGACGCGCGCGGATCATGCCGCCATCTCGCCCTGTGAGACCTACGGCCTTGCCACCGGCTTGGTTGATCAAGCCCACGATGTCTTGCTGTACCTCACCGGCCAATACCCATTCCACCACTTCCATGGTTTCAGCATCGGTCACACGCATGCCTTGCACGAACTCGCCTTTTTTACCCAAACGTTGCAAGGCATTTTCAATTTGCGGACCGCCGCCATGCACCACCACAGGGTTCATGCCCACGAGTTTGAGCAACACCACATCTTGGGCAAAACCAGCTTGCAACTGTGGGTCAGTCATGGCGTTGCCACCGTATTTGATCACCAAGGTTTTGCCGTGAAACTTGCGGATATAGGGCAAGGCACGGGCCAGTATTTCAGCTTTGTCACTGTTGGCGATAGAGGCAAGGTGGGGAGTGGGCATGGGCGGTATGAGGTAATTTCAGCTGATTGTGCCGTATTCGGGCCGCAACGCAAAAGCGTGGATTACCCGCCTGCAAATCATTCTTATTTTCTTTTTCATATTCAATGAAATATATTTTTATATTAATAAGGAAAATAAAAAATATTATTTTTGAATAATTAGAAGATAATATCCTTTGAATAATTAATTGTCAGGAGATATTCATGGCACGTACCAGTCCCATTTCCCAACTTGAAAAAATCCGCGCAGCCAGAATTAAACTGGAAAAAGAAGAACAGCGCTTAATGTCACGTACCCACGATAAAGCCTTGGCACAAATCGTACAAATCGCCCACAGCGCTGGTTTATCTGCCGCTGATATTGCCGCAGCCCTGGGAAAAGGTAAAAAAGTCACTGCCAAATCCGCAGGCACCAAGGCACCCAAGGCCAAACGCTCAACAGCTGGAAAAAAAGTAGCCCCCAAATACCGTGATCCGGCCAACCCAGCGAATACCTGGACAGGCCGTGGCCGTATGCCTCAATGGGTACAAGGCTTGCACGCGGCAGGCACCTTGGCGTCGGCTGAAATCAAACCGGCAGCGTGATATTTTTTTTAGCCTTGTTATTGCTTGTCCCCGTTTTTGCATGGGGGCAAGCTGTACCCCACCCATCGGCCGGATGGAGTTACAGCCTTGGGGTGCAGCGTTATGCCGAACCTTCTATGCAGTTGCTCGGGCCTGAAATAGGGGTGCATTGGCGCAGCAACCCTTTGGCGCAGCTGGGTCAAGCGCACGCCGAAGTTGACGCTTTGTTGGGACGACAAAAATACATGAGCGACAGCACCGGTAGTTTGAATAATGTGCCCAATCTTGAAACCCGTTGGCGCAGTTTATGGTCTTTAAATCACTGGCCGAATATGTCTTATGGGCTGGCATTACATACCCACACCAATTATTTGCAAGGGACAACCCGCACAGGCTATAGCGGTTACGACCGACAATCAACCCAATTGTGGTTGCCTTTTCGCTGGCAAGATAATGCTCAAAACTGGCGCGCCTTGGGACCAGCCAAAACCATCACCCTGGATGCAGGTATTTTGCTTGTGGGACAACAGGTTTCTAAACTGTCCCAAGCCAATCCAAACAAATATACCGATATTCATAATACCCAGCACACGGGGTTTTATATTCAAACCAAAGCCGATTACAGCACCGCCAGCGGCACCTATTCGCCTTTTATTCGCTGGACTTGGGTCGACGATTCCGACAAAGTCAATGGCTTGCGTAAAGGTTTTGAAGATTATTATGAGCCCATCAACCGACGCTTACAAATCGGTGTCGAGTGGCGCTATGCCCGATAAGCGATAAATTCTTTAATTGCTTTGCGCCCACAATTGATTTAACACCTCGTCCACACCTGTTTGCCAATCGGGAATGGAAAGCCCCCATCTTTGTTGCGCCAACGAGGTGTCTAACAAAGAATACGCTGGACGTGGTGCGGGTAAAGGGTAATCAGCGGTCGAAATTGCTTGGACGTCTTCAGGGCGTACTTTAAGTCGCCAACCCAAGCTCTCGGCTTGTGCCAGCAGGTATTGCGCATAGCCGTGCCAAGTGGTGTGTCCGGCATTGCTGAGGTGGTAGAGACCGCTCTGAGACGCATGGAGAGGGTTTTGCAGGACTTCACGGGTCACCTTAGCCATCCACCCTGCCGAGGTGGGCACGCCATGCTGATCGGCAACCACGCTCAAACTGTCGCGCTCTTGCGCCAAACGCAGCATGGTTTTCAAAAAATTGCCGCCATGCGAGCCCACCACCCAAGAACTGCGGAAGATGAAAAAAGCACCTGCTTGCGCCATGACTTGCACATCGCCATCGCGCTTGCTGCGCCCATAGACCGACAACGGGTCGGTAGCGTCGCTTTCCTTGTAGGGCTTGGTTGAACGCCCATTGAAAACATAGTCGGTGGAGTAATGCACCAGGGTCGCCCCTAAAGCCTTGGCCTCGGCTGCCATGATGCCCGGAGCAGTGGCGTTAATCGCATGCGCCAAGTCTGGCTCTTGTTCGGCTTTGTCAACAGCGGTGTAAGCGGCAGCATTGACGATATAGCGCGGTGCATGGTGGCGAATCACCGCCTGTAAAGCTTTGGTATCGGCAATGTCCACATCCGCCAAAGTCAGGGGTGTCAAACGCCCTACAACAGACAATTCGGCTTGCAGTTCGTGACCCAATTGACCATCGGCACCAAACAGCAGTACGCCCTCAGCTGCCATAGTTTTGGCCTATCCAAGCGCGGTAACTGCCGCTGGTCACTTCCTCCACCCAGTCGGCGTGCGCCAGATACCATTGCACGGTTTTGCGTAAACCCGTCTCAAAGGTCTCTTCGGGGTGCCAGCCGAGCTCTCGCTCCAACTTACGTGCGTCAATGGCATAGCGTCTGTCGTGCCCAGGCCGGTCTTTCACAAACGTCATCTGGGTGGCATAAGACTGGCCATCGGCGCGGGGTTGGAGTTCATCGAGCAAAACACACAGCGTACGCACCACCTCGATATTGGGTTTTTCATTCCAGCCGCCGACGTTATAGGTTTCGCCCAAACGCCCTGCATCGAGTACCCGCATGATGGCTTTGCAATGGTCCTCCACATACAGCCAATCACGCACCTGCTGGCCGTCGCCGTAAATGGGCAAGGGCTTACCCGCCAAGGCGTTGTGTATCACCAAAGGTATGAGTTTTTCAGGGAAGTGATAAGGGCCGTAGTTGTTGCTGCAATTCGTGGTGAGCACAGGCAAACCATAGGTGTGGTGCCATGCACGCACCAAATGGTCAGACGCGGCTTTGCTGGCAGCATAAGGACTGTTGGGCTCATAGGGGTGGGTTTCACTGAAGGCTGGCGCATCTGGCGCCAAACTGCCATACACCTCATCGGTGCTGACATGCAAAAACCGAAAAGCTTGACGGGACTGATCGTTCAAACCCGCCCAATACGCACGCACAGACTCCAGCAACTGAAACGTACCCACGACATTGGTTTGTATGAAATCCATGGGTCCATGGATAGAGCGGTCTACATGCGACTCGGCAGCGAAATGCAACACCGCACGCGGTTGGTGGGTGGCCAGTAACTGGCTCACCAAGGTGGTGTCACCGATGTCGCCTTGCACAAAATGGTGTCGGTGGTCATCTGCCAACGCATGCAAATTGCGTAAATTACCCGCGTAGGTGAGTTTGTCCAGGTTGACCAACACCTCGTCGTGCTGTGCCAACCAAGTGTGCACAAAATTGCTACCAATGAAACCGGCGCCGCCGGTCACCAGAATGCTCACGCAGGCAGGATTTCTTCGGTGATGCCCAAAACCTTGTTGCGAACCATTTCACGCAAGATTTTTTTCTCGGGAAAACTCAAAGGGCGGTCAAGCGCTCGGCGCACGCGCAACAACATGTGGCGATCTACCTCTTGGGGAATGCCATGACTGCCGCGCAACTCGTCGCGCAAATCTTCACGCAAATCTTCGGGTTCATCGTCCCACCAACCGTCAACCACCTCTTGCAACTTGGTGCGTACCAACTCAGGGTCTTGCTGAACCGTTGGCGCAGCAGCAGCACGGGGCTGGGCGGTTAGTTCACGCGCAGCTTGGGGCATCAGCAGGACACGGCGATCGGCTTGGGCTAACAAACGGCACCACGCTGGGTCTTCATTGATAAGTTGGTCCATGTGACGAGCAGACTCGTCGGCCAACAAATACACATTCAAACCATGCAACTGGGCGTCATCGATGCTGGCCGTCAAGCGATCGTCATCGCTGGCAATCAACAAGTGCTCACACGCTTTACGCTCGGACAATCGGGCTATGTCAGCAGACATGGCGGCAAACACCACTTCACTGGGTTCGCCGCTGTTCACATCCAGTACGCGTACGATTTGGTCTTGGGGGAACTGGCTATCGGGGTTATCGGTATACCAATAAACGCGTTGCACATCCAAGCCTAAGCCAGCCTGTTTCAAGGTCTGTACCAAAGTGGGGATCAAAGCTTGGCGGTTATAGGCTTCTGGTTCGGCATCGCTGTCAGTGCTTTGCTTGAGCAGCCATGCCATGTAGTTGCTATCGATCAAGGCTATGCAACGACCACTGCGGGTCTGAGCATGGTCCTTGCGGGGATGCGTTGCGCGGTTTTCTGTCTTCATCTAGGGGTACCTGTCGGTGACGTGTTTAAAACTATGAAAGTGGGGCATAACATGCCCGAACGAGCTGCAGGCGCTCGAAACTAAGGTGGCTTAATGCCTGCAGACGTAATATTAGCCTATCTTGATGTCTTTCTGAATAACTACTTCGGAAGAGGGAGACTGTTCGCTGACAAAAGGCTGCAACACCTGCTCATCGGTTCGCCCAAAACGGCGCACGCGCTGGCCATACCAGTGCACTGCTTGGCCCAAGGCCACTTCATCAAAGTCGGGCCAATGCAAATCGGTGAAATACAACTCGGTGTAAGCGGTTTGCCAGAGCAGAAAATTGCTGATGCGCGACTCACCACCGGTGCGAATCAACAACTCGGGGTCGGGTAAATCGGCCGTGCTGAGATGTGCGGCCAAACCCGCTGAGTCTAACTCTTGTAAAGAACGTTCAGGGTGTGCAGCTTGCCAAGCACGTACCGCCGTGAGCACATCCCATTGACCACCGTAATTGGCCGCGATGGTGAGGTGCAAACCATCGTTGTGGGCGGTGTCATGCTCAGCTTGGTCAATGCGTGACTGCAACAAGGGCGCAAACGCACTGCGGTCACCAATCACGCGCAAACGCACACCTGCCGCACGCATTTCGGCCACTTCCGATTCCAGGTATTGCAAAAAAAGGCCCATCAACGCTGAGACTTCCTCGGGTGGACGACGCCAATTTTCGGAGCTGAAAGCAAACAAAGTCAGGTAGCGTAAACCCATGGCATGCGCGGCTTTGACTGTATGGCGCACATTGGCTGCTCCTCGCGCATGGCCCACAGTTCGCGGCATCAGACGCTTTTTGGCCCAACGACCATTGCCGTCCATGATGATTGCAATATGCTGCGGTTGTGTAGGGGTTTTCACATTGAGACTGGAAACAAGTGCTGGGTTTCAACGCTGACCAAGTGTTGTTTGCTCATCAAATCGACCAATACCATGGCGCGCAATTCACCATCGGTTTGGTGGTAAACAGCTTCTAAGCCCTTCAAAGGCCCCTCAATCACCCTGACCGCTTGCCCAGGTTGCAAGAGTTTTTCAGGGGGACGCTCGGGCATGTTGCGCAAGGTTTGTATCAAGACATCGGCAATGGGTGCTGGGCGGTTACCAAAACTCACCAAGCGGCTCACCCCCAAAGTGGAGCGAATGGGTGTCCAGTTGGTGTGTTCCATGTCCAAACGGATAAACAAATAGCGGCTGAACATGGGTTCAACCACCTCGGTGACCCGGCCGCGGCGCAATTTTTCAAGGGTGATCATGGGCAACCAAGCTTCATAGCCTTGGTTTTGCAAGTTCTCTAAAGCGCGCTGCTCTTGCTTGGGTCGGGAATGGACGGCGTACCACAACATGGCTTGGTGTTTGGTTTTTTGTAGCTTTGGTAATTGTAGAGGCTTCCTTTTTTGCTCCCATTGGGTATGGGTCAGCCCCACGGGTGGCAGTGGACTATGATGAATTTCACCCCATCACCGGAGTCAACATGGCCAGCACACCTCCCGAATTCGACCCGCAACAAATGAGCCAACGCATGAAAGACTCGGCACAGCACATCTGGCTGGCGGGTTTGGGTGCGTTTGCCAAAGCCCAAGAAGAAGGCACCAAGGTGTTTGAAAACTTGGTCAAAGAGGGCTCGCAGTTGCAACAAACCACCCAACAAGCCCAGGCCAAAATGACAGAAGCAGCTGAAAAAATGGGTCATATGGCTGCCCAAATGGGGCAAACAGCCAGTGGCCAAATGGACAAGCTGGAAAGTATTTTTGAAGAGCGTGTGGCCAAGGCTTTGAAACACATGGGCTTGCCCAGCGCCCACGATTTGGCCGAGTTGCAAGCGCGGGTCGAACAGCTAGAAAAACAGCTGGCCGAGCGAAAAAGCTGATCGCCCATGGCCAGCAAAGCGCCGCGCCGCACCGCCGAGCGCATTGTGGACAGCGCATTGGGCCTGTTCAATCGTTTTGGCGAGCCCAATGTCGCCACCACCATGATGGCCAGCGATTTAGGCATCAGCCCCGGCAATTTGTACTACCACTACCCTGGCAAAGAAGACATCGTCAACCATTTGTTTGGCCTGTACCAACGCGAGTTACAAGCCTTGCTGCCTGCCGCACACGATGTGAAAGATTTGGAAGACGCTTGGTTTTTTTTGCATTCGCTGTTTGAATTGGTGTGGCGCTACCGTTTTTTGTACCGCGACTTGAACGATTTGCTCAGCAAATACCGCCAGCTTGAGCAAGCGCTGAAACAGGTACTCGCTGACAAACATGACGCTTTTTTAATTTTGCTGAACTGTTTGAGCGACAAAGGCTGGCTGACGCAAAACCCCACCGAGCGCAACAGCAGCGCCACGCAGATGCTGGTGATGTTGACGTGGTGGTTGAGTTATGAATATGTACAAAACCCACGCCATGCGCTGGAGGATGCCAATGCACAAGGCGGGGTGTCACGCGGTGCGCAGCAAGTACTGGGATTGTTGCTGCCTTATTTGCAAGCCCACCCCAAAGCTCAGCTGCTGGCTTTGCTGCAGATGTACAACGCGCCGCCCAGCGCTGAAGCGACTTAAGCGGGCGCTAAAAACTGCTCAACCATGCGCACCCAGACGGTTCCGCCCAAGGGAATCAGGTCGTCATTGAAGTCATAGCTGGGGTTGTGCAAGGTGCAAGGGCCGCCGCCGTGACCCATCTCGCGGTGCTGGCCTTCGCCATTGGCGATGAAGAAATACGCGCCGGGTTTTTCTAACAACATGTAAGAGAAGTCTTCTGCGCCCATGGTAGGTTCTTGCGCCAGTACGTTGTCTGCACCCACGATGTCGGCCAACACACTGCGTGTGAAATCGGCTTCATTGGGGTGGTTGATAGTGGGCGGGTAATTGCGTACAAAGGCGAATTCGCACGTGGCTTCATGTGCGGCGCTGACGTGTTCTGCAATGGTGCGCATGCGTCGCTCAATCATGTCAAGGATCTCGACGGTAAAGGTGCGTACCGTGCCTTGTAACTCGCAACTGTTGGCCACCACGTTGGTGGCGTCACCGGCGTGGATCATGGTGACCGAAATCACAGCCGCATCCACCGGTTTCACATTGCGCGACACAATGGTTTGAAAGGCTTGCACCATTTCGCAGGCAATGGGAACCGGGTCAATGCCGTTGTGGGGCAATGCCGCATGGCAACCCTTGCCACGGATGGTGATTTTGAATTCATTGCTGGAAGCCATTACCGGCCCTGCACTCACCGCCAAAGTGCCCACAGGCATGCCAGGCCAGTTGTGCAAACCGAACACCGCGTCCACGGGAAATTTTTCAAACAAACCGTCTTTGATCATCTCCCGTGCGCCGCCGCCGCCTTCTTCCGCCGGTTGGAAGATCAGCACCACCGTGCCATCGAAGTTTTTGTGCTTGGCCAAATGCTGCGCAGCTGCCAGCAACATGGCGGT
>DAIQOH010000011.1:25813-41110 GCA_036787995.1 Limnohabitans sp. | reverse complement strand
GTGAGTACCGGGGTTCGAATCCCCGTAGGGTCGCCAAGTTTGTAGCACTTGGTTTCAGTTAACGCTGAAACAAAGCTATCTACCAGGAGTGGTAGTTCAGTTGGTTAGAATACCGGCCTGTCACGCCGGGGGTCGCGGGTTCGAGTCCCGTCCACTCCGCCATGAGTCTCGTAGAAACGCCCCTCACGGGGCGTTTCTTTTGAAAGTCCTGCTCTTTTCGAGCCATGTCGAGGAACACCATGTACAAAAACCTCATCGCCGCGCTGTTTGCGCTCGCTTTGTTTTCAGGCCCTACGCTCGCAGCTCAGGGTGACGTCAAATCCCTCAAAGTCGGCTTCGTCTACGTCACCCCACGTCTGCCCAGTGGCTGGGTGCACCAGCACGAACTCGGTCGCTTGGCGCTTGAAGACAAGCTCACCAAGGAGGGCTACAAGGTTCAAACCCAGTTCGTAGAAAACGTCGCCGAAGGTGCTGACGCTGAGCGTGTCATTCGCGACATGGCGCGCCAGGGCGTGGGCCTGATCTTCACGCCCAGCTTTGGCTACATGGAGCCCACCATTAAAGTAGCGGCGGACTTCCCCAACGTGAAGTTCGAGTCCATCACCGGCTACAAGACCTCGCTCAATGTGGCCACAGCCAATGCCCGCTATTACGAGGGGCGCTTCCTGGCAGGCATCGCCGCTGGTCGCATGAGCAAGACCGGCATTGCGGGCTATGTGGCCAGCTTCCCCATCCCCGAGGTCATCCAAGGCATCAACGCCTTCACCCTGGGCATGCGCTCGGTCAACCCAAATGCGCAGGTCAAGCTCATCTGGCTAGACACCTGGTTCGACCCGACCCGCGAGCGCGAAGCCGCCATGACCTTGATGAACCAAAAGGCCGACGTGCTGTCCTTCCACACCGCCTCCGAGGCGGTGATGGTGGCCGCACAAGAGCGCGGCAAGATGGCCATCGCCTACCACTCGGACATGCGCCATGTGGCACCTCAGGCACAACTATTGGCCATCACACACCAATGGGGTAACTACTACAGCCAGCGCGCCAAAGCGGTGCTGCAAGGCACTTGGCAGAGTGGCAATGTGTGGGGAGGTGTGCACGAGGGCATGATCAAGGTGGACGCATTCGGTCCCAAGGTGCCCAAGCGTGTGGAGGGGGAGATCTTGCGTTTGCAACGCGCCATTGGCAAGGGCAGTTTGCAACCTTTCGCAGGTCCCATCCTGGACAACCAAGACCAAGTGATCTTGGCGCGGGGTCAAAGCCTCACGGACGAGCAGATCTTGAACATGAAGTTCTTGGTTCAAGGCGTGCAGGGCAGTTTGCCCTGATTGCCTACAATCTGCCTACACCAACAAAGGCAGTGGCATGAGCATCAAAAGCGACAAATGGATTCGCCGCATGGCAAAGCAGCACGGCATGATCGAGCCCTTCGAGCCGGGTCAAATTCGCCAAGACGCGGCTGGGCAAAAAATCGTTAGCTACGGCACCAGCAGCTATGGCTATGACATCCGTTGTGCGCCCGAATTCAAGGTGTTCACCAACATTTACAGCACCGTGGTTGACCCGAAAAATTTCGATTCCAAGAGTTTTGTCGACATCGAGTCCGACGTGTGCATCATCCCGCCCAACAGCTTTGCATTGGCCCGCACCATGGAGTACTTCCGCATCCCTCGCAATGTGCTGACCATTTGCTTGGGCAAGAGCACCTACGCCCGCTGCGGCATCATCGTCAACGTCACGCCCTTTGAGCCCGAGTGGGAAGGCTATGTGACGCTAGAGTTCAGTAACACCACGCCGTTGCCTGCCAAAATTTACGCAGGAGAGGGCTGTGCCCAGGTTTTGTTCTTCGAAAGCGATGAGGTCTGCGAGACCAGTTACAAAGACCGTGGCGGCAAATACCAAGGTCAGGTGGGCGTGACCCTGCCCAAGGCTTGAGAGCCGGCCCGAATCAGGGTTTCTGGGCGGCAGGCCCAGAGTGCGACAATCAGTGTCACTTATGAATTCATTCTCGCAACTGCAGTTAGACCCCCATTTGGCGAAAGCCGTCGCCGAAATGGGTTACGAATCCATGACGCCCATTCAAGCGCAGGCCATTCCAGTGGTGTTGTCGGGTCAAGATGTCATGGGCGCCGCGCAAACCGGCACTGGCAAAACCGCTGCTTTCTCGCTGCCGCTGTTGCAGCGCATGATCAAGCACGAAAACAGCTCTACCTCGCCCGCACGTCACCCGGTTCGTGCATTGGTATTGTTGCCCACCCGTGAATTGGCCGACCAAGTCGCTCAACAAGTAAAGATGTACGCCAAGTACACCCAGCTTCGCTCGGCGGTGGTGTTCGGTGGCATGGACATGAAGCCGCAAACCGCTGAACTCAAGCGCGGTGTGGAAGTGTTGGTGGCCACGCCTGGACGTTTGCTGGACCATATCGAGGCCAAAACCGCGGTGCTCAACCAAGTGGAGTACGTGGTGCTGGATGAAGCCGACCGCATGCTCGACATTGGCTTCTTGCCAGACTTGCAGCGCATCTTGAGCTACCTGCCCAAGCAACGCACCACGCTCTTGTTCTCGGCCACGTTCTCGCCCGAGATCAAACGCTTGGCCGCCAGCTATTTGCAAAACCCGGTCACCATCGAGGTGGCGCGGCCCAATCAAACCGCATCTACGGTGACGCAGCTTTTTTTCAATATCAGCGAAGACGATAAGCGCCGCGCTCTGAAACACATACTGAAAGAAAAAACCATTACGCAGGCCTTTGTGTTTGTGAACAGCAAGTTGGGTTGTGCACGCTTGGCACGGTCTTTGGAAAAAGAGGGTTTGCGCACAGCGGCGCTGCACGGCGACAAAAGCCAAGACGAGCGTTTGAAAGCCTTGGACGCCTTCAAAAAAGGCGAGGTGGATTTGCTGGTATGCACCGATGTGGCTGCGCGTGGCTTGGACATCAAAGATGTGCCTGCGGTGTTCAATTTCGATGTGCCTTTCAATGCAGAGGATTACATCCACCGCATTGGCCGAACGGGTCGTGCTGGCGCAGAGGGTTTGGCGGTGAGTTTTGCATCAAGCTCGGATGCGCGTTTGGTGGCTGACATTGAGAAGCTGACCAAACAAAAAATCGAATTCACGCCCTTGAGCTTGGACGAAGAGCGTTTTGTGCCACGCCGCGCTCGCTCAGACGATGACGAGCGTCCAAGGCGTGATACCGACGACCGCTCTGGCGCTTCGCGAAGCCGCTACACACCTGTTAAACCACCGCCTGATCCTTTTTTCGATCAGCCTTATGAGCCCAGTGCACAGGCGCTAGACAAAGAAGCCAGCACAGCTTCTTCAAAAGAACCGGTTGTTCCTGTCCGTGCTGGCGTATCGCCCAATATCAAACCCAAGCGCAAAGTGGCGGCGCTTTTCAAAACCACTGAAAACACGTTAACCAGCTAGCGCTTTTCCACCGAATCGATGGTGATGCGCTGATGTTGTCCTGGCCCCAAGGCATGCAAATGCAAGGCAGTGAGGCTACGTCCCCAGACACAGCCTGAATCCAGTGCCCATACATCGGGCCTGTTCATCAAAGGCAATGAAGACCAATGGCCAAAGGCCACGGTGATGCCCAATGTTTGACGTTCAGGCACCTCAAACCAAGGCACATAGCCCTCTGGCGCCATATCAGGGCCGCCATGGTGGGCAAACTCCATCTCACCTGCAGGTGTGCAGTAGCGCAAGCGTGTCAGGCCGTTGACGATGACCCGCAATCGGTCCATGCCTGTTAAACCATCATCCCAACTGGCGGGCACATTGCCATACATCTGTCGTATGAAATCTTGCCAGTCGGAACTTCGCAGCACAGCGCTGACTTCGCCAGCCAGCGAAAGTGTTTTACTGGCAGTCCAAGAAGGCAATACACCTGCATGCACCATCAACACATCGCCTTGCATCATGGCTAGAGGTTGTTGGCGCAGCCAGTCCATCCAACGGTCACGCTCTGCGCTTTGCAACAAGTCTTGCACAGTGTCACCGGGTTTGAGATTGCGCACACCCAAGTGCACGCCCAGCAAATGCAAGTCATGGTTGCCCAATAAACATTGGGCACTGTTGTCCAATGATTGCAGCCGTTTTAAGACCCCGATGTTGTCAGGGCCGCGGTTAACCAAGTCACCCAATAAGTAAATGGTATCGCGACTGGGTGAGAAGCCCAGGGTGTCTAAAAGATGGCCCAAACTGGTGTTGCAGCCTTGGACATCGCCAATCAAGTAAAGTGCCATGGCATGATTGTCTTAGATTATTCTTTGCTGTATTTTTTCAGGTGATGTCTTTACCCCTACCATGGATGTATTGCTGATATTTTTTCTAACGGTTCTTAACGCGGTTTTTGCCATGTCTGAGATGGCCTTGGCCTCCAGTCGAAAAACCCTGTTGGCGCAACTCGAAGCCTCGGGCGCTTATGGCGCCAAGGCTGCCTTGACACTGCAAACCCGACCCACAGAATTCCTATCCACCATTCAAATTGGCATCACCACCTTGGGGGTTATCAACGGTATCGTTGGCGAGGCCGCTTTCAGCGAAAAATTGTCTGTATGGTTAGCCACATGGCCTGTTCTCAGCCCTGTGGCAGGTCTTTTGGCAACGTCTTTGGTGGTGACTCTTATCACGCTCAATACGATTTTGCTGGGTGAATTGGTACCCAAGCGCATCGGTCAATTGTTCCCAGAAACGGTGGCACGATGGACAGCACCGTTCATGTTGTTCATTGCATTGACGGCCAGACCATTGGTGCATTTACTCTCATCTACCACCGCCGTTATTTTGAAGTTGCTGCGCATAGATGCCAATCAATCTCGGCAAGTGACAGAAGAGGAAATTCGTGCCAGTTTGGTGGAGGGTGTGGATGCAGGCTTGATTGAACACCACGAGCACCAAATGGTCAAAAATGTCTTTCACTTGGATGAACGTGAATTGCCATCCATCATGGTTCCGCGCACTGATATTGTGTGGCTCGATGCACAGTTGCCCACACATCTTGCGGTGGAATCATTGGCCAATGTGGCAGCGCACTCTTGGTACCCCATTTGTCGCGAAAGCCTCGATGATGTGATGGGCATTGTCAGCATGGCAAGCCTTTTGAAAAACCGCTTGTCAACACAACCCCTCAGTGATTGGATGGAGCCAGCGGTATTTGTGCCTGAAACCTTGTCAGGATTGGACCTGTTGGCGCAATTTCGTCATCCCAATCACAACCCAAATACACCGCATATGGGTGGTGCTGGCCGCATGGTCTTCGTGGTGGATGAATACGGTGTGGTGCAAGGGTTGATGACCCCCAGAGACTTGCTAGAAGCCATCACGGGAGAGTTGGTGCAAACCAATGCGCAAGATGAAGCATGGGCCACGCAACGCGAAGATGGCAGCTGGTTGCTAGACGGCATGATGCCTGTGCAAGAACTCAAGTCGCGCTTGAATATCAAAACCTTGCCCCAAGAGGATGAGGCCATTTACAACACCTTGGCTGGTTTGCTGATGGCCGTATCAGGTCGCTTGCCACATGTAGGGGAAGCCACGAACGCTGCGGGCTGGCGGTTTGAGGTGGTAGATTTAGATGGCAGACGTATTGACAAAGTATTGGCCAGTTACCAAGAACAAGCCATGGACTTAGGACCCAATACTTAGTTCAGCAAGCCTTATTAGGTAGGCTTTTTATCGTGGGGTACCATTTGGTCAAGTTTGGCGTTGATATGGCTGACCGTATTGCGTATGGCTTCTACCCTGCCATGAAATTCTTCCATTTTGTGCTGTTTTTCGGCAAGCGCAGCTTCTTGTAACTTGACCATTTCAGGAGTCAAAGGCACGGGTGGCTTTTTGACTGGGGCAGCAGGCTTGGCAACAGGCTTGCGAGGGACAGAGGCAGAGGGTGAAGTGGAAGCGCCCTCAAGCTTGGCCTCCTTTCGAACAGGAGTTTCTTCTGACACATGTTCAATGTGATCTACCAGTGCCTCATCTGACAAAGCTTGCACATTCGGATCGGGCTCGGGTTCGTGCTCAATTTCCATGTGATCGTCAGGAAAATCATCATCCGCATTGACGAACGAGGGTATGGGTTCGGCGGGCTCAGGGACAGCTTCGTGATGGTCTTCTAACGCATCGTTTGGCAAAGCTGCGTGGTTATCACTGACATCGTCCTGCGGGACAGCGGCCAAGTGGTCTTCTACGTTGTCCTTAGGCAGCGCAGCTATGTGATCCTCTACGTTATCCTTAGGCAGCGCAGCTATGTGATCCTCTACGTTATCCTTTGGGAGTGCCGCTATGTGGTCTTCTTCATTGGCATTAGGCACTGCTGCTAAATGGTCTTTGATACCCGCGTTAGGAACGCCAACATGGTGATCTTCAACACCCTCCTTGGGTACTGAGGCCAATAGGTCATGGTGGTTGTCTTTGGCTATGCCATCAGCATGACTGTCATGGATATCTTCATTGGCGACAGCCAACAGATGGTCTTTGGTGGATTCTGATTCAACGCCAACCAAGTGATCATGCGTGTGATCCGTTTCAACGCCCAAGGTTTGATTTTTTAATGCATCAGCTTGCACATTGGCAAAACCGTCTGCTGAATGATGCGCATCTGTGAAAGGTGAGTGCCCCGATGTTGCCTCATCCTCTGCAGTCAGTGATTGAGATATGGCTGCACCTTGCTCTTCAAAATGCGGTTGTAAGCTATGAGCGCCCTCTGATTCACCCGCAACGACATCACTGCGTCGGGCTTTTGCGCTGTTAGAGCCTTCAGGTATTTCTACGGAGAAAGCTTTGGTACTCCGAATAAGGGGCGGTTCTTTGGAAGCCATGAAGGGTGCTGCTTACCTGTTTTTGATTAAATCTCCCGCCAAGTTTACTGCCTCTGCGGCATTGACAGAGACTGCATCCGCACCCAGGGCATGGGTCTGAATATGGGGATGCAGCAACGCAGGCCCTCCCAAGATCACAAATGCGTGGGGATTGCGAGAGGCTTTTTTCAATCGCTCGATCAGACCAGGAATAGCGGGCAGTTGTTCAACCAAGCCAACGGACAAGCCAATCACATCAAACCACTCATGCGACACAGCGTGAATCAGCACATTTTCAGAGGTGGAAATTTCGACCACCACTTGCCAATGCTCGGCGCGAAAAAATTCAGACACCATGGCCAAGCCCAAGATGTGTTGGGAGCCGGGTGCAGAGGCCAGCATGATGCGACGAACGTCCCCTGCCGTTTGGGGGCCATCTTGGGTTTCATAGCCAAGCTGACGCATGGCGTGGTGCATGCGAAGCAAGCCTTGGGCAACCAAAGTGAAGTCCATTTTGTCTTGGCTCCACATGTCGCCAAGGTAACGTGCCGCAGGCGTGATGACTTCCAAAAAAATGGCTTTGGAGCCAACGCCTTTGTTTTGTAAGGCTTGCAACTGCGTGAACACGGCTTGGGAATCGACGTCTAAACAAGCCTTTGCAAAATCCAGCACATCTTGCGCTGTGACATTCACCGTTTCGCTGGGCTCAGTTTCCAGCTTCAAGCTGTGTGCACTGGGATGCGCATCCAGCAGTCTGGGAATGATTTGCGACTCAATCACAGACAGCAGCGATGTCTTGCATTGGTCAACCGTAGCTTTGGCATCGTTGGCTGCCATGGGTGTGTGGGCAGTGGCAGATTGTTTACCCCAAAGTGACCACGCCAATCCAGATAAAGCTTTGATAGGGGACTTCAGACGTGGAAGGAGACGGTGCGACACACGTGTATTCATGGCAACTCCGTTCGCAGGCATGTGGGCTGTACAAATATGTGTAAGACACCCATGCATGTATTTTGTCAACAAAGCGACTGATGCACCACCCTGTCTAGGGTAAACACCGAATAAAACCGGAGCATCAGGGGCTTTTGCCAAGGGTTTTCCTTGTGTTTAGAGAGATACCACCTATTTTTTTTGGCAGATGAAATACTGACCATGGTTCATCAAACCGAGCAGGTCACCAGGAGACAAACATGAAAACCATACCTATTCAAGCAGTAACGCCAGAATTCGATACGTGCGAAGAAAGTGGCGTCGTTCCCAAACAAAACCTTCCTCTCGTCAGACGTGAGTTTTTAAAAGGCTCTGGTGTTCTCATCGGAACATTGGCCTCTGGCTCCATTTTGGCGGGACTAGCCCCTTCAACCGTCTGGGCTGTAGAACTCAAAACACTGTCTCAGGCTGAGGGCGAAACCCTGATGGCCATGGGTCGTGTGCTTTATCCCCACAAAAAATTACCTGATGCGGTTTACGCCATATTGGCAAAAGACTTGGATGGTTCTGCTTCTGCAGACGCAGGCACTGCCAAGATGCTGCGTGACGGCGTCGCTTCCTTACACCACTTGGCTGGCGGCAATTTCAACAAAGCCAGTGCAGATAAAAAACTCGCCATTGTCAAAGGCTTAGAGGGTTCCGCCTTCTTTGGTGCTGTGCGTGGCCAATGCGTTACCTCTGTGTACAACAACGACATGGCATTCGCTGCTTTCGGATACCCAGGATCTGCATGGGAAAAAGGCGGCTACATCACACGTGGTTTTCAAGACCTCAAGTGGTTGCCGGCACCTTCTAAGGAAGCCAGCCCACCCCCCTACATGGGCTAACCCGTCAACACAACCCAATTCTGGAGATAAACCATGGCTTCTATTGCATTCAACGACGACAGTGCTGTCGTCATCATCGGTTCCGGCGCAGGCGGCGGAACCTTGGCTAATGAACTCTGTCAAAAAGGCATCAAAGTGGTGGTGCTTGAAGCAGGTGCGCGTCAATCACCCCAGTCCTTCGTCAATGACGAATGGAAATCTTTCAGCCAGCTGGCTTGGCTAGACCCCCGCACGACTTCTGGCACATGGCGTGTGGCCAAAGACTTTTCAGGATTGCCTGCTTGGATTTGCAAAACCGTGGGCGGTTCCACCACCCATTGGGCAGGTGCCTCTCTGCGTTTCCAAGAGCATGAGTTCCGTGCCAAAACCGTTTACGGCGACATCAAAGGCGCCAACCTGCTCGATTGGCCCATCACCTTGTCAGAGATGGAACCGTACTACGCCAAAGCTGAAAACAAAATGGGCGTGACCCGCACCAATGGCATTCCTGGTCTTCCCGGTAATAACAACTTCAAAGTCTTGCACGCAGGTGCGAAAAAACTGGG
Organism: Limnohabitans sp.; assembly: GCA_036787995.1. Classification (GTDB taxonomy): domain Bacteria; phylum Pseudomonadota; class Gammaproteobacteria; order Burkholderiales; family Burkholderiaceae_C; genus Limnohabitans. Next base: position 31,953 of record DAIQOH010000011.1, on the reverse strand, counting down.
CTACAAGGAAGTGCATACCGGCAACATGGCCATCAACAGCCAACCCCGCGATGGTCGTGGTCGCTGCATGCAATTGGGCTTTTGTTTCCAAGGTTGTAAGAGTGGCGCGAAATGGTCTACCTTGTACACCGAGATTCCCAAAGCTGAAGCCACCGGCAACCTCGACCTGCGTCCCGAGTCGCATGTGACCCGCATCGAGCACAATGACCGCGGTTTGGTCAGTGGTGTGGTGTATTTTGACAAAGACGGCAAAGAGCAACGTCAAAAAGCACGCGTGGTTTGTGTGGCTGGTAACTCCATCGAAACACCTCGCTTGTTATTGTTGTCTGCCTCCAATATGTTCAAGGATGGATTGGCCAACTCCTCAGGTCAAGTGGGTCGTAACTACATGCGCCACATGACCGGTTCTGTGTATGCCGCATTCAAAGACCCTGTGCACATGTACCGTGGCACCACCATGGCGGGCATTGTTCGCGATGAGTCTGTCTTCAACCCCAAGCGAGGTTTTGTGGGCGGATATGAAATGGAAACGCTTTCGCTGGGTCTGGCCTTCATGCCTGCCTTCCTCGACCCAGGGGCCTGGGGTGCTGACTACGCATGGTGGATGGACCACTACACCAACCTTGCCGGTATGTGGCTGGTGGGCGAGGATATGCCCCGCGAAACCAACCGCATCACATTGAACACCAATGTGAAAGACAAGTGGGGTAGCCCTGTGGCCAACGTACATTTCGATGACCATGAAAATGACATCGTCATGCGCAACCACGCCTTCACACAGGGCGAGCGTATTTACCAAGCGGCGGGTGCCATCAAAACCTACCGCACGCCGCCTTATCCCTCCACGCACAACCTAGGCAGTTGCCGAATGAGTGCCAAGGCCAGTGACGGGGTTGCCAACAAGTGGGGTCAAACCCACGATATTGCCAACCTGTTCATCAGTGATGGGTCTCAGTTCACCACCGGTGGTGCAGAGAACCCTACATTGACGATTGTGTCTTTGGCCATTCGTCAAGCCGACTACATCGCCAAACAAATGACTGAAAAAGCCATTTGATAAACTGGTTTTTAAGTCGAAGGAGCTTTACATGTGTGAGTATTTCGTCAAGGCTGACCCTATTCTGTACGAGCAACGTACCCGTTCGGTTCGCATTCGCGGCATGCTCACCAGCATTCGATTGGAAAACACTGTTTGGGACGTGCTGGCTGAAATGGCTGAAGACGAGGGCTGCACCACCAATGCCCTTATTTGCACGCTCCATGATGAAATCATGCAACACCGAGGCGAAGTGTCTAACTTCGCCTCGTTTTTGCGTGTCACCAGTTTGAGGTATCTCAGGCGCTGCCTGATATCCCAAGAAAAGCAGCAACAGGCGATTGATGACAGCTTAAACATCGATACGCCGACATTAATGACAGGCACCACCCATCATGCAAGTCCCCCCACTGCCAGTCGTGTGGCAGGTGCTGCTTTGACCGCTGTCAAATCCTGAATCTCTACCATGACTTTTTCATCTGAAATGCACGCAGGCGTCTGCGCGACCCCCCCTGTACAAGCGCGTGGCTTCGTACTTAACCACTCTATGCTCAGAGTAAAAGACCCCGCTGTTTCTTTGGACTTTTACAGCCGCGTCATGGGTATGCGGGTTTTGCGCAAACTCGACTTTCCTGAGATGGCGTTTTCCCTTTACTTTCTTGCTGTGGCGGCGTTGGCCAGTCAGGCACCTGACAAAGTCGGTGACAGAACAGCGTGGACGTTTTCTCAAAGCGGTATTTTGGAATTGACCCATAACTGGGGAACAGAAACAGATACAGATTTCAAATACCACGATGGCAATGCGCAACCCCAGGGCTTTGGGCACATCTGCTTTTCAGTCCCCGACCTGGATGCTGCTGTGAAGTGGTTCGACGACAACCAAGTGGCATATGTCAAGCGACCTGACCAAGGCAAAATGAAGGACGTTGCGTTTATCAAAGACCCTGATGGCTATTGGATAGAAATTGTCGAACCAGCCAGACTTCACCAATTAGGTCAAACAACTTAGGGTTTGTTTTTCTTCATATCCAAGGCGGATAAAAAATCTTTGGGTTTGATGGCATCTTGTTTGATGCCTGTTTGAATTTGTTTCAGCAGCAAATTTTTGGTTTCATCCTGCATGCTGGCTGCCCGAAGGCTGATGTACTTGGCCTGGGCCTTGGCGGCATCTCCGCCGCATTCGGCCATGGCTTGTGCCCATAGACCGTCACGAACAATACCGTCTTGCATTTCGCGCAATACCAAGGCGTGAATCAATTCACTGGGTGGATTAGCCATGGGATGCCTCTTGAGGTGTATGCATGTCAGTGATGCGTGCGACTTCGTTTTTGGAACCCAAAAATACACTGACACGTTGATGCAGTTGCTGGGGTGGAATGTCCAGAATGCGTTGAACGCCATTGGTAGCCATGCCACCTGCTTGCTCGACGAGCCATGCCATGGGATTGGCCTCGTACATCAGACGCAGTTTGCCTGGCTTGTCTGGTTCACGCTTGTCCCAAGGGTACATGAATACGCCACCACGCGTCAAAATGCGATGAACATCGGCCACCATGCTGGCCACCCAGCGCATATTGAAATCCTTGCCTCTGGGCCCTTCTTGACCTGCCAAACATTCTTCAATGTAGTGTTTAACCGGTGCAGCCCAGTGACGCATATTGCTCATGTTGATGGCAAACTCTTTAGTGTCTGCGGGAATGTGTACATGCTCTTGGGTCAGAGCAAAAGAACCTTGCTCGCGGTCTAAGGTGAACATGGCCACACCATCACCCACCGTCATCACCAAGGTTGTTTGTGGGCCATAAACACAATAGCCAGCGGCTACTTGGGCATGGCCAGCTTGAAGAAAATCAGCCTCTGTCACAGCCTCTGAGCCTTCGGGTTTCTTCAATACGCTGAAGATGGTTCCTATGCTGACATTGACATCGATATTGCTAGAGCCGTCCAAGGGATCAAACAGCAGCAGGTACTCGCCTTGAGGATAGCGGTTAGGGACCGCATAGATGCTGTCCATTTCTTCAGACGCCATCGCAGCCAAGTGACCACCCCATTCATTGGCTTCTATCAGTACTTCGTTGGCAATGATGTCGAGTTTTTTCTGGACTTCCCCTTGCACATTTTCTGTGTGTGCACTGCCCAAGACGCCACCCAGTGCACCTTTGTTGACAGCATGGCTGATGCTTTTACAAGCACGGGCCACCACTTCAAGAAGCAAGCGCAATTCGGGCGGAATATTCCCTTTGGCGCGTTGCTGCTCTACCAAATAGCGAGACAGTGAAACCGACATAGTCAACCCCCCAGTGCGGATGAAATCACTTCGCGCACATCGGCGCTCAGGTCAGTGGTTGCGGCAATTCTTCGCAAAGCCTCATGGGCTGCACTTTGGTAAGGCTCGCTGAGCTTGCGCCAACGGTCCAAACCTCTGGCTAGTCGGGCTGCAACCTGAGGATTGAAGGCGTCAATTTCAAGCACACGTTCACTCCAAAAAACATAGCCTGCCGCATCATTGCGGTGAAAAGCAGATGCATTGGCGCAATAGGCAGACAGCAGACTTCTGGCGCGATTGGGGTTGCGAATATGAAAGTCTGGGTGCAGCATGAGTTGGCGTACTTTGGGCAACACCTCTCCAGCTTCATCTGGCGTAGACGCTTGTAAAGCAAACCATTTATCAATCACCAGATCATCGTGTTTGAAAAGGGTATAGAAATGCGACAAGGCTTCAGTCGCTTGGGGTAAGTGGTTATGGGCCAAAGCTGACAAAGCGTTCATTCTGTCAGACATGTTGTCGGCGTGAAGGTAATCCTGAAAAGCCTGGGCAGCCCATGTGGAACCCTGTGTTTGCTTGTCATGCAAGCATAGATATTGAAGTGCCAATCCACGTAAAGCCCTGGTACCACAAGACTTGGCATCAATGTGATACGTGCCTTGGGGTGCGTGCGTCTGATAAGCCCATACCCAATCTTCCATCAATGCGTGGGCCAATTGTGTGCGCAGATGTTGTCTGATGGAATGGATTTTTTGTGGGTCTACCATTGCACATTGCTCGGCAATGTAGGTTTCACTGGGCAGGGTCAGTACCAAGTCTTTGAATGCCGCATCCAGTTGCGAATCTCGCAATACAGACCGTAAACCCACAACCATGTCTGGGGGCAAAGTACTTTCCAACGGTGTGGGTGAAGACAAGGCAGTCAACAGCACATTCATATACAAGCGTTGCGCTGCCTCCCAACGGTTAAAGGCATCTGTATCGTGGGCAAGTATGACAAGCAAATCTTTGTCTTCGTAGGGGTATTGCACCTCTACAGGCGCACTGAAACCGCGCAGCAACGAGGGAACGGGTTGTTGGGTGATACCTTCAAACACCACGCTTTGTTCAACCTCTGTCAAAACCCATTTTTTATGCTCGCTCAGTACGCTGCCGTCCGGGCCAAGCAAACCCATTTCTACAGGAATGACAAAAGCTTGTTTAATGGGTTGGCCTGGAGTGGGTGGGCAACTTTGCTTGAAATGCAAGGTAAAGCGTTGGGCCGCTTCATCGTAAACCCCATGCACATCAAGCCGAGGTGTTCCTGCTTGGGCATACCAGCGTTTGAATGGTTCCAAGTGCATAGCCAAGGCAGATTCGGGATTGGCGTCCGCAATCGCTTGTGCAAAATCGTCGCAGGTGACGGCTTGTCCATCAAAACGCTCGAAATACAGTGACAGTCCTTTGGCAAAGCCTTCTCGACCGACCAACGTCTGCATCATGCGAACAACTTCTGCACCTTTTTCATAAACGGTCACGGTGTAGAAATTGTTGATCTCCATATAGGTGTCGGGGCGAACAGGGTGAGCCATGGGCCCAGCGTCTTCCGCAAATTGGATGGTTCGCAACAAGCGGACATCTTCAATGCGTTTGACCGCACGTGCAGAGTCCGTGCCGGCCAAGTCTTGGCTGAACTCTTGGTCGCGAAAAACAGTCAGACCTTCCTTGAGTGAGAGTTGAAACCAATCACGGCAAGTGACTCGGTTACCGCTCCAGTTGTGGAAATATTCATGCCCAATCACACTCTCTATGTTGGCAAAGTCTTGATCGGTGGCTGTGGCTTGGTTGGCCAGTACATACTTGGTATTGAAAATATTCAATCCCTTGTTTTCCATGGCGCCCATATTGAAATCGGATGTCGCCACAATCATGAATCGCTCGAGGTCTAGGCTTAAGCCAAACCGGTGTTCATCCCAAGCGACGCTGGCCATCAAGGAATTCATGGCGTGCTCGGTTTTATCCAAATCGCCGGAGCGGACATAAATCTGCAGCAAATGTTCTTTGCCGCTTCGCGCCACGATACGTTGTTCACGGCATACCAATTGCCCAGCCACCAAAGCAAACAAATAACTGGGTTTTTTATAGGGATCCACCCATTGGACAAAGTGTCTTCCATCGTCGAGCACACCTTGGTTGACCAGATTACCGTTGGATAAAAGCACGGGGTAAAGCGCAGGATCTGCACGCAAGGTCACGCTGAAACTGGCCATCACATCTGGGCGATCTAAAAAATACGTGATGCGTCTAAAACCTTGGGCTTCACATTGGGTGAACAAGGATTGTTGACTGAGGTAAAGCCCAGACAGTTGGGTGTTTTTGCTGGGGTTACAAGTGGTAAAGACTTCCAATGTGAAAGCTTCATTGCCTTCAGGGAGATTCTCCAGGACAAGTTGCTGATCTTCGATTTTGAAACTGGTGCCTTGACCATTCAACAGCACCCTTGAAAGATTCAGGTCTTCACCATCCAAGCGCAAGGCTTGTGGAGGACTGGCAGGGTTGCGCCGTAAAGTCATGGTGTTGAGGACGCGGGTTTTGTTCGCATCCAAGTCAAACACCAAATCCACGGTGTCAATCCAAAACCCTGGTACTTGGTAATCCTCACGGCGAGTGACGGGGGACTGTCCTTCACGCATGGCGTTTCTCCTGATTCATGGCTGGACTGCTTCGCTGCGCTCGCAGTGACAACAAGTTTGGCAGTAACGACAAGGTTGGCATTGACATATCAAACACCTTGCTTGAGTGAAGCTTCGATGAACGCATCCAAATCGCCATCCAGCACTTTTTGGGTGTTGCTGATTT
>DAIQOH010000011.1:14327-25713 GCA_036787995.1 Limnohabitans sp. | reverse complement strand
GCTTCGATGAACGCATCCAAATCGCCATCCAGCACTTTTTGGGTGTTGCTGATTTCGACATTGGTGCGCAAGTCTTTGATACGACTTTGGTCCAGCACATAACTGCGAATTTGGTGACCCCATCCCACATCGGTTTTGGTGTCTTCCAGTTTTTGCTGCGCTTCCATGCGCTTGCGCATCTCAAAATCGTACAAGCGAGAGCGCAGACGTTTCCAAGCCACATCACGGTTGCTGTGTTGGCTTCGACCGTCTTGGCACTGAACCACAATACCCGTGGGTATATGTGTCAAGCGCACGGCCGAGTCGGTCTTGTTGATGTGTTGTCCACCTGCGCCGCTGGCACGAAACGTATCGGTTCTGACGTCGGCTGGGTTGATGTCGATCTCAATCGAATCATCAATCTCAGGATAGACAAAAATACTGGCAAAACTGGTGTGACGCCCGCCTGCAGAGTCAAAGGGTGACTTACGCACCAAGCGGTGAACGCCAGTCTCTGTTCGCAGCAAACCGAATGCGTATTCGCCTTCGATTTTCAAGGTGGCACCTTTGATACCCGCCACATCACCTGCTGACTCGTCTTCGAGGGTGGCTTTGAAACCTTTGCGCTCAGCGTATTTCAAGTATTGACGCAACAGCATGCTGGCCCAATCGCAGGCTTCTGTGCCACCCGCACCCGCTTGAATATCCAAAAAGGCATTCAGTGGATCCGCAGGGTTGTTGAACATTCGGCGGAATTCGAGTTTTTCAACCTCTGTGACGATACGTTGGGTGTCTTCCTCTATGGTCAACAGACCTGATTCATCGTTATCGGACTTACTCATTTCAAACAACTCGGTGTTGTCTGCAATTTCTTGTCCCAGCCGCTGCAAGGTGACAACAATATCGTCCAGCGTTTTCTTTTCTTTGCCCAGTTCTTGGGCTTTTTTAGGGTCATCCCAAACGCTGGGATCTTCTAGCGATGCGTTAACCGTTCTCAGACGTTCGGATTTGGTATCGAAGTCAAAGATACCCCCGAAGATCTAGCGTGCGCATTTGCAAGTCGTTGAGTAGATTGCCAATTTGGTTGACGCGTTCTGCTTCCATGGTCGTGTCCAATGATCTAAAAGTGTGATTATCCTCTGTACTCAGGAGGAGGGCAGGGCGGTTGCATAGATGGAATGCTCAAATACGTTTTCACCTTCTAGCGTGGCAAGGGCTTTCAGCACATCCCCCACCACAATGATGGCTGGACTGGTGATGCCAGCCAGAGAGAGCAATGAATGCAAAGCACCCAATTGACCGATGACACACTGTTGGCTCGCTATGCTGGCGTTTTGAACGGCTGCAACAGGCGTGTCCGACGGCATGGACTTGAGCAGTGCTTGTTCTATATCTTGTGCGGTGTTGACGCCCATGTAGATCACCAAAGTCAAGCGGCAGGCATGCGCTGTTTTACCCAACAACACCCAGTCCACGGCAGGAATGTGGGTTTGCGCGGAAGGCGAGTGGCCCGTCACCATGACCACACCATGCGCAAAATGACGGTGCGTCATCGAAAGTCCTAGGCTGTTTGCGGCTGCTAAGCCTGCAGTGACACCATTCACCACCTTGACTTGAACGCCATGCGATTGAAGGTAGGTGATTTCTTCGCCAGCACGCCCAAACAGCAAGGGGTCACCGCCTTTGAGTCTGACAACGTTTTCACCGGCCAAGGCTTCTTGCACCATGAGTTTTTCAATGAAGGCCTGAGGCGTGGACTGACACCCACCACGCTTTCCCACATGCACAATGCGTGCATCAGGCCTTGCATGTTTCAAGACCTCAGGATGAACCAAATCATCCACCAATATCACGCTGGCTTGGCCAATGGCTTTGGCTGCTTTGAACGTTAAAAGTTCTGGGTCACCTGGCCCAGCACCTACCAAGGTCACGATGGCGTTTGGCTTCATGAGATTCATTTGGGCTTGGTTCTCGAAGTCTCTTGTGTGCAGGCCAAAGACAAGCGATTTATCACATCGATTTGTACCAGCAAAGACGGTGGAATGGCCAGTTTGCCTGACAGCAGGTCATTCATGAATTGCATGCTTTGCCGGGTATCCATACCGGTTGGTAAATCTACCGTTTGGTGTTGTACGTCTGCTTCTATGTGAAATTCAGGGGACATTTCGCCGCTAACCAGGCAACGCATACTGGGGGTTTTTCTAGGATCAGCAACGGGTTCGCCCTCTGTTCCACGCAACAACATCGCATGGGCATGCATACGTTGCAAGGTTTCTTGCATGGAGATAGCGTATTCAGGGTGGGTGTAGCTGGCCACTTGCAGACTAGGACCAGCGACAGGATTCAGCAACTTGACCAAACTGTGGCCAGAGTTGCGCAAACCTGTTTGACGACGCACTTGCAACAGCGACCAAAGCCCTTGTGACAACAAAGCTGTAGGGACAAAAACCACTTCACCGGGTTCAATTGCGCTTGTTTGCGATGCTGGTTGTATGCCTAAGGCAGGTAGCAAGTCTTCAGAGGTGACGCGGGCGTCTTCGCTTTGGCATCCGTGAATCAACACACCATGCCCTTGTTGCGATAACAGTTTGGCCAGCAAAGGGGTCAGCAAGGGCAAGCGACGTGATCCGTTGTAGCTGGGCAAAACAACCACAGGTTTGGCGTGGGTGTTTTTAAAAAAAGTCAGCTGGGTGTGAATCGCATCTAAAAATCCCAGCATTTCATCGGCAGTTTCTCCTTTGATGCGCATAGCCACACAAAAAGCGCCCAAGGCCACAGGCTCAACGCTCGTCTTCAAAACCTGCAACATGAGATCGCAAGCTTGCTCACGGGTCAAATGTTTGGCCCCTTGCTTGCCGCGTCCGATTTCGCGAATGTAATGCGCTATGCCCATGGGTCTATTGTCGGACAAGCTAAATGACTTGTGGTTATGACATGAATGAAGCAGGGATAAACTCAGTCCCATGTTGATCTTGGGAATAGAGTCCTCGTGCGATGAAACAGGTGTGGCCTTGGTCCAGACCGTGGATGGGCAACAGTGGCCTTGTTTGTTAGCGCAGCATTTGCATACCCAAGCGGCCATGCACGAGGCCTTTGGCGGTGTTGTGCCTGAGTTGGCCAGTCGTGATCACATTCGACGCGTCATCCCTCTGATTGAGCAGGTAATGGCGTCGGCTCAGCAAAACTTGTCTGCTATTGATGTGATTGCGTTTACCCGCGGACCAGGTCTGGCTGGCGCCTTGTTGGTGGGCGCAGGCACCGCTTGTGCTTTGGCCGCCAGTTTAGGCAAACCGGTTGTGGGCATACACCACTTAGAGGGCCATTTGTTGTCTCCCTTTTTAAGTGATGACCCACCTGAGTTTCCATTCGTCGCTCTTTTGGTTTCGGGCGGACATACCCAACTCATGCTCGTCAAGGAAATTGGCCATTACGAGTTACTGGGCGAAACCATCGATGATGCAGCAGGGGAGGCCTTTGATAAGTCGGCCAAGTTGCTGGGTTTGGGTTACCCAGGTGGGCCGGCCTTGTCGGCTCTGGCCAAAGAAGGTAAACCAGATGCATATGCTTTTCCTCGCCCTTTGCTTCACCAACACAATTTAGATTTTTCTTTTGCAGGACTCAAAACTGCAGTGTTAACCCAGTGCAAAAAATCGGGTGAAGATTTGTCCCGACACCGGGCAGACATCGCCGCATCCACCCAAGCTGCGATTGTGGACGTTTTGGTAAAAAAATCTTTGCGAGCCCTCACACAAACCGGCATGAAGCGCTTGGTGGTGGCCGGTGGTGTGGGTGCCAACAGGCAATTGCGAAACCAGTTAAGCGCTGCTGCGCAAAGAATACAAGCCACCGTGCATTACCCGCAAGCAGAGTGGTGTACGGACAATGGGGCCATGATTGCCATGGCAGCAGCCATGCGTATGCAAAAAGGTCTAGCAAAACTTGATACGAGTTACGCTTTTGATGTGTTACCCCGTTGGCCTTTGGCCTTTGTGTAACTTCTTTTGGGGTAGAGCCAGCTATGCGACAAGCCATACAACAACTTCAGGCCTCCAAGATACGTGAATTGGCCAATGCAGGCCTTGGAAAGACCAATGTATTGGCGTTTTGGTTTGGTGAAAGCGATGAGGTCACGCCTGACTTCATTCGACAAGCGGCTATCGATTCATTGAATGCGGGTGAAACTTTTTATGCCCATAACTTAGGCCTGCCAGGGTTGCGAGAAGCCATTTCAGCAGAAATGGGTAAACGCCATGCGAAAACCATTCACACTGAGCGCATAGCTGTCACCTCAGGCGGGGTCAGTGCCTTGATGCTGGCCATGCAGGCTTTGGTCGATGCAGGCGATGAGGTTTTGGTGGTGACGCCTGTGTGGCCTAACCTAACGGCTCAGCCCCAAATTTTGGGCGCTGATTTACGAACCTTGAGTTTGCAGCCTGTTCACGGAAGATGGGAGTTGCCCATTGAAAAACTCTTAAACAGTATTACGTCTAACACTCGGTTGTTGGTTCTCAACTCTCCCAACAACCCCACCGGTTGGACCTTGCGTCGTGACGAGCAAGAGGCTATTTTGGCCAAATGTCGCTTAACGGGCACTTGGATTTTGGCGGATGAAGTTTATGAAAACTTGTATTTCCTGCCCTCAATCAATCAGTGTGCGCCAAGTTTTTTAGACATTGCGACACCTGAAGACAGGCTGGTGATTGCCCACAGTTTTTCCAAAAGCTTTTTGATGACAGGATGGCGCTTGGGCTGGCTGGTCATGCCACCTCACATGGGTGAACACATGGGCAAATTGATTGAGTTCAACACCTCATGTGTCAGTACGTTTGTTCAGCGAGCAGGTGTTGTCGCTCTTCAAAGGGCTGATGAAGTCACACCCCGCGTGGTGGCTCACCTCAAAACCTGTCGCGACACCTTGGTGGGCGAGTTGCAGCAGTTGCCAGGTCTGGAATTGGCTACGCCAGATGGCGGCATGTACGCTTTTTTCCGCCTGCCAGGTCATACAGATTTTCTGCAAACCGCCAAAAGATTGGTCGCCGAGGCCGGTTTGGGACTGGCGCCAGGGAGTGCCTTTGCCCCTGAGGCCGAGGGTTGGTTACGCTGGTGTTTTGCCTCTCAAGACTTGTCCCGATTGACCCAAGGAGCGGAGCGGCTGAAGGCTTGGCTTGCCAAGCTATAATCTCATGGCTTAAGGCTAATCGGCTTTAAGTTCACGCCATCTGGCATTTCCGGCTGTTGGCGCATGTCAAATTTTTTGGAAAAACACCATGACCACATTAAACAAGGCCGAGGTCGTCAAGGCCAACGCTCGTTCTGCCAACGATACAGGCAGTCCCGAAGTGCAAGTCGCCATTTTGACTGCACGCATCAATGAACTGACCCCCCACTTCAAAACCCACGCCAAAGACCACCATGGTCGCCGTGGTTTGTTGCGCATGGTCAGCCGTCGTCGCAAATTGCTCGACTACCTCAAATCCAAAGATGCTGAGCGTTACTCATCGCTCATCGCCAAACTGGGTTTGCGCAAGTAATTTTTCACCCCGACCAAGCCTGGCCCACATTGATCGGGCTTGGTTGCATTGAAAAATCTACAAAAACGCTGATGCAGATCGAAGCTGTGTCATTCCAAAAAAATCGATTTTTCTGGAATGGCATCGTAGTCTGACAAGTGTTTTTGGGCTTTGGTGAAGTGGCCTTCACTTCCCGCCTTCTATCAGGAAACACCTATGTCCTTATTCAATAAAGTCACCAAAACCTTTCAATGGGGCCAGCACACTGTCACCATGGAAACCGGCGAAATCGCCCGCCAAGCCAGCGGTGCTGTGCTGGTCAACATCGATGACACCGTGGTGCTCGCCACCGTCGTCGGCTCCAAAAACGCCAAAGCCGGTCAAGACTTTTTCCCCTTGACCGTCGACTACATTGAGAAAACCTATGCCGCCGGCAAAATCCCTGGCAGCTTTTTCAAACGTGAAGCCAAGCCCAGCGAACTTGAAACCCTCACCAGCCGTTTGATTGACCGCCCCATTCGTCCTTTGTTCCCCGAAGGCTTTTACAACGACGTGCATGTGGTCATACACACCATTTCCTTGAACCCTGAAGTGGATGCCGACATCGCCGCCATGATTGGCACCTCTGCAGCGTTGTCGATTTCTGGCATCCCGTTCAACGGTCCCATAGGCGCAGCTCGCGTGGGTTACATCAACGGCGAATATGTGTTGAACCCTGGCCAAACCCAGCGCAAAGACAGCGTCATGGACTTGGTGGTAGCGGGTACCGAAGCCGCTGTGCTGATGGTGGAGTCTGAAGCACTCCAACTGTCTGAAGAAATCATGTTGGGCGCGGTGGTGTTCGGTCACGAGCAAAGCCGTATCGCCATCAACGCCATCCACGACTTGGTGCGTGACGCTGGTAAACCGGTGTGGGAATGGACTGCACCTGCCAAAGACGAACCTCTGATTGCCAAGGTGGGTGCATTGGCCGAAACCAAATTGGCTGCTGCCTACCAAATCCGCAACAAACAAAGTCGCACCCAAGCCTGCCGTGAAGCCTATGCGGCTGTCATGGAAGGCCTCAAAGCCGATGGCGTCGAGTTCGATGGCGTGAAGGTTGAGAGCATGTTGTTTGATATCGAAGCGCGCATCGTCCGCAGCCAAATTTTGGCCGGCGAGCCCCGCATCGACGGTCGCGACACCCGCACCGTGCGCCCCATTGAAATCCGCAACAGCGTGCTGCCCCGTACCCACGGCTCGGCCTTGTTCACCCGTGGCGAAACCCAAGCCTTGGTCATCACCACCTTGGGCACCGAGCGCGACGCCCAGCGCATTGACGCGTTGGCCGGCGAGTTCGAAGACCGCTTCATGTTCCACTACAACATGCCTCCGTTCGCCACCGGCGAAGTCGGTCGCATGGGCAGCACCAAGCGCCGCGAAATCGGCCACGGCCGTTTGGCCAAGCGTGCTTTGGCTGCATGCTTGCCTACCAAAGAAGAATTCCCTTATACCGTTCGTGTGGTGTCTGAAATCACCGAATCCAACGGGTCTTCATCCATGGCGTCGGTTTGCGGCGGCTGCTTGTCCATGATGGACGCAGGCGTTCCCATGAAAGCGCATGTGGCGGGTATCGCCATGGGTTTGATCAAAGAAGGCAACCGCTTTGCCGTCTTAACCGACATCCTCGGTGATGAAGATCATTTGGGTGACATGGACTTCAAAGTGGCCGGTACCACCAACGGCATCACCGCTTTGCAAATGGACATCAAAATCCAAGGCATCACCCAAGAAATCATGCAGGTTGCTTTGGCTCAAGCCAAAGAAGCCCGCATGCACATTCTGGGCAAAATGCAAGACGCCATGGGCGAAGCCAAGACCGAGGTCAGCAACTTTGCACCCAAGCTCTACACCATGAAGATCAATCCGGAAAAAATCCGTGACGTGATCGGCAAAGGTGGCGCGGTGATTCGTGCCTTGACCGAAGAAACAGGTTGCCAAATCAACATTGAGGAAGATGGCACCATCACCATCGCCGCTACTGACGGCGCCAAGGCCGACGAAGCCAAGCGTCGCATCGAAGAAATCACGGCTGAAGTGGAAATCGGCAAGGTTTACGAAGGACCAATTACCAAGATTTTGGACTTCGGTGCCCTGGTCAACCTGCTGCCGGGCAAAGACGGTTTGCTGCACATCAGCCAAATCAGCCACGAGCGCATTGCCAAGGTCACCGACGTGTTGGCCGAGGGTCAAGTGGTGCGTGTCAAAGTGCTGGAGACAGATGAAAAAGGCCGCATCAAGTTGTCGATGAAGGCTTTGTTGGACCGACCTGAAGCGCCTCCTCAGCAGCACCACTCCGACGAACAACCTCACCAAGAGTAAAGACATGGCGCGTAAATTGATCGTGGGCAATTGGAAGATGAATGGCAGCTTGTCTGCCAATCACGACCTGCTGCACGCCATCAATGCAGGTTTGTCATCGGCCTCTTGCCAAGCCGCTGTGTGCGTCCCCGCGCCTTATTTGGCACAGGGTCAACAGTTGCTTCAGGGGGGTGCTTTGTCCTTGGGCGCACAGGATGTATCGGCGCATGAACAAGGCGCCTTCACTGGCGAGGTGTCTGCGGCCATGCTGCGTGACTTCGGGGTGCGCTATGCCATTGTCGGTCACTCGGAGCGTCGCCAATACCATGGAGAAACAGATGCTGTGGTGGCCACTAAAGCACAACGTGCCTTGGCGGCGGGCATCACGCCCATTGTCTGCGTCGGGGAAACCTTGGCTGAGCGTGAGGCTGGGCACACTGGCGAGGTGGTCAAGCGCCAATTGGCTGCGGTCATCCATACCAATGGTCACTGCATCAGCGAAATCGTCGTGGCTTACGAGCCTGTGTGGGCAATAGGCACAGGCAAAACTGCCACCCCCGAGCAGGCGCAAGAAGTACATGCGCTGTTGCGTGCGCAGTTGGCCGCGGCCACTGCCCACCCCGAGCGCATTGCTTTGTTGTACGGGGGCAGCATGAATGCTGCCAACGCCGCCAGTCTGCTGGCGCAGCATGATATTGACGGCGGTTTGATAGGAGGCGCGTCTCTCAAAGCCGCCGATTTTTTGACCATTGTGGCTGCGGCATCGCAATAATTTATTTGGAGTCTTGATGAACACATTACTGAACCTCTTGTTGGTTGTTCAAATTCTTTCTGCGCTTGGCATGATTGGTTTGATCTTGATTCAGCATGGCAAAGGCGCTGATATGGGTGCGGCTTTTGGCAGTGGTACTTCGGGAAGCCTGTTTGGCGCCAGCGGTGGAGCCAACTTTTTGTCACGCACCACAGCGGTTTTGGCATTCATCTTTTTTGTGTGCACTTTGGCTCAGGCTTATGTAGGTAACTTGCGCACTTCCCCTGTATCAGAAGGCAGTGTTTTAGAGCGTTCTCAACCTGCCTTGCCTGCGACTGCTGCTGACCAGGTACCTGGTACGGTGACACCTGCAGCGTCATCCACTGCGCCCACACCAGCGGCAACTTCACCCGCACCCGAAGCAAGCAAATCACCCGCTTCCCAAATTCCCGGTAAGTGAGTTTTATTGCCCTGACTTATTCGGGCTTTCGCAGGGGAAAAGCTTAATTTCGGGTTAAGATCATGGGCTTTTCCTGCTTGAGCGTGCAAGCGCTTGGGTAATGAAATCTTCCTGCCGTCGTGGTGAAATTGGTAGACACGCTATCTTGAGGGGGTAGTGGCGAAAGCTGTGCGAGTTCGAGTCTCGCCGACGGCACCATGTCCAGCTGTTGTCATGCTGGCGTCAGACATATCTGTCAGGCTAGCCTAAAAAGCTGCAAACCGAGATTGAAATGAGTCTAGAGCAGTATCTGCCCGTCATGTTGTTTATCCTCGTTGGCCTGTTGGTCGGCGCTGCGCCTCAACTCATTGGCTTTGTGCTGGGGCCACAACGCCCTGATGCCGCCAAAAATTCCCCTTACGAATGTGGTTTCGAAGCTTTTGATGATGCTCGAAGCAAGTTCGATGTGCGTTATTACTTGGTGGCCATTCTTTTTATTCTTTTTGATTTGGAAATTGCATTTCTTTTCCCTTGGGCTGCCTCCCTCAAAGAAATTGGTTTAACTGGGTTTGTCGCCATGATGATTTTTCTTGGCATTCTTGTCGTAGGTTTTGCCTATGAATGGAAAAAAGGTGCCCTTGATTGGGAGTAGCTGATGTCACTTGAAGGCGTTTTCAAAGAAGGCTTCATCACCACCTCTTATGACTCGGTGGTGAATTGGGCCAAGACCGGCTCTCTCTGGCCCATGACCTTTGGCTTGGCATGTTGTGCGGTCGAAATGATGCACGCAGGTGCAGCGCGCTATGACATTGATCGCTTTGGTATGTTGTTTCGTCCCAGTCCTCGCCAATCTGATTTGATGATTGTGGCAGGCACGTTGTGTAACAAAATGGCACCAGCATTACGCAAGGTGTATGACCAAATGAGCGAGCCACGCTGGGTGCTTTCCATGGGGTCATGCGCCAATGGCGGCGGTTACTACCATTACAGCTATTCTGTGGTCAGGGGTTGTGACCGCATCGTTCCTGTGGATGTCTATGTGCCTGGATGCCCTCCCACGGCAGAAGCTCTGCTCTACGGTATTTTGCAATTGCAAAACAAAATTCGCCGTGAAAACACCATTGCCCGCGGATAACCACTCATGGCCTTGACTGTTTCATTAGCCCAGCTTGAAGACACTTTACGTAGGGTGTTTGCGGTTGAAGCGCCAGCTATTTCTATTGCATTAGGCGAAGTCACCATGACGGTTGCGGCAAAAGACTATCTGACCGTTGCGCAAACCCTGCGAGATCATGCTGACTTGTCTTTCGAGCAATTGATAGATTTGTGCGGTGTGGATTACGCTGATTACAAAAACAATGCAGTCTCTGCTTTTTCAGAGCGTCCTCGCTATGCTGTCACCAGCCATTTACTCTCACTCGCTCACAACTGGCGCCTGCGTCTTCGGGTTTTTGCAGCTGACGACAACATGCCCATACTGTCCTCACTGACTGATATATGGAACAGTGCCAATTGGTACGAACGTGAGGCTTTTGATTTGTTTGGCATTCTTTTTGAAGGTCATTTGGATTTGCGACGCATCTTGACCGACTATGGTTTTATTGGTCACCCGTTTCGCAAAGACTTCCCAACCACAGGCCATGTAGAAATGCGCTACGACGCTGAGCAAAAGCGTGTGATTTACCAACCCGTCACCATTGAGCCTCGCGAGATCACGCCTCGCATTGTTCGTGAAGACAACTACGGCGGTTTGCACTGAGCATCCATGGCTGATATCAAAAACTACACATTGAACCTTGGCCCACAGCACCCTGCAGCCCATGGTGTGTTGCGCTTGGTGCTTGAGTTGGATGGTGAGGTGGTGCAACGCGCTGACCCGCACATTGGCCTGCTTCATCGTGCCACTGAGAAACTGGCCGAAAGCAAAACTTATATTCAAGCTTTGCCTTATATGGACAGACTCGACTATGTGTCGATGATGTGCAACGAGCATGCCTATTGTTTGGCGATTGAAAAGTTGATGGGCTTGGACGTGCCCGTGCGTGCGCAATACATACGCGTCATGTTCTCTGAAATCACCCGCATGCTGAACCATTTGATGTGGTTGGGTGCGCATGGTTTCGATTGCGGTGCAATGAATATTTTGATTTACTGCTTCCGTGAGCGTGAAGACTTGTTTGATATGTATGAAGCCGTGTCTGGTGCGCGTATGCATGCAGCGTACTTTCGGCCGGGTGGTGTCTACCGCGATTTGCCTGACACCATGCCGCAATACCAAACCAGCAAAATCAAAAACGCCCGCGCTATAGCCCAGCTCAATGAAAACCGGCAAGGCTCTTTGCTTGATTTCATTGAAGACTTTACAAA
>DAIQOH010000011.1:0-14227 GCA_036787995.1 Limnohabitans sp. | reverse complement strand
GACAACCCTGGTCCCGTCATCACGGACAACCACAAAGTGGCGCCACCCCATCGCGAAGACATGAAGTCCAGCATGGAAGAATTGATTCACCATTTCAAACTTTTCACCGAAGGTTTTCATGTGCCCGAGGGTGAAGCCTATGCTGCGGTCGAGCACCCCAAGGGAGAATTTGGTATTTATTTGATCAGTGATGGTGCCAATAAACCTTATCGCCTGAAAATTCGTGCCCCGGGTTTTGCGCATTTGTCTGCCATGGACGAGATGACCCGCGGCCACATGATTTCAGATACTGTGGCCATCATTGGCACCTTGGATATCGTGTTTGGTGAGATTGACCGATGAACAGCAGACCTATGTCCATCATTGAAGCCCAGACGTTTTCCGCGCAGGTGTTGGCGCGTTTTGACAAAGAACTGGCCAAATACCCTGATGACCAAAAGCAATCTGCAGTCATCGCATGTTTGTCCATCGTGCAACAAGTGCATGGACATGTCAGTCCTGAGAGTGAAAAAGGTGTTGCGCAGTATTTAGGTATGCCAGTGATGGCAGTCCACGAGGTCAGCACCTTCTACAACATGTTCAATTTAACGCCTGTGGGGCGTTACAAAATCAACGTATGTACCAACTTACCCTGCCAGTTGCGTGGCGGGCAAAAAGCACTTCACCATTTGTGTGAAACATTGCAAGTTGAGGTTGGTGGAACCACCGCCGATGGCCTGTTCACTTTGCAACCTGGCGAATGCATGGGCGCATGTGCGGATGCACCTGTTTTGCTGGTGAATGACAGATCCATGTGCAGTTACATGAGTGATGTAAAGCTGGATCAATTGATCCATGGTTTGCGTTCCGCTACCAAGGAGCAACCATGACACTTGACCAAGTACTGACGCAATTCCAGTCGACAGGTCTGCAAACCTGTTTTCATGGTCGTCATTTGCAACCGCAAATTTACGCCGGCTTGGATGGAAAAAACTGGCGTTTGAAAGATTATGAAGCGCGTGGTGGTTACCAAGCATTGCGAACCATCTTAGGTATGGACGGTGGCGAAGGCATGACCCAAGACCAGGTTATTGCCACCATGAAAGATTCAGGCTTGCGAGGCCGTGGTGGCGCTGGTTTCCCCACTGGCTTGAAGTGGAGCTTCATGCCCCGACAATTTCCAGGGCAAAAGTACTTGGTTTGTAATTCGGATGAAGGCGAACCCGGCACTTGCAAGGACAGAGACATCCTCGAATTCAATCCGCATATCGTTATTGAGGGCATGGCCATTGCTGCTTATGCCATGGGTATTTCAGTGGGTTACAACTACATCCACGGTGAAATTTTTCAAACCTACGAACGTTTTGAAGAAGCCTTGGAAGAAGCCCGTGCAGCAGGTTACCTTGGCGACAAGATCATGGGCAGTTCATTTAATTTTCAATTGCATGCAGCCCACGGTTTTGGTGCCTATATTTGCGGTGAAGAGACGGCTTTGCTTGAATCCTTGGAGGGCAAAAAAGGTCAACCACGCTTTAAGCCGCCATTTCCAGCAAGCTATGGCGTGTACGGCAAACCCACCACCATCAACAACACAGAAACTTTTGCTGCTGTGCCTTGGATTATCCGAAACGGTGGAGCAGCCTATCTGGCCTGTGGCAAACCCAACAACGGCGGTACCAAGATTTTTTCTGTCAGCGGCGACGTTGAGCTTCCAGGGAATTACGAAGTACCCATGGGCACGCCATTCGCAAAACTGCTTGAGCTCGCAGGTGGCGTCAGAGGCGGTCGACAGCTCAAAGCCGTTATTCCAGGGGGATCTTCTGCACCTGTGTTGCCAGCCTCCATCATGATGGACATCACCATGGACTATGACGCGATTGCAAAAGCGGGTTCTATGCTGGGCTCTGGCGCAGTCATTGTCATGGATGACACACGTTGCATGGTGAAGAGTTTGCAACGCCTATCGGCTTTTTACATGCACGAGTCATGCGGCCAGTGCACGCCTTGCCGCGAAGGCACAGGTTGGCTTTGGCGTATCGTCGACCGGTTGGAAACGGGACAAGGCAAACCTTCCGACATGGATTTGCTGGACAGCGTTGCCGAAAACATCATGGGCAGAACCATTTGCGCCTTGGGCGATGCAGCAGCCATGCCAGTTCGCGGCATGCTCAAGCATTTCCGCCCCGAGTTTGAACACCACATCACGCACAAGACCTGCATGGTCTCTGCGTACATCTAAGCACAACACAGACCATGGTTGAACTTCAAATCGACGGCAAGACAGTGCAAGTCACCGAAGGCAGTGTGGTGATACAGGCGGCTGAGCAAGCGGGTACGTTCATTCCGCATTTTTGCTATCACAAGAAACTCAGCATTGCTGCCAACTGCCGCATGTGTTTGGTGGACATTGAAAAAGCCCCGAAGCCTATGCCTGCTTGTGCCACACCTGTGACCCAAGGCATGGTGGTGCATACCAAGTCTGAGCGTGCCATCAAAGCGCAAAAGTCGGTGATGGAATTTTTGCTGATCAACCATCCCTTGGACTGCCCTATATGCGACCAAGGTGGTGAGTGTCAGTTACAAGATTTGGCCGTTGGCTATGGTGGCAGTGCTTCGCGTTATGCAGAAGAAAAGCGTGTGGTGTTTCATAAAGACGTCGGCCCTTTGATCAGCATGGAAGAGATGAGTCGTTGTATCCATTGCACACGCTGCGTACGCTTTGGTCAAGAAATCGCCGGCAGCATGGAACTCGGTATGTCCCACCGCGGCGAGCACTCCGAAATTGAAACCTTTGTGGGTGAGACCGTCGACTCCGAACTTTCGGGAAACATGATTGACATTTGTCCCGTGGGTGCACTCACCAGCAAGCCTTTTCGCTACCAAGCCCGCACATGGGAGTTGGGACGCCGCAAATCCATCAGTCCTCACGATGCCACAGGCGCCAACTTGGTTGTTCAGGTGAAAAACCACCAAGTCATGCGGGTGGTACCTTTTGAAAACGAAGAAGTGAATGAATGCTGGATCGCCGACCGTGATCGCTTCAGTTACGAGGCGCTGAATGGTCCCGATCGTTTGACCCAACCCATGATCAAGCAAGGTGGTCAATGGCAAACCGTGGATTGGCAAACTGCCCTGGAATACGTTGCCAACGGACTGAATGCCATCAAGACTGACCATGGTGCAGCTGCTATTGGCTGTTTGGCCAGTCCTCACAGCACCTTGGAGGAGTTGTATCTAGCCAGTCAATTGCTACGCGGACTGGGCAGTGACAACATCGATGCGCGTTTGCGTGCCGCCGATTTTCATCATGATGGCCGTGTCAGGTGGTTAGGGACATCCATCGCTTCACTTTCGCAGTTACAAAAAGCTTGGGTGATTGGCGGTGATATTCGCAAAGACCAACCTTTGTTGGCTTTGCGTTTGCGTCATGCTGCCAGACATGGTGGGCAAGTTCATGCCATGACCGATACGCAGCCCGATTGGGCTATGTCATTGGCGCAGGTACAGGTACTGCCAGTCTCTGAATGGCTACAAGCCATGGCAGATGTCGCCTCAGTGGTGGCTCAGCACACAGGGCATAGCTCGCCATTGCCCGGTAATGCGCAATCACCCATAGCTATGGCCATCGCATCATCGCTTTTGTCCGGTGAGCGCAAAGCCATTTTGTTGGGTAATGCTGTTGCACATCACGCCCATTGTTCTGCGCTGTTGACCTTGGCCAATTGGATTGCCACCCAAACGGCTGCTACCGTGGGTTTCTTGGGTGAGGCTGCCAATACTGTGGGTGCTCAGATGGCAGGTGCTTTGCCATCAGGTCATGGCTTGCATACCCAAGCGATGTTGCATTCACCCCAAGTCAAAGCCATGCTATTGCTCAATACCGAGCCAGCCTTTGACTGTGCGCAAGCGCAGGCAGCGGTCGCATCGTTAGAGACCAAAGACATGGTCATTACCTTATCGCCATTCAAAGCCAATATGGCTTTCAGTGATGTGCTGTTGCCCATATCGCCTTTCACTGAAACTGCAGGGACTTTCATCAACACCGAAGGCAGGGCGCAAAGCTTCCATGGAGTGGTGAGGCCTTTGGGCGAGACCCGGCCCGCTTGGAAGGTTTTGCGCGTCTTGGCCAACATGTTGGGCGTGAGCGATTTTGATTACGACACCGTAGAACAAATTCGTGCACAAGCTTTGGCACCTGGTTGGGACGCTCGTTTAAACAATGCCTGTGACCAAGCCATGAACCCCTTAGCTGAGATGGTGCACAAGCCAGTAACCGCTCGCATTTATCAATTAGACGGTTTGGTGCGTCGCGCACCTTCACTGCAACAAACGGCAGATGCGCAAACCAAGGAAACCAGCCATGGCTGATGGGTTGTATCAATCCGGTTTGGCTTTGTTGGATGCCCTATGGTGGCAAACTTTGGCTTGGCCTGTTATATGGATTTTGTTGAAGATTGTGGGCGTGGTGTTGCCTTTGCTGTTGTGTGTGGCCTATTTGACGCTGTGGGAACGAAAGGCCATTGGCTTTACCCAAATCCGCATGGGCCCAAATCGTGTGGGGCCTTTGGGGTTGTTGCAACCCATAGCGGATGCTTTGAAGGTATTCACCAAAGAAATCATCCAACCCACCCAAGCAAGCAAGGGCCTGTTTTTCATGGGTCCGGTTTTGACCATGATGCCTGTTCTTGCTGCATGGGCGGTGATACCTTTTGGCCCTGAAGTGGCTTTAGCCAACATCAATGCAGGTTTACTGTTTTTGATGGCCATCACATCCCTAGAGGTATACGGCATCATCATTGCTGGTTGGGCATCGAATTCCAAATATGCTTTGCTGGGTGCATTGCGGGCGTCTGCGCAAATGGTCAGTTACGAAATCGCCATGGGCTTTGCTTTGGTAGTGGTTCTGATGGTGTCAGGCAGTTTGAACCTGACCGATATTGTCATGGGTCAAGGTAAGGGCATGTTTGCAGACATAGGGTTGGGCTTTTTGTCTTGGAATTGGTTGCCTTTGCTGCCTATTTTCTTGGTGTACTTTATTTCCAGTTTGGCTGAGACCAACCGCCATCCCTTTGATGTGGTCGAGGGCGAGTCCGAGATCGTGGCAGGGCACATGATTGAATACTCTGGAATGTCATTTGCCTTGTTCTTTTTGGGTGAATACGCCAACATGATTTTGGTGTCCACCATTGCTGTTTTGATGTTCTTGGGTGGCTGGTTACCTCCTGTTGACAGCATATGGCTGGCATGGATACCGTCTTGGATTTGGTTGGGTATCAAAACCTTTGTGGTTGTCACCCTGTTTCTATGGGTAAGGGCAACTTTTCCGCGTTTTCGCTATGACCAAATCATGCGTTTGGGATGGAAAATTTTCATTCCTGTGACATTGGTATGGTTAATCGTGGTGGGTCTTTGGATGCAAACACCCTGGAACATTTGGTCATGAAGCGGAGCCTGAAATGACAACGCTTGAGTCACACACTTACCGCCCGGCTTTTTCTTGGAAAGACTTCTTCTCCAGTTTTTTGTTACTAGAGATGTTCAAAGGCATGGCGATCACTGGCAAATACATGTTTGCCAAAAAAATCACTGTGCAATTTCCGGAAGAAAAAACGCCTTTAAGCCCGCGTTTCAGAGGCCTTCATGCGTTGCGACGCTACGATAATGGCGAGGAGCGATGTATTGCTTGCAAACTGTGTGAAGCTGTATGCCCTGCCATGGCCATCACGATTGAATCGGATGTCAGAGCCGATGGCTCTAGACGCACCTCACGCTATGACATCGATTTAACCAAGTGCATTTTTTGTGGCTTTTGTGAAGAAAGCTGTCCCGTCGACTCGATTGTGGAAACGCACATATTGGAATACCACGGTGAGAAGCGTGGTGATTTGTATTTCACCAAAGAGATGTTGCTGGCGGTGGGTGACCGCTATGAGCCTCAAATTGCGGCAAACAAGGCGGCTGACGCCAAATACCGCTGATCACAGGAAGCTTTAAAAGCCATGGACATCACCTCCATCTTTTTCTACACCTTTTCTGCTGTGTTGTTGTTTGCGGCTTTGAAGGTGATTACTTCTCGCAATCCTGTTCATTCGGCTTTGTATTTGGTTTTGTGCTTTTTTCAAGCATCTGCTAT
Organism: Limnohabitans sp.; assembly: GCA_036787995.1. GTDB lineage: Bacteria > Pseudomonadota > Gammaproteobacteria > Burkholderiales > Burkholderiaceae_C > Limnohabitans. The sequence goes on along the minus strand of DAIQOH010000011.1, from coordinate 8,115 downwards.
TTGGATGTTGCTGCAAGCCGAGTTTTTGTCTATCTCTTTGATTTTGGTTTATGTCGGCGCGGTCATGGTGCTGTTTCTTTTTGTGGTGATGATGCTCGATGTGAATATTGAAGCCATGCGCAAAGGGTTTTGGTCACATTTTCCTTTGGCTGCGTCTATCGGTGCGGTACTCGCTTTGGAGTTGGCATCTGTGCTGTTGGGAGGCTTTCGACTGACACAAGCCCCAGTCCATGCGGCCTTACCTGATGGTGAACAGTTCTCCAATACCAAGGCCTTGGGTTTGGTACTTTATTCAGAGTATTTGTATCCATTGGAAATCGCGGCAGTTATTCTGTTGGTTGCGATTGTGGCTGCTATCGCCCTCACTTTGCGCGATCGCAAAGACAGCAAAGCACAAAACCCATCTGACCAAGTCCGTGTCAAAGCATCCGATAGGTTACAACTGGTCAAAATGGCCCCTGTGCGTCAACCCTTGGTTGTTGCACCTGAAGAGGAGAAAGCACCATGATGGTGACCTTAGGCCATTACCTCACGCTTGGCGCGATTTTGTTTGCGCTGTCGGTGATGGGTATTTTTCTCAATCGAAAAAACTTGATTGTGTTGTTGATGGCCATTGAATTGATGCTGCTTGCAGTCAATATCAACTTCGTGGCTTTTTCCCATTACCTGGGTGATATTCACGGTCAGATTTTTGTGTTTTTTATTTTGACGGTCGCTGCTGCCGAGTCTGCCATTGGTTTAGCAATTCTTGTTTTGGTGTTTCGTAACCGTGCCACTGTGCAAGTGGATGAACTCAATGCCTTGAAGGGTTGATGGAATACCGATGAACGTCTCTCTTCAAGCTTCCACATTGCTCGCCATCGCCTTTGCGCCTTTGGCTGGGGCCATTTTGGCGGGTGTTTTTGGCACTGCGCTCGGTGGTGCTTGGTTGGGTCGCAAACTCAGTCACAGCCTCACCATTCTGGGCGTGCTTGTCTCGTTTGTCTTGTCTGCTCAGACTTTGAATCTCGTGGTGCAACACGGTGCTCGCTTTAACGACACCATTTACACCTGGATGGTGGTGGGTAACTTGAAGATGGAGGTGGGCTTTTTGGTCGATGGCCTGACCGCCATGATGATGTGTGTGGTCACCTTTGTTTCTTTGATGGTGCACATCTACACCATGGGTTATATGGAAGAAGACGAGGGCTACAACCGCTTTTTTGCCTATATCTCGCTGTTTACTTTTGCCATGCTCATGCTGGTCATGAGCAATAACTTGCTGCAACTCTTTTTTGGCTGGGAAGCTGTCGGTCTGGTGTCCTATTTGTTGATTGGTTTTTGGTTCAATAAGCCCAGCGCGGTCTTTGCCAATATGAAAGCCTTTTTGGTCAACCGTGTTGGTGACTTTGGTTTTATTTTGGGCATTGGTTTGATTGCCGCTTTTGCTGGTAGCTTGAATTACACAGAAATTTTTACCAAAGCCTCTGAGTTGGGTGCCTTGCGTCTTCCTGGCACTTCTTGGATGTTAGTGACTGTCATTTGTATTTGCCTGTTTATAGGCGCCATGGGCAAGTCTGCGCAATTTCCTTTGCATGTTTGGTTACCAGACTCCATGGAAGGCCCAACACCTATCTCAGCCTTGATTCATGCGGCCACCATGGTGACGGCGGGTATCTTCATGGTGGCGCGCATGTCACCTTTGTTTGAATTGTCCGATACCGCTTTAAATCTCATCATGGTGGTGGGTTCCATCACAGCTTTGTTCATGGGTTTCTTGGGCATTGTGCAAAACGATATCAAGCGGGTGGTGGCTTATTCCACTTTGTCACAGCTTGGCTATATGACCGTGGCCTTGGGTGCTTCTGCCTATTCAGTGGCTGTATTTCATTTGATGACCCATGCGTTCTTCAAGGCATTGCTGTTCTTGGGAGCGGGTTCCGTCATCATGGGGATGCACCATAACCAAGACATCCGTTACATGGGCGGCGTTCGTAAATACATGCCTGTCACTTGGATCACTTCATTACTGGGCTCTTTGGCTTTGATTGGTACGCCGTTGTTCTCTGGGTTTTATTCCAAGGACAGCATCATTGAGGCGGTGGCTGCCAGCCACTTACCAGCATCAGGATGGGCTTATTTCTCGGTGATGGCGGGCGTATTTATCACGGCTTTTTATTCTTTCCGCATGTATTTCTTGGTCTTCCATGGTAAAGAGCGGTTTGATCAAAACCCCGAGTCTCACCATGGTCATGGTGACCACCACGATCCCCATGAGTCGCCTTGGGTGGTGACCGTGCCTTTGGTCTTGTTGGCTATTCCCTCGGTCTTGATTGGCTACTTCACCATAGAGCCTATGTTGTTTGGCGACTTTTTTCAAGATGCCATCAAAGTCAATACAGTGATTCATCCTGCCATGCATGCATTGCATGAAGAGTTTCACGGTGCATGGGCCATGGCTGTGCATGCTTTGTCATCGGTGCCTTTGCTATTGGCATTGAGTGGTTTGACCTTGTCTTATTACATGTACATGATCAACCCCTCGCTTCCTGCTGCAGTGATGAACCGTTTCAGACCGCTGCATACCTTGTTCGTCAATAAATACTATCTAGACGCATTCAATGAAAACGTCTTGGCGCGTGGCTCACGCGGTCTGGCCACGGTACTTTGGAAGGGTGGTGACCAAAGTGTGATTGATGGTTTTGTGGTGAATGGTTCTTGGAAGCTGGTTGGTATGGTTTCACGTTGGAGTCGCCGCTTGCAAACAGGCTTTCTATACCACTATGCGTTGGTCATGATCTTGGGCATGTTTGGCCTCATCACTTGGTTTGTTTGGATGAATCCCTGAAGTGATTGAAATGAATATCCAACCTTTGAAAAGAGACGCGCTATGGGGATGCTGAGTGCGGCCATTTGGACACCCATTGTGCTGGGTGTGTTGATTCTGGCCTTTGGCAAAGATGAACATGCCGTTTGGGTGCGTTGGATGGCCTTGCTGTCCGCGTTGCTCAGTTTTGCGGTATGCCTACCGCTGTACACCCATTTTGACAATAACAGCGCATCGATGCAGTTTGTTGAAAACATCCCTTGGATCTTGCGTTTCAACATGGCTTATCACCTTGGGGTTGATGGAATTTCTTTGTGGTTTGTGTTGTTAACGTCTTTCATTACGTTTGTTGTGGTTATTTCTGCATGGGAAGTCATTACCGAACGGGTGCACCAGTACATGGGTGCTTTCTTGGTCCTCAGTGGCGTGATGATCGGGGTGTTTTGTGCACTTGATGGCATGTTGTTTTATGTGTTTTTCGAAGCCACCTTGATACCCATGTACCTCATCATTGGTATTTGGGGTGGTCCCAACAAAATTTATGCAGCTTTCAAGTTCTTCCTCTACACCTTGATGGGTTCTTTGTTGATGTTGGTGGCCTTGATTTACCTGTACATACAGTCCGGTGGCAGTTTTGATTTGGCTGTGTGGCAACAACTGCCATTGTCCTTGCATACGCAGACCTTGCTCTTCTTTGCTTTCTTTGCCGCATTCGCTGTCAAGGTGCCTATGTGGCCAGTACACACGTGGTTGCCTGACGTTCACGTGGAAGCGCCTACAGGTGGATCGGCTGTCTTGGCTGCCATCATGTTGAAGTTAGGCGCTTATGGTTTTTTGCGGTTTTCCTTGCCTATCACGCCGGATGCCTCGCATGCATGGGCTTGGTTGTTGATTGCCTTATCGCTGATCGCCGTGGTCTATGTGGGATTGGTTGCGATTGTTCAGCAAGACATGAAGAAATTGGTGGCCTATTCATCAGTCGCTCACATGGGTTTTGTCACCCTAGGCTTTTTCATGTTCAGCCCGCTTGGCATCAGCGGCGGTATTGTGCAAATGATCGCCCATGGTTTTGTGTCGGCGGCCATGTTTTTGTGCATTGGCGTGTTGTACGACCGAGTGCATTCCCGCGAAATCGCCAGCTATGGTGGCGTGGTGAACACCATGCCTAAGTTTGCAGCGTTTGCCATGTTGTTCGCCATGGCCAATTGCGGCTTACCAGCTACCGCAGGTTTTGTTGGCGAATGGATGGTTATCTTGGCAGCTGTGCAATTCAATTTCTGGGTGGGTTTGGCTGCAGCTTCAGCGCTCATCTTTGGCGCCGCCTACACCTTGTGGATGGTTAAGCGGGTGTATTTGGGGCCTGTGGTCAATGATGATGTGAAGGCTTTATCCGATATCAACGCCCGCGAATTTTTGATGCTAAGCATTTTGGCTGTTGCTGTGATGGTGATGGGCCTGTACCCCAAGCCTTTCACCGATGTGATGAATGCCTCTGTTGAACAGCTGATTCAGCAAACATCCGTGAGTAAGTTGCCACTATGAACCCCCTCGCTACACACCTAGGGATGACTGCATGATCGACAACTTCAGTTGGGTGGCCATTTACCCAGAAATCGTTTTGCTCATCATGGCATGCGTTATTGCCATGGTGGATTTATGGGTAACCTCACCCAGACGTGATTTGACTTATGGTTTGTCATTGCTGACTTTGGCAAGCGTGGCCATCATCCAAGCACTGTATGCCAGCAGTGGTACCACGCTGTACAGTTTTGGCAATATGGTGGTGTCAGATGCCATGGGCAATTGGCTGAAGTGCTTTGCTTCTTTGGCTGTCATGGCCACACTGGTCTATGGTCGTCCTTATGTGGCTGACCGACACATGCTCAAAGGTGGCGAGTGGTTCATCCTCACATTGTTTGCTTTGTTGGGCATGTTTGTGATGATTTCAGGAAATAACTTTTTGGTTATCTACCTTGGTCTTGAGTTACTCACGCTTTCAAGCTATGCCTTGGTGGCTTTGCGCCGTGATAACAGCAACGCCACAGAAGCTGCCATGAAGTACTTTGTATTGGGTGCCTTGGCCAGCGGTTTCTTGTTGTACGGTTTATCCATGCTGTATGGTGCAACCGGCAGCTTAGACCTCAGTTCCGTATTCATGGCAGTCGCTACCGGTCATGTGAAGCACCAGGTCTTGGTGTTGGGCGTGGTGTTTGTGGTCTGCGGTATTGCCTTTAAATTAGGCGCCGCACCTTTTCATATGTGGGTGCCCGATGTTTACCAAGGTGCACCTACTGCCATCACGCTCATGATTGGTGGTGCTCCCAAGTTGGCTGCATTTGCCATGATGATGCGATTGTTGGTGGATGGCTTGTTGCCCTTGGCAATTGATTGGCAACAGATGTTGATGGTCTTGGCTGTCGTCACATTGCTCATAGGTAACCTGTCTGCCATTGCCCAAACCAATCTAAAGCGCATGTTGGCGTTTTCAACCATTGCCCAAATGGGTTTTGTTTTGATTGGCATGTTGTCTGGCGTGGTGAATGGCAACACGCTGTCCGCAGCCAATGCATACAGCTCTGCCATGTTCTACATGATCAGCTATGTCTTAACCACACTGGGTGTGTTTGGTGTGATTCTGTTGTTGGCACGTGAAGGCTTCGAGAGCGAAGAAATCGCCGACTTTGCAGGCTTGAATCAACGCAGTCCCATGTTTGCTGGTGTGATGGCTATTTGTTTGTTCTCATTGGCAGGCGTGCCACCCTTGGTCGGTTTTTTTGCCAAGTTATCGGTGATACAGGCCTTGGTAGCGACCGGGCAGCCTGCGGCTGTAGGCGTGGCTATTTTTGCAGTGGCAATGTCTTTGATCGGTGCTTTCTACTATTTACGCGTCATCAAGGTCATGTATTTTGACCCGCCCTTGACGGTCACGACAGTTTCTGCAAGCGCTGACGTGCGCTTTGTATTGGCACTCAATGGTGGATTGGTTCTGGTTTTAGGCCTTTTGCCAGGCGGGTTAATGGCTTTGTGTGCCAATGCAGTGGTCCAAGCACTCGGAAGTTGAGTCTTTGACATAATCTTGTCATGAAAGTTCTAGACCTCCAATGCCAGCACCACCACAGCTTTGAGGGTTGGTTTGCGTCTGAAGATGATTTTCAGTCACAAAACACCCGCTCACTGGTCGAATGCCCTTTGTGTGGTGACCATCAAATTACCAAAATGCTGAGTGCGCCTCGGCTGAATTTATCGGGTGCTTCTCAAGCATCTTCTGACGAAGCGCAAGACGCCCAACAACCTTCAACTGCGCTAGCCACAACAGCGTCCTCTGCTGCTGTGATGCCTCTGGAAGCGCAACAAGCCTGGTTGCAAATGGTGCAACATGTGTTGGCGCATACCGAAGATGTAGGTGGTCAATTTGCGCAAGAGGCTCGCAAAATGCATTACGGTGAGACCCCAGAACGCGCTATTCGCGGTCAAGTCTCTAAAGAGGAAACCTCTGCATTGTTAGAGGAGGGCATACAAGTGATGCCCTTGCCCATGCCAGCAGCCATCAAAGGCCCTGTTCAATAGGTTTATTTGTTTTTCAGCTTGCCTCTGGGGGCGACAAACGTGACAGGCGGCGTAGGCCTGTCTCCAGGAATAATCACCTTGGGTGGTGACGTGTCCTTTTTGGGTTTTTTGGTCATTTTGTTACTGCGTTGTTCACCCTTGGCCATGGTCTTTCCCTTTGTAAGCGTTTATTTGACTTCAATCACAAACTCACTGCGTGGGCGACGAATCTTTTTCAAGTTTTCTAGCCAATCTTGCCCCTTTAAGCGGTAACCCAATGGCAAGAGAACAACACTGCGCAAACCTTTGGCGCCTAAGCCCAAGATGTCGTCGACTGACTTGGGGTCAAAGCCCTCCATGGGCGTGCTGTCAACTTCTTCAAACGCAGCAGCAATCAACGAAGCGCCTAGACCAATATAGGCTTGACGCGCAGCATGTTCAAAATTGACTTGAGACTCACGCGAGGGGTAGCCTTTTAATAACATTTGGCGGTAGTTTTCCCAACCTTCGTTGGTGCCACCACGCTCTGCATTGGTGTAATCGAAGTGGTGGTTGATGCGATCAGCTGTGTAGGTGTCCCATGCAGCAAACACCAGCAGATGAGACCCTTCTGTGATTTGCGCTTGGTTATTAGAAACCGCTTGAATTTTGCTGCGAATGTCAGGATTGGTGACCAACAAAATTTCAAAAGGTTGCAAGCCACTCGAGGTAGGGGCCAAGCGTGCGGCTTCAATGATGCGTTCTACTTTGTCTTGGGGGACAACTTTGGTGGCATCCATTTTTTTGGCGGCATAGCGCCATTGCATTTTGTCGAGAAGTTGAGTCATGCTATTTCCTTTGAGAAGGATTATCGCTGTAACCTGCTGTATCAACCCCGCGCTAAGGTGACACCTCCATCAACGACCAAAGTATGGCCCACCACATAGTCGCTGGCATTGCTGGACAAATAGATGGCCGCAGCAGCCATGTCTTCGTCTTTGCCGATACGCCGTGCCGGAATGGTTTGCGCTGTGGCGTCGCCATGGTCACGCGCTTCACGGTTCATGTCGGATGCGAATGCGCCGGGTGCGATGGCGTTGACGCCAATGCCGTCTTTGATCATCTCCAAGGACATGCGCTTGGTCAGGTGGATGACACCTGCTTTGCTGGCAGCGTAAGAGTAGGTTTCCCAAGGGTTGACAGAGATGCCATCGATAGAGGCGATGTTGATGACCTTGGCCATGTGGTTTTTGGCGGCCAGACGCAACATGGGTGCCAAGGCTTGGGTGAGGAAGAAGGGGGTTTTCATGTTGAGGTCCACTACCTTGTCCCAACCGCTTTCAGGGAATTCATCGAAAGGTGCGCCCCAAGCAGCACCTGCGTTGTTGACCAAAATATCCAAGTGCGTTTCTTTTTCGCTCAAGCGCTTGACCAGTTCTTGTATGCCTTCTTTGTGTGACACATCCAAGGGCATGGAGATGCATGTGCCGAATACAGACAGCTCTTGCGCAGTGGCATCACAAGCGGCTGCTTTGCGCGCGGTGATGTAGACCTTGGCGCCTTGGCACAGCAAGCCTTTGGCAATCATGCGGCCAATGCCGCGGGAGCCGCCGGTGACGAGGGCGACGCGGCCTTGCAGGGAAAAGAGTTCGGTGGTGTTCATATGGGTTCCATTCAATGAGTAGGCATCATGCCTCAAGTAAACGCTGGGCCTTGTCCAGCCAAATCGACAAGCTGTCGATCAACTCGGTTTGGCTGAAAGAACAACTCTCTTCGGTGAACAA
>DAIQOH010000010.1:10573-46664 GCA_036787995.1 Limnohabitans sp. | reverse complement strand
TGGTGCCTTCGTAAATGGTCAGGATCTTGGCGTCGCGGTAGTACTGCGCCGCACCGGTTTCTTCGATAAAGCCCATACCGCCATGCACTTGTACACCCAGCGAGGTGACTTCCAGGCTCATTTCGGTACTGTAGCCTTTGACCAGCGGCACCAAAAATTCATAGAAAGCTTGGTTTTGTTGGCGGGTGTCGGCGTCGGGGTGGTGGTGCGAAGCATCGTAAGCCGCTGCCGCCACAGATGCCATGGCGCGGCAACCTTCTGTGTAAGCCCGCATGGTCATGAGCATGCGCCGCACATCGGGATGGTGAATGATGGGTGCGGCGGCTTTGATGCTGCCGTCCACAGGGCGCGACTGCACACGGTCACGGGCGTACTGCGTGGCTTTTTGGTAAGCACGGTCGGCCACTGAAATGCCTTGCACGCCCACGGCGTATCGGGCGGCATTCATCATGATGAACATGTACTCCAGGCCACGGTTTTCTTGGCCCACCAAGTAGCCCACTGCACCGCCGTGGTCGCCGTATTGCAATACCGCGGTGGGGCTGGCTTTGATGCCCATTTTGTGTTCGATGCTCACGCAATGCACATCGTTGCGCGCACCCAAAGAGCCGTCTTTGTTCACAAGCACTTTAGGCACCACAAACAAGCTGATGCCTTTCACGCCTTCTGGGGCACCGGTGACCCGTGCCAACACCAAATGGATGATGTTGTCGGCCATGTCGTGCTCACCGTAGGTGATGTAAATCTTGGTGCCAAACACCTTGTAAGTGCCATCGGCTTGCGGCTCGGCACGTGAGCGCACCATGGACAAATCTGAACCGGCTTGCGGCTCGGTCAGGTTCATGGTGCCGGTCCATTCGCCGCTGACCAATTTCTCTAAATACGTGGCTTTCAACTCGTCCGAACCCGCGGTCAGCAGCGCTTCAATCGCACCATCGGTCAACAGGGGGCATAACGCAAAACTCATGTTGGCGGCGTTGAGCATTTCGATGCAAGCCGCACCAATGGTTTTGGGCAAGCCTTGGCCGCCAAAGTCGGCAGGGTGTTGCAAACCTTGCCAACCGCCCTCGGCATATTGCTTGTAGGCCTGCTTGAAGCCCGGCGTGGTGGTGACCACACCGTCTTTCCAAGCCGAGGGGTTTTTGTCACCTTCCCAGTTCAGGGGGGCCATCACATCTTGGGTGAAACGGGCGCATTCTTCCAGCACCGCTTGCGCGGTTTCCATGCCTGCTTCCTCAAAGCCAGGGATCTGCGCGATCTCGTCCAATGCAGCCAGGTGCTGCATGTTGAAGAGCATGTCTTTGACGGGTGCGGTGTAGCTCATAGTGCTGCCACCAGTTCGGGCACAGCCACGAACAAATCGGCTTCCAGCCCATAGTCGGCCACACTGAAGATGGGTGCTTCGGGGTCTTTGTTGATAGCGACGATGACCTTGCTGTCTTTCATGCCGGCCAAATGCTGAATGGCGCCGCTGATGCCGCAAGCCACATACAACTGGGGCGCGACGATCTTGCCGGTCTGACCCACTTGCCAGTCATTGGGCGCGTAGCCCGCATCCACGGCGGCGCGACTGGCACCCATGGCCGCACCCAGCTTGTCGGCCAAGGGGGTGATGACCTCGGTGAATTTTTCAGCGCTGCCCAAGGCGCGACCACCCGACACGATGACCTTGGCGGCGGTGAGTTCGGGGCGGTCGTTCTTGGCGATTTCGCTGCCCATGAACTGGCTTTGTGCACCGGCATTCGCGGCGCTCACGCTCTCCACCGCAGCGTTGCCGCCTGTGGCGGCTGCCGCGTCAAAACCGGTGGTGCGCACCGTGATGACCTTGGTCGCGTCGGTGGCTTGCACCGTGGCGATGGCGTTGCCTGCGTAAATGGGTCGCTCAAAGGTGTCGGGCGAATCCACCTTGGTGATGTCGCTGATCTGACCCACATCGAGCTTGGCGGCCACACGGGGTGCGATGTTTTTGCCACTGGCGGTAGCCGCAAACAAGATGTGGCTGTAGCCAGAGGCCAAGGCCAGCACTTGGGCAGCGACTTGCTCGGCCAAGCCGTGGGCAAAACCGTCGGCATCGGCGTGCAGCACTTTGCTGACACCGGCAATGTGCGCGGCGGCTTGGGCAGCGGCAGCAGCGTCTTTGCCGGCCACCAACACATGGACCTCGCCACCGCAAGCCAAGGCGGCGGTGATGGTGTTCAAGGTGGCGGGTTTGATGCTGTGGTTGTCGTGTTCAGCGATGACAAGAGAGCTCATGATGGGGTGTCCTGATCGGGTTCAAATGACTTTGGCTTCGTTCTTCAGCTTGTCGACCAAAGCGGCCACATCGGCCACCTTGATGCCAGCGCTGCGCTTGGGCGGCTCACTCACTTTGAGGGTTTTGATACGCGGTTTCACATCGACGCCGAGGTCTTCGGGCTTGACGATATCGAGTTGCTTTTTCTTGGCCTTCATGATGTTGGGCAGCGTCACATAACGCGGCTCGTTCAGGCGCAAATCGGTGGTGATGACCGCAGGCATGGAGAGCTTCAGGGTTTCCAAACCACCGTCCACCTCGCGGGTGACCAAGGCATGGCCATCGGCCAATTCCACTTTGGAGGCGAAGGTGGCTTGTGGCCAGTCGGCCAACGCGGCCAGCATTTGGCCGGTTTGGTTGCAATCGTCGTCAATCGCTTGCTTGCCCAAGATGACCAAGCCAGGTTGTTCTTTGTCGGCCAAGGCTTTGAGCAGTTTGGCCACCGCCAAAGGCTGCAGTTCTTCGGCGGTTTCCACCAAAATGCCACGGTCAGCCCCGATGGCCATGGCGGTGCGCAAGGTTTCTTGGCACTGGGTGACGCCACACGACACCACGATGACCTCGGTCAACACGCCCTTTTCTTTCAAGCGAACCGCTTCTTCCACAGCGATTTCGTCAAACGGGTTCATGCTCATTTTGACGTTGGCAATGTCCACGCCGCTTTGGTCTGACTTGACCCTAACTTTGACGTTGTAATCCACCACGCGCTTGACCGCGACCAGTGCCTTCATGGGTTTTCTCCAGGGAAATAAAGGGTTGCAAGTTGACGTTACGTCATTCTAGACGAAAGCAAAAGTATTTAAGAACGACCGTGCTTTTTTGGCCTTAAGCTAAAAAAGTCTTTGAATTCAAGGTGGTGCTGGATGCCAAAACACCTCTTGCTGGGCTTTCGGCAGCTCTATACCTGCCTGTCGCAAAGCCTGCATCACCGCCACATTGATTTGCGAGCGGGTTTTTAAGTAAGCCGATTCGGGGTCGCTCACCCATGAGACCACGGTGAACTCCAAGCCAGCGGATTCGACTTTGCTTAAAAAGGCCTGTGGCGGGGGCTCGCGCAACACCCGCTCGCTTTGCAAAGCAGCGCTACTAAGCAAGTCCAGAACCCGATCGATGTCCACATCTGTCCCCAAGGGGTAGGTGCAATGCACCGCGATTTGCGGGTCGCTCAAAGACAGGTTATCCACACGCTGGGTCAGCAGCATGTCATTGGGAATGATGGACTCTCGCCCGCTGGGGTCGCGCAGCAAGGTGTAGCGGGTTTTGATGTCAGTGACGCGGCCCTCTAGGCCATCGACCTTGATGTAATCGCCAATACGTACCGAGCGCTCTACCAGCACCACAAAACCGCTGACATAGTTGGCGGCCAGTTTTTGCAAACCCAAGCCCAGGCCCACACCAAACGCGCCGCCCAAAACCGATAAAGCCGTCAAGTCCACGCCTACCGCCGATAAGGCAAACAGCAAACCGAGCAAAAGCAATACTGCTCGAAGCAAGTTGGCCGCAACTTTGCGCATGGACAAATCGCTGACGGCTTGCGCCAGCAAGCGGTTTTCGATGGTGGCTGACAACCACAGGCTGAGCATCAGCACCAAACCGCAAGACAGTACCCCCTCTGACAGGGTTCTGGCATCCAGGCGCACTTTGCCAAAGTGCAGTTGCACCTGCTCCATTTCGGTAGCGACCAAAGGCAGCAAGTCGGTGATCCACAGCACCGCTACGCCCCATACCAGCCAAGAGATCAATCGCTCGGTGAGTTGCGCCAAAGGCGATACCGGAAACACCGCCATGAGCACACGTGCACTCAAGCGAATCAGCGCCAACGACCACAGCACGGGCATCGCCAACTTGAACAGCATGGGGGTTTGCTGTTTTAAAAACACCACTTGAGCCACATAGGTCAAGGCCAGTGCAAGCATGGGAAACAGCAAACCGTCAAACAAACCTCGACCAAACAGCACCGAGCCCCCACTGGCAAAGTGGCTCAGCTGTCGCGTAACCAACCACGATACCAGCAGCACCATGGCCAGCAAAGCCAACTCTTTCAAAAGCAAAGGTTGAACCTCGGTTTGCAACCAAGGCGCAAGAAAAGCAGTCAAGGTATCCATCTGAAAATGAGCTTAACACGCCATAGGCGTTCAGCTTGGCTACACTCAAAACCCATGACCGTTTTTCTCCCTCTGAACATAAGCCGCAACACCGCTTTAGCGTGTGTCTGTTTGTTTTTGATGCTGTGCGCACCCGGCTTTGCCACCGCAGCGCAGCACAAAAACCAGAAGCCACACAAAGCCTCCAAAACCAAAGTGCTGATAGGCAAAGCCTTTGGCAACACCGTTGCGGTTAAAGCCCTGGCCCAGCGCTTGAGCGCCGAACGTCAATTACCCAAAGCATGGGTACAACAAAACATCGCGACAGCGCATTTGCTGCCGCAAGTGCAGCAAATGGTCTTACCCCCTAACGCACCCACAGCGAAAAACTGGCAGGCCTACCGCGCCCGGTTTTTGCAAACAGAACGCATACAAGCGGGCGTTGCATTTGCGCGCTTACATGCGGATGCGCTCAAGCGTGCCGAAGAACGCTATGGTGTGCCTGCCAGCTATGTGCTTGGCGTGTTGGGCGTGGAGACGTTTTTTGGCCAGCACCAAGGGCAGTTCAAGGTGTTGGATGCTTTGGCAACACTGAGTTTGGCGTTTCCCAAAGACCATCCGTATGCCAGTGAGCGTCAAGCGTTTTTTGAAAACGAATTGGGACACCATCTTGAACAACTGCATGCGCAGCCCACATTGAAAAACCAGTTGGGTAGCTATGCTGGTGCCAGTGGATGGCCGCAGTTCATGCCTTCCAGCATTGCCAAGTTTGCGCTGGACTTTGATGGCGATGGGCGCATCGACTTATCGCACAGTGCGGTAGATGCGATTGGTTCTGTAGCACATTACTTTCAAGCCTATGGTTGGCAAACCGGCATGCCCACACACTTTGAGGTGAAGGTCAGCGCCAACGATGCCGATCTTGCGGCGCTCTTGGCACCCGACATCGTGCCCACCTGGTCGCTGTCTCACCTGAAAGACAAAGGTGTGGAGGTTTTGGACGCCTCTGGCTTTGCCCAGCCCTTGGCATTGGTGCAACTTTTCAACGCCGACGACGCGCCCACCTACGTGGCTGGTACCGACAACTTCTTTGTGATTACCCGCTATAACCGCAGCAGCTACTATGCGTTAGCTGTGATTGCGTTGGGTGAGGCAGTCCATGCGGCTTGGGTTGCTTCGCTGCGGTCGCAATGACGTCATGGCGAGGCCGTTAGGCCGAAGCCATTTCACGAAGCACATTCTTCTGCACCTTGCCCATGGCGTTACGCGGCAACTCGGGCAGCACCACGCACTGTTTGGGTATTTTGAAGTTAGCCAGTTGTGCTTTCAAAGCTTGCAACAAAACAGCAGGATCCAGGGTGACACCAGGCTTGGCCAGCACAAACGCGCAACCCACTTCACCGAAATCGGCATGGGGAATACCAACCACAGCACTTTCCAGCACACCTGGAAGATTGTTTAACGCGTCCTCAATTTCCACAGGGTAAACATTCAAGCCACCGCTGATGATGAGGTCCTTGCTGCGCCCTGCGATGCGCACATACCCTTGTGCATCGCGGGTGCCCATGTCGCCAGTCATGAAAAAGCCATCGGCGGTGAACTCTTGCGCGGTTTTCTCGGGCATGCGCCAATAGCCTGCAAACACATTCGCGCCTTTCACTTGTATGCTGCCCACCTCGCCCAGCGCCACCTCTTGGTGCTGCGGATTGGCAATACGCAACGTCACACCGGGCAGCGGAAAGCCTACGCTGCCGCCCACCCGCTTTGCCAGACCGCCAAAACGCTCGTCACCGCGGTAAGGGTTGGAGGTGAGCATCAGTGTTTCGCTCATGCCGTAACGCTCTAGCACCGTGTGGCCAGTGCGTTGCTGCCATTGCTCAAAAGTATCGACCAGCATGGGCGCAGAGCCCGAGATGAACAGGCGCATCTGGCTACAGACTTGCGCATTTAACAAAGGCATGGCAAGCAAGCGGGTGTAAAACGTGGGTACGCCCATGAATACGGTGGTCCGCGGCAGGTCATCCAGCACCCGTGAGGGTTCAAATTTGGCGTGCCACCGCACAGTGCATCCACTGAACAACGCCGCGTGGATGGCCACAAACAGGCCGTGCACATGAAAGATGGGTAAAGCATGTAGCAGCACATCGTCTGCGGTAAAGCCCCAGTAACGGTGCAGGCACTCAGTGCTGCTGAGCAGGTTGCCGTGGCTGAGCATCGCGCCCTTGCTGCGCCCAGTGGTACCGCTGGTGTACAAAATGGCAGCAAGGTCGTCAGGGCGGCACAGGGCGGCAACATGCTGATCGCTGTGGTGGGCGGCGCGTTGCAGCAAGCTGCCTCCCCGCTGGTCGTCCAAGGTCATCACATAACGGCTGCCCTTTTGAAACGCCAATTTGCTGACCCAACCAAAGTTCGCCGGTGTGCACACCACCACAGCGGGTTCAGCGTCACCGATAAAGTAATCCAGCTCTGCGCTTTGGTAAGCCGGGTTCAACGGCAAAAACACATGGCCTGCGCGCAGCGTAGCCAGGTACAGCATCATGGCCTCGACGGATTTATCCACCTGCACCGCTATACGCGAGCCTCTGGGCAATTGCAGACTGTCCAGCCAATTGGCCAGCATGGCACTTGCCCGCTCCAAGTCCCGCCAGCTGTAGCACAAACCTTGGTCGGTTTCGATGGCGAGGGTGTCGAGGTCTTGGGGAAAGCCTTGGCGCAAGGCGAGATAGAGGTTGGCGTTCATGCGAGCATTGTGTCATCGCCCTTAGCGGTTATGTCGTCTGACCGCCATGGCGAAGTGACCACAGCATCAAAGCAACACCTGTCAGCACCATAGGTACACACAGCCATTGCCCCATGCTTAAACCCATGGCCAGGAGGCCGAGGTGAGCGTCGGGTTCACGGAAATATTCGGCGGTAAATCGCAGCGCCCCATAGCCAACCAAAAAAGCGCCAGACACCCAACCCAGCGGTCGCGGCTTTCGCGCCAGCCACCACAGTACCCCGAACAGCAACAAGCCTTCTAACAAAAACTGGTAAATCTGCGAGGGATGGCGCGGCAGCAAGCTGCCACTTTGCGGAAACACCATGGCCCAAGGCAGGTTCACATCGGCAGCCCGACCCCACAACTCACCGTTGATAAAGTTGCCTACCCGACCTGCGGCTAAACCGGTGGGCACACACGGCGCCACAAAGTCTGTCACTTGCAACCAATGGCGAGCACGCAGCCTGGCCCATAAGGCCATGGCCAGAATCACGCCCAGCATGCCGCCATGAAAACTCATACCGCCTTGCCAAAGGTAGAGCACCTCCAACGGATGTTCGGCGAAGTAAGCGGGTTTGTAAAAAAGGCAGTACCCCACGCGACCGCCCAAGACCACACCCAATACACCCCAACTCATCACATCGTCTATGTCTTGCACCGACCACACGCCTTGCGCTTTCAACGCCGCATAAGGGGGATGACTGAGGCGTTGCCGCGCCAGCAACACAAAAAGCACAAAGGCCACCAGATAAGAAATACCGTACCAGTGCACGGACAAAGGGCCTAAGGACAAGGCAACGGGGTTGAATTGAGGGTGTATCAGCATGGGATGCATTGTGGCTGAAAGTCTAAATCGGTATATTTGTTAACAAAATACAACTAATATTATAGATATTTAGCTATTTAATACATTTTTTGAATTATTTATAGCCTAAAGTATTGCATTATATTTTTGAATTTTTTAGTATTTATATTAAGAGATATGTATGCATTAAGTAGTTATCTCTTATTTCAACCTCATTTCAAAGGACTTCTCCATGCGTCATTTTCGTAAACCCGCTTTGCTTACTTTGACAGTTTTACAAATCACGGCCCAAGCGCAAGCTTTGGACTCGGGAACCCTGGTCATCAATGGTCAAATTTCATCCACCACTTGCGTTTTGAACATGGGCGACGCCGGTTCCACCGGCTCTGGCAGCAAGACGCTGAACCTGGGAACGTTCACCACCACGGTGGCCAATGCAGCCGGAGCAGGCGGCACGATTGGTAGCCCGCAAACCGCATTGTTCTCCGTCAAAAACCCCGATGGCTCCAACTGCACCTTCAGTGGTGCGACCAAGTGGGATATTGGGGTCAACATTCCCAGCAGCCAATTCACCACCGTCTCTGGTACCACCGTTTTGCTGAGCAGTGGCTCTGCCTCCAATATAGCGGCCAATGTGGGCGTGAAAATCAGCACTTCCACAGGCGCCTCTGTCACTGCAGGGACGACCGCTGTTAACTTTGCCAACGGCGTCGCCCCTTACGGCACATTGCTTTCAGGTTCCACCTCCTCACCCGGTGTGAACCCCACAGACACCATTGCATTGACTGCGCAAATGGTCAGAACCAGTGCCTCCACTGTCACCGCAGGTGCGTTTTCAACCACCATTCCTTTGAACGTTTGGTACAAGTGATTTGCCAGGCGGCATGCCAGCCAGACAGGCCAGCCAAGGCCTGCTGGCTGTGGTCAGCGCCAGCGTTGGAACACACCTTGCTATGCATACGTTTTCAAAAAGTCAATCCATGAAAAAACATGTTTGTCATCCTTGGATCGTTGCGGCTTGGTTGATGCTAGGCCAAACTGTTCATGCGCAAGCGATTGACACCACCTTAGACAAATACCTGGTTTTGCAAAGCCAAGTCAACGCTTCCACGTGTGCGGTGAGTTTTGCGCAAAACGGCGCAAGCGGCAATTTGGTCGTGTTGCTGCCCCCACTCAAAACCACCGCGTTGAATAACGGTATTTTCAGCCCGGTCACCCGCTTTGACATCGATTTAAAAAACCAATTCACAAGCATTCTGTGCGACAGCAATTTCAATGCATCCATGCAACTGGTGTTTGACGGCGCCATGGCCGCCATAGCGCCACGCTCGGGCTTGCTGCGTAACACGGCCTTGCAACGCCCTGCCCAAAATGTGTTTGTACAAATCGGTTTGATTGACGCAGCAGGTGGCTTTGTGCCGTTGGACTTGAACCAACCCCAGCCTCTGAATGAAGCAATCAACAGCAAACAAAACCCCACCGACCCCAGCCCTCATCTCACCCTCGGGGTTCGCTACGTCACTGCACCCACGGCATTGACATCCCTCACTGGGGCAGACGATGTGAGCGCTGGCAACGTTGCGGTTTTTTTGCCCTTTTTGCTCAAACTGAATTGAGGAGGTGGGCTTGGTTTCAACAAAAAAAACACAGATTGAAAAGTAACAGCGTTTTTTTCTGTGTTTGAGAAGCGATCTGAAACTTTCTCAAAAGAATTGAAAAGTACATAAAACACCCACCAAGGAGAACCGAAAACCCCGCTTAAATGTGACATTGACGAAGTGTCTTTAATGCTAAAGCAGTTTTTGCGTCCAGTCCTTTGTTTCGATTCAATCCACACCATTCAGGTGCTGGAAACACCGATCGATACAAAGGAAAACCATGAACGTGCAAGCCATCAAAGACCCGACCAAGCCCTTGGCGTTGATCGTGATTCTGACCCTTATGTGTGTTGCTGCCCATGCTCAAAACGGAATGCTGGAAATACGCGGCGTCCTGACCTCCCCCGGTTGCCTTGTGCAAGCAGGCGGACTCGAACAACTCAAAGCACAAACACACCTCACGGGACAGTCCTGCGGTTTGACCCGTGGACCTGGCAACCCCATGTCACACATGCAGATTGCCCTCATCGGCGAAGAAACCCTGTCCTCACTCAACGGCACAAATATCACTAAAAAAATGGTGACACTGACCTACCGTTGACAGCGGTTCATCTGGTTTTTCTCGGTGGGGCTCAAAACCCTTTTTTACCACCGAGAAGACCACGATGTACCCACCTTTGAACCCTGTTCACGTTTCGCGCCCTCTGGCTTGGGCCCTGCCATTCGCATGGCCTGTGCGTCTGCTGGCCCTGGTTTTGACAAGCTTGGCCACTGTTTCGCAGGCTGACATGATCATTGATAGCACACGGGTGATTTACCAAGAACCTAAACGCGACGTGTCTTTCAAGATCAGCAACGTCAGCAAAGAACGGCCGGCCTTTGTACAAATGTGGTTGGACGACGGCAACCCCAACGCAACGCCAGAGGAGGCGGTTTCACCTTTCAACCTGACACCCCCTGTAGCCAGGCTCAAGCCCGACGCCAGTCAGGTAGTGCGACTGGTATTTACTGGCGATCCTCTGCCTGCAGACCGCGAAAGCGTGTTTTGGTTCAATATGTTGGAGTTGCCGCAAAAAACAGCCGAAGAGAACAAACTCAGCTTTGCTGTTCGTACACGCATCAAGGTGTTTTACCGCCCCAAGGCCCTCAAGGGTGACCCCATGGAGCAATTGGACAAGGTCAGCTGGAAGGTGGTCCAAAAGGATAACACCTGGGTGGCCGAAGGCACCAATCCCACACCTTACAACATGTCTTTTTTTGGCATCAGCTTGGGCGCAGGCGGTAACTACACCACGACCGTGGATGGTGGGATGCTGCCACCCAAGGGCAGTGCCAGTATTCCCTTAGGCGAAGTAGGCAAGCTCGGCAAGACCTATTCATCGATGAAAGTGGACTTCATCAATGACTTTGGGGGTGCCAGTTCCAAGGAATACCCCATCAGCCTTAGCGGCAGTTGAGCCCCACTGCGCTGTTGAACGGGTCCTTGCTTTGGACACACCGATGTTTCGTAACGCGCGCTCTTCCCCCAGCTTGCCCCGCTGGGTTGTGGGTCTGGGGCTGTGCGTGGGTGTCAACCACGCATGCGCAACCCAGGCCTTTGGCGACGCCATGATGCAAACCCCGTCCGTGGCGTCGCTCAGTTGGGTAGAAGCCACCACTGTTCAAGCCAACCCCGATGACCCTTTACTGGTAGAGCTACAAGGCGAGGTGAGTGCGGAACACGTGCTGCAACTGGAGCAAAACGGTTTCATCCTGTTTGAACAGCAATTTCCTCTGGGTCGCTTTCATGTCCATGATGTACTTCCCCTGCGCAGCGACATACCCTTAACAGTTCGACTCCAATCACCCGATCAAACGGATGTTCACACCGAACTGCCGTTGCGACCGCTAGCGCGTCGACAGATTTTTTCCAAACGGTCCGACCTGTTGGCCTTGGCACCTGCGACCACACCCAAACCTTTGGAGACCAAGCCAAACCGCTCACCCTTAGAAGATGACATCGAGTTCGACATGGATTTTTTGCGTGGCAAAGCTTTTCGAAATTTAAGCCCGCTGGAGATAAAACGTTTGGGCAAAGTACGCCCTGGCAACATGGACGCAGAGGTTTACCGCAATGGCGTGTTGGTCTCTAAAAGCAATGTGCTTTTTGTATTGCCACCCGATGGTGATGAAGCCCGTGCCTGCATCTCCTCTGATTTGTTTCAAAAATTAGGGGTGAAACCAAACTTCATCAGCCCACAAGGTTTACAACTGATAAGGGTTGCAGACAAACCATCAACGACCGGTCCAACAGACACCACCTTGCCTCGCTGTTTGTTTATCGAAGACTGGGTCACAGGTGCCAGCAGTGCTTTTGACAGCAGCGATTTGCGTTTGGAATTAACCGTTGCCCAAGCGTTTTTAACCCGACAAACCCGCCAAAGCGTGCCTGCTGACATGCTCACCCGAGGAGAGAACGCGGGCTTCATCAATTACGCCCTGAACAACTACAGCACCCAAAATTTCAACTCCCATTTTTTAAGCTTGAACTCTGGTTTGAATGTAGAGGGATGGCAGTTACGCCATACCAGTTACTTGTCACAAAGCCGAAGCAATAGCCAGAACAACAGCCAGTATGTCAACGGTGAAACCGTGATCAAACGACCATTGGTAGACCTCAAAGCCCATTTGGCATTGGGCAATATCGCATCGAACAGCCCCATCATTGGCTCCACACCACTGCAGGGCGTGCGTTTGGGCTCCGAAGAGGGGTTGTTACCCGATGAGGAAAAAAGCTACCGACCCGTCATACGCGGTGTGGCCCGCACCAATGCACGCGTACGTGTGTCGCAAAACAAGGTGGTTTTTTTTGAACAAACTGTGCCTCCTGGTCCGTTTGAGTTCGATGACATCAATCCGGTTTCCTCGGTGGGCGATTTGCAGGTGGTCATTGCCGAGGCAGACGGTTCACAGCAAAGTTTTGTCGTGCCTTACAGCCAAACAGCTGGCAAACTCAAACCCGGTGCTTACCTGTACAACATCGCTGCGGGCGTGTATCGCAATGCCAGCGCTGTGCAGCAAAAACCCAGTGTGTTGCAAACCTATGTTCGCTTTGGTCTGAACGACTTTCTCACACCTGGGGTGGAAGTGTTGCTGGCACCCAATTACAGCAATGCCGGCATACAAGCGGGGTTTAACACCGCCATGGGCTCAGTCAGTGTCAACAGCTTGTTCTCGCGCTTCACTACCTCGGATCAGATCACCACGAAAGGGTCTGCGCAAAACCTCATCTATGGGTCTCCTCGTTGGGACCGCATTCAACTGTCGGCAGGCGTTGCCAACCAATCAAGAACCTACACCACCCCTAGCACGGGACTCACGGGTGGAGCAGCCACCTTGTTCGCGAATGACAGTTTCAAGAGCAACCGTTTCATTGGTTTGGGTGTGAGCTTGAATCAATGGGGAGGGGTAAATGTGTCTGCGTCACAGCAACGCACTTGGCAAAATGCCATTACCCAACAACTGCGTTTGGGCTATGCCAACAACCTTGGACTTATCAACTTCTCAGTCAACTTAGACCACGCCACCAGCTCCAGTGCATTGGCTCCATCCAACACCTTCAGCCTCACTGCATCGATTCCCCTGAGCTTGGCCTCTACCCAAGGCGGCGTGAGTGCAAGTTACAGCCAAAAAGACCATGACCCCGGCAGCACTAGCTTGGGCTTTTACGGCAACAACCCCGCCTACCCACTCAACTACAACCTCAGCCAATCCCAAACCGGCGACTTTGGCACCTCCAGCGCGTCTGCCAGCCTGCAACACCGTTATGGAAACATAGGGGCCTCGCTTTCCTCTTCGACGGGTGGCGGTCAACAAACTGGCCTCAGCGCCAGTGGCAGCGTGGTGGCGCACAGCGGTGGCCTGCTGTTGGCGCCGACGGTGGGTGACACTTTTGCTATCGTGGAAGTGCCCCAAGGCGAAGGGGCAGGCTTGTTGGGTAGCACAGCGCGCATCAACAGCGGGGGTTTTGGTGTGCTGCCTTACCTTTCGCCTTATTACCTGAATGACGTACAAATCAGCTTAGAGGGCGCATCCGCCGAACTCGAGGTAGCCAATGTCAGTCAAAGCGTGGCGCCCGTGGACGGCTCCATCGTGCGCTTGAAATTCAACGCCACATCGGGTCGGCCATTGCTGATTGTGTTGCAGGCCAGCAATGGGGTGCGCATTCCCATTGGCGCAACTGTCACCAACAGCCAAGGTATTGACGTGGGAACGGTGGGCCAAGGCAGTCGCGCCTTGGTGCGGGTATCCGCTGTGAAAGACGAATTAACTGTGGTTTGGGGTGAGGGGCCTGAAGAATCCTGCAAGCTGGTCTATACCCTGGACGGCATCCCCACAGCGTCTGCCAATGGCTTCACCCATTTGAAGCTCAGATGTGAGGTCGCCAGCGCTGCTGAAAAAACCGCACAAACACTTACCCAAGGAGGTTGACATGGTTCGGTTGTTAGACACATTCACGGCTGCCCGCATTCTTGGCCTGATGCGCACGATGTTGACCTTGTGGGTGGTCTGCTGGGGCATGGGTGCGGAAGTAAGTCATGCGCAAACGTGCTCGATTAGCCCACCAGTAGTATCCAAAAATCTTCAATCGACTGTGCGCTACAGCGTAAGCAACGTGAGTGGTGCCAAGGTATTGGACAGTTTTTCGTCAACTTTGACCCTGAAAGATTGCAAGGGATTCCCGCCAAATTCATATTACTATTTTTCAGTAGGGACAGACAGCGCGTTTGATTTTGTGGATGGACTGCCTTATTCAAGCTCTTCAAAAAGTGCAGGTTTTAAATATTACGCCACTTGCTATTCAGCACCAAAGTGCTATGACATCAACAATTCAGTGGTGCCAAGTGGTTCTCGCAGTAGCAGTGGCATTGCACTCCAAGCTTATTTGTCCCTGTCAGGAACAGACGCTAATGGCAATTCTTGTATAAACATTCAGGGTATCAATGCAATGAATGCCCAATTTCAGGGCTATACCAATGCAGTTCTTTCGACCATTGTCAACAACTGCGTCACCATTGTTGCCAAACTCGATGTGGTCGTCACCCAAGAAACAGCTTTTTCACCAAGCAATGCTGTAAAGATTCCAGTCGGTTTGGGCAGTTACGGTTTTGCCTATTTAGGGTTTGGGGACACCAATGGGAGCTTTATATTGCCAAATCGGTATTCTTTTTCCCTTGGGAGTTCCACTTACGTCACTGCCACAGGTACCTGCGCGCTCTCTTTGTCAAACTCCAATATAGACATGGGTATGATCTCACCAGCGGTCATATCCTTCACTCGCACCGATGGTGCGATCGTCAGCAAGCCTTTGACCATAACCGTGAACAATTGCACAGGCTATGCCAGTGGCAAAAACAAAGTCATGCAATGGGTCTTTAAACCCTCCAGCAGCGACCTCACCCGCATGGAAAACGCCATTATCACGGGCGGCTCTACCGGGATATCGGCCCAAATTGTGGCTGACAGCAAATACGACATGTTTGGCAATCTCATGGACAACAGGTTCATTACCAGCGGGGAAAACTACATCACCTCTGGCAAAACCAGCGACAACCAAACTTTGAATTACCGTGTGTACCTGGTCCGTAACACCGACGCCGTCAAAGCGGGTGCTTTCAGCTCGACCGCCACCGTGACCTTGTCTTATCAGTGAGGTCACGGCGAATAAAGTGCGGCCCCTTTGCATGCGTGGGTAGTTGCCGCGAAGCGTGACCTGGTAGAGCGCTAAACTCACCATTTTTTACACACTTGTGAGACACCATGGCCACCTCTCCTATCAAAATCAACCGACGTTCTGCCAACATCACCGAGGGCAAGTCGCGTGCACCCAACCGCTCCATGTACTACGCCATGGGCTACCAAGAGAGCGACTTTGCCAAACCCATGGTGGGTGTGGCCAACGGGCACAGCACCATCACCCCTTGTAACAGCGGCCTGCAAAAACTGGCCGACGCGGCGGTGGCGGGCATTGAAGAGGCCGGTGGCAATGCGCAAATTTTTGGCACACCCACGATTTCCGATGGCATGAGCATGGGCACCGAGGGCATGAAGTACTCATTGGTCAGCCGTGAAGTGATTTCCGATTGCATCGAGACCTGCGTGGGTGGCCAGTGGATGGATGGCGTGCTGGTCGTCGGTGGTTGCGATAAAAACATGCCCGGCGGCATGATGGGCATATTGCGTGCAAATGTGCCCGCTATCTATGTGTACGGTGGAACCATATTGCCTGGCTCTTTCAAAGGCAAAGACCTGAACATTGTCAGCGTCTTCGAAGCCGTGGGTCAAAACGCCGCTGGCAACCTCAGCGACAGCGATTTGTTGGAAATTGAAAAACGCGCTGTGCCCGGTACCGGCTCGTGCGGTGGCATGTACACCGCCAACACCATGTCCTCGGCCTTTGAGGCGCTAGGTATGTCCTTGCCCTACTCCTCCACCATGGCCAACCCGCACGATGAAATCCTTGGCAGCGCTAAAGAAGCTGCCAAGGTCTTGATTGAAGCCATCAAAAAAGACATCAAGCCTCGCGATATCGTGACCAAAAAAGCCATCGAAAACGCCGTGACGGTCATCATGGCCACCGGTGGCTCGACCAATGCGGTGCTGCATTTCTTGGCCATCGCCCATGCTGCTGGCGTGGAATGGACCATAGACGACTTCGAACGCATGCGCCAAAAAGTGCCCGTCATTTGTGACTTGAAACCCAGCGGTCAATACTTGGCGGTGGACTTGCACCGTGCTGGCGGTATTCCCCAAGTAATGAAGATGCTACTCAACGCTGGTTTGATCCATGGCGACTGCCTCACCATCACTGGCAAGACCGTGGCCGAAACCTTGGCGGACATACCCAATGAACCGCGTGGCGACCAGCAAGTGATTCGCCCCATACACAACCCCATGTATGCCCAAGGGCATTTAGCCATATTGAAAGGCAACCTCTCGCCCGAGGGTTGCGTGGCCAAGATCACGGGCCTGAAAAACCCTGTCATCACCGGACCCGCCCGAGTATTTGATGACGAACAATCCGCCCTTAAAGCCATTTTGGATGGCCACATCAAACCGGGCGATGTGATGGTCTTGCGTTACCTGGGCCCCAAAGGCGGACCCGGCATGCCAGAGATGCTGGCACCCACCAGCGCTTTGATTGGCGCAGGCTTGGGTCAGAGTGTGGGGTTGATCACCGATGGCCGTTTCTCTGGCGCCACCTGGGGTATGGTGGTGGGCCATGTGGCACCTGAAGCGGCGGTGGGCGGCACGATTGCCCTGATCCACGAAGGCGACAGCATCACCATCGATGCACACCAATTGATGCTGCAACTGAATGTCGCCGACGAGGAAATCGCCAAACGCCGCGCCGCTTGGAAAGCCCCAGCACCTCGCTACACACGTGGTGTGCAGGCCAAGTTTGCGCACAATGCTTCCAGCGCCAGCAAAGGCGCGGTGCTCGACCTGTATTGAAAGGGGTTCACATGAAACGTTTATTCACAGCCGTCTTGATGGGCTTGTGCCTCACAGCGCCTGCCATGGCCAGCAAAGAACTTGCGCAAGCTAAAAATTGCTTGGCCTGCCACGCGGTAGACAACAAAGTGGTGGGGCCTGCGTTCAAAGAAGTTGCCGCCAAATACGCGGGTGACAAAGAGGCGGCAGCCACGCTTGCGGCCAAAGTGATCGCAGGCGGCGGCGGTGTATGGGGAGCCATACCCATGCCTGCCAACACGCAAGTGAAAGAGGCCGAAGCCAAAAAGCTGGTGGCCTGGATTTTGAGCTTGAAGTAAGCCGCTTCGTCAGTGCGTATCGGCCAGCTGCGTCAAGATGGCGGGATTCTCCAAGGTACTGGTGTCTTGCGTGATGGCCTCACCCTTGGCTATGGATCGCAACAAGCGACGCATGATCTTGCCCGAGCGGGTTTTAGGCAAGTTGTCACCAAAGCGAATGTCTTTGGGTTTGGCGATGGGGCCGATTTCTTTGCCCACATGATCGCGCAACAGCTTGGCAATCTGCTTGGCCTCGTCGCCTGTAGGGCGTGAACGCTTCAACACCACAAACGCACAAATAGCCTCACCCGTGGTGTCGTCGGGACGCCCCACCACGGCTGCCTCGGCCACCAAGTCGGTGTAACTGACCAGCGCCGATTCAATCTCCATGGTGCCCATGCGGTGTCCCGATACATTCAGCACATCGTCGATGCGTCCTGTGATGGTGAAGTAGCCCGTCTTGGCGTCGCGAATCGCACCGTCGCCCGCCAAGTAGTACTTGCCTTGGAAGTCTTCGGGGTAGTAGCTTTTCTTGAAACGCTCGGGGTCGCCCCAAATCGTGCGAATCATCGAGGGCCAGGGTTTCTTCACGACCAAAATGCCGGCTTGTCCATTGGGTACGTCTTTGCCGGTTTCATCCACGATGGCCGCTTGTATACCAGGGAAAGGCAAAGTGCAAGAGCCGGGCACCATGGGTGTGGCACCAGGCAAAGGTGTGATCATGTGACCGCCTGTTTCGGTTTGCCAGAAGGTGTCCACAATAGGGCAACGAGCGCCGCCCACATGCTGGTAGTACCACTCCCACGCGGCGGGGTTGATAGGCTCGCCCACAGAACCGAGCAAACGCAAGCTGCTGAGGTCATAGCGGTCGGGATGCACCTGTGCCGAACCTTCAGCCGCCTTGATGAGCGAGCGAATGGCCGTGGGTGCGGTGTAAAAAATACTGACCTTGTGGTCTTGAATCATTTTCCAAAAACGGCCTGCATCGGGGAAAGTGGGTACACCTTCAAACACAATTTGCGTACCACCCAAAGCCAAGGGGCCGTAACTGATGTAAGTGTGTCCAGTCACCCAACCAATATCCGCAGTACACCAAAACACATCATCAGGCTTTAAATCGAATGTCCATTCGGTCGTGAGTGCCGCGTGCATCAAATACCCACCGGTGCTGTGCTGCACGCCCTTGGGCTTGCCGGTCGACCCTGAGGTGTAGAGCAAAAACAGCGGGTGCTCGGCCTCGACCCACACAGGGTCGCAGGTCGTGGACGCTTTGTCTGCCACGTCCGACATCCACACATCGCGTCCAGCTGTCATGGCCACATCTGCACCGGTACGCTTGACCACCAACACATGTTTGATGCTGTCGCAACCACCCAAACCCAAGGCCTCGTCGACGATGGCTTTCAAAGGGAGTTGCTTGCCACCACGCACTTGTTGGTCGGCAGTGATGACCATCTTGGCGCCGGTGTCCTCTATGCGGTCACGCAAAGACTGTGCAGAGAAACCACCAAACACCACGGAATGCGTCGCACCGATACGTGCACACGCTTGCATGGCCGCTACCCCTTCGATAGACATGGAGATGTAAATAATGACGCGGTCACCTTTTTGTATGCCCATGTCTTTCATTGCGTTAGCGATTTGGCAGGTACGCGCCAGCATTTGCGCGTAGGTAGCATGGGTGACCTCGCCGCCATCGGCTTCAAAAATGATGGCGGTTTTATTGCCCAAGCCTTTATGCACATGGCGGTCTAGGCAGTTGTAGGAGGCGTTCAAAGTGCCATCTTCAAACCAAGTGAAAAATGGCGCACGGCTTTCGTTCAAGGTTTGACTGAAAGGCTGTTTCCATGTCAGCAAACGTTTGGCTTGCGCTGCCCAAAAACCGGCGTAATCGTCCTCGGCTTGTTTGCACAGCGCATGGTAAGCATCCATGCCAGCCACAGTGGCTTGCTCAACAAACGATGCAGGGGGATGGTGAATGATGTGGTCGAACTGACTCATGGCTTGTCTCCTAAAGTGGTGCGGCCGCTGAAGCGGCTCTGGGCTTGCTGTGGGAGAAATGTCGCGGCAGGCTCTTACAAGGCACTGACTGGCTTGAAACTTACTGTATTCAAGCCCTGTGGTTTGCCTAGAATCGCTGTCTGCCTTGTTTAAACACACCTAGCGACTGCACCGGCTTATGAATTCAAACCCATCTCGCCATCCCAATGGCATCGCCCGCATCATTTTTGCCAGCCGCTGGCTGCAACTGCCCCTGTACCTGGGTTTGATTGCGGCGCAGGCGGTGTACGTGGTGCACTTTTGGATAGAGCTGGTGCATTTGCTGGAGGCCGCCATGGGTAGCCAAACCGCGTTGCAAGCGCTGATCAACGGCATAGGCTACAAAACCGAACCTGGCGGTCCTGGTGGTTTAAACGAAACCATCATCATGCTGGTGGTGTTGGCACTGATCGATGTGGTGATGATTTCCAACCTGCTGATCATGGTCATCGTGGGCGGCTACGAAACCTTTGTCTCGCGCATGTATTTGGAAAAACACCCCGACCAACCCGAATGGCTAAGCCATGTGAACGCTTCTGTGCTGAAGGTCAAGTTGGCCATGGCCATCATCGGCATCTCGTCTATTCATTTGCTTAAAACCTTTATCAATGCGGCCAACTACGAAGAAAAAGTACTGATGTGGCAGGCCCTGATACACCTCACTTTTTTACTCAGTGCCATGGCGATTGCCTACACCGACAAACTGCTGAACCAAACCCGTGCCATTGAGCACGAACACGAAGAACACTGACATGACCACCATCACCCAACACGACTTGATTGAATCGGTTGCCGCCGCGTTGCAGTACATCAGCTATTACCACCCGGCGGACTACATCGCTCATTTGGCCCGCGCCTATGAGCGCGAGCAAAGCCCTGCGGCCAAAGACGCCATTGCGCAAATTTTGACCAACAGCAAAATGAGCGCCACAGGGCATCGCCCCATCTGTCAAGACACCGGTATCGTGAATGTGTTTTTAAAAGTAGGCATGGGTGTGCGGTTTGAAGGTTTTGCAGGCGGGCTGGACGACGCCATCAACGAAGGTGTGCGCCGCGCCTATAACCATACCGACAACCGCTTGCGTGCCAGCGTGGTCGCCGACCCCCAGTTCGCCCGCAAGAACACCGGCGACAACACGCCTGCGGTGATCTTCACCGAACTGGTGCCCGGCAACACCTTGGAAGTGACTGTGGCCGCCAAGGGCGGTGGCAGCGAGAACAAAAGCAAGATGGTGATGCTCAACCCCAGCGACAGCTTGGTCGATTGGGTATTGAAAACCGTGCCCACCATGGGCGCGGGCTGGTGCCCTCCGGGCATGCTGGGCATTGGCATTGGTGGCACCGCGGAAAAAGCCGTGCTGATGGCCAAAGAAAGCCTGATGGATGACTTGGACATGCACGACTTGCAAGCCAAATCGGCCAAGGGCGAGAAGCTTTCGCAAACCGAGGAGCTGCGTTTGGAATTGATGGAGAAGGTCAACGCGCTGGGCATTGGCGCACAAGGCTTGGGTGGTTTGACCACGGTGCTTGACGTGAAGATCAAGATGTACCCTACCCACGCAGCCAGCAAACCGGTGGCCATGATTCCCAACTGCGCTGCCACACGCCATGCGCACTTTGTGATGGACGGCTCGGGGCCGGTCTACCTCGACCCACCCTCCATGGATTTATGGCCCAAAGTGGACTGGACACCCGACACGCAAAAAAGCCAGCGCGTCGACCTGAACAAACTCACCAAAGCCGAGGTGGCCAGTTGGAAGCCAGGACAAACCTTGCTGCTGAATGGCAAGATGCTCACAGGCCGTGATGCTGCGCACAAACGTATCCAAGACATGTTGGCCAAGGGCGAGAAGTTACCCGTCGATTTCACCAACCGCGTCATTTATTACGTCGGCCCTGTCGACCCTGTGGGCAACGAGGCTGTGGGCCCTGCAGGCCCCACCACCGCCACCCGCATGGACAAATTCACCGAGATGATGCTGGCTCAAACCGGTTTGATCGCCATGGTGGGCAAAGCAGAGCGTGGCCCTGCTGCCATAGAAGCGATTCAAAAACACCAAAGTGCTTACCTGATGGCTGTAGGCGGTGCGGCTTATTTGGTATCCAAGGCTATCAAGCACGCCAAAGTCGTGGGCTTTGCCGACCTGGGCATGGAAGCGATTTATGAGTTTGACGTGGTTGACATGCCAGTCACCGTGGCAGTGGACGCGGGGGGCACCAGCGCCCACATCACTGGGCCTGCTGAATGGTCTAAACGCATTGCCAGTGGAGAGTTCAAAGGCATTAGGGTGAAGAGCCAGTGAACGCACCCATCGGTGTGTTTGACAGCGGTGTGGGGGGCTTAAGCATTTTGCAAGCCTTGCAACGCGAATTGCCGAATGAACATTTTGTGTACATGGCTGACAGCGCCCATGCACCTTATGGTGAGCGTGATGCGGCTTTTGTGCAGTCGCGCTCGCAAGCGATTTGGCACACGCTGCGCGATGAGCACCATGTCAAAGCCTTGGTGGTGGCTTGCAATACCGCTACGGCCTTGGCTATTCAGCAACTGCGTGCCGACCACCCCGAAGTGGCTTTTTTTGGGGTGGAGCCTGCGGTTAAGCCTGCAGCGGCGATCAGCCAAACCCAGCGGGTAGGTGTGATGGCCACGCCTGCCACTTTGCGCAGTGAAAAATTTACGCAACTGCTGCAAAGCTTGGATGGGCACACCGAGTTTGTGTTGCAAGCTTGTGAAGGCTTGGCCGACGCCATTGAACAGCAATGCCAAGATTCGAACGATACAGCTGTCCAGACATTGTGTGAAACATATGTGCACGCCATGGGCGTGTTTGGCCCCCATGCTGGTCAGATAGACACCTTGGTGCTTGGATGCACGCATTACCCCTTCGCCATGCCCATCTTGCGTAATTTGGTAGGGGATCAAGTCAGCATTTTGGAGACCGGCGAACCGGTGGCCCGGCAAGTAAAAAAAGTGTTGCAAGAGCGACGCTTACTGACAGATTCCCCCCAAGGCAGTGTGCAGTTGTTAGCGACTGGGGAGGTACAGAGATTGCAAAGCGCAGCGAACAGGTGGTTGCCGTCATTGCAACGATAAAGGGGTTGTTAATGCAGATGCCTGGGCCGCCTGCCGCCATGGCCACTGCCACCACCGCCCTGCCCCTTGGGTGGCTTGCTGATTTCAAGGGAACTCACCAGCGATTCAAAGCGTTTGCTGAAAAGTTTGTCTACTTCGGTCACCACATCATCAAGCTCTGAGGCTTCAAAGTGGCGCTCCATCAAATTAACCAAATCTTGCACCAGCAAATCACGCTGTATTTGCATGATGGCTGCTGGTGTTGGGCCCACAAACAGCATCAAAAAATCGTCACGGGAATCGCGTCCTTGTTGTTCATCTTCTTCGTCGAATTCGGCGTCATAAAAAGTGACCTCTAAAGCCGCACCAGCCGAAGTGAGGTCGTTCAAAGCCATGCACATCTCATCCAAGGCTTGACGGAAATCGTCTTCACCCTTTACTGTCCAGCACATTTGCAGTACATGGTCGTTGGCGTCAAAACGAATCCCCGGCTCTTCCTCGTAAAAGCTGTCAGCGCCCTCACTTAATGAGCGCGCGCCGGCGTAAACCCAAACCGAGCGCAAAGCGTCTTGAATTTGCTCGAAAGTGACCTCTTCGCGCAACGGCACGGCACCGTGAACGTGGATCTCGAAAGTGGTGGTGAACTTGGACATGAAAGCATGATAGCAGTGGCTGTGTCGAGTAACAAAAGCCGTGTGGTGCCCGGGACCGGAATCGAACCGGTACGCCCCTTATTCAGGATAGCGGCGGATTTTAAGTCCGCTGTGTCTACCAATTTCACCACCCGGGCTGTCTGTAGAGGCCTTATTGTGGCAAATTATTTGGACGGCTTTGGACTGCCTGTTCTTTAAGCAAAATACGCGACCCCGCATCCTTGGGAAGCAGCACCTTACCGCCTTGAAAAAATATTTGAAGCTGTTCCATATGCACGGTGCCAACCACCCAAGGCGGTGAGCCGTGGATGCTTTTGCCCTCCCCGGCTTTCAAATTCACCACATTACTGACATGCTTGCCGTCTTCTACGCAGACCTGTGCATCTTTCGCCGATAAAAGATACACATAGCTACCGGCTTTATTGACCGACACAGGAAAGGCAGGTACAGGCTCAGTGCTTAGCTGTTTGCAATCGTTTGGCTGCGCGCTAACCGCCACCGGTGTAGGCAAACTGTCCTGTTTGATGGGGGCTTTGGGCTCTGTGACGGGCGCAGGTGTGGTTGATACAGGTGGTGTGACCACTTCAGTCACGGTTTGGGTTGAAGTGATAGGTGGCAAGGCAGCGGTTTGCACAGAAGTTGCAGACTCAGTGGGAGATGCAGGATTTTCAGATACCTGTTGGGTGTTGAAAGGCCTGACCCACTCCGACAAAACCTGAGGGGAGTTCTCTGGGCTGGACTGCCATTTCATGACAACCACCACCAAAATCAAAGCACCACCGACCAACAGCAAGGCCTTATAGGGATTACCCGAGCGACGAACCAATGAGGTATCGATGGTGTGCTTAAGATTTTTTTCAGACATGCGAATGATGTCGTCAATCACATTGCCGGATTTGGGCGCTTGTTCTTGGGCCGCTTGGGCCGCCACTTCTTCCGGACTGGGTTGGTTTTGCAACAAACGCAACACACGGCGCATGCTTTGCGCTTTGATTTGCGCAGAATAAAAATTCGAATCGCCCCCGCCCTCCAGCTGACGCACCTGGCCAGGCGACAAATTGGCCATGGCAGCGAGTTGAGCCATATCCAAACCCGCAGCTTCACGCAGGTTTTTCAAGGTTTCGGCATCATTGTCCGAAGGTTGTTCCATGGGCAAACAGAAGCATTTGTCAAAACCGTTGAATGTACTGACAAATTTTGACAGCGTCTATGCGGTATTGTGCGGGTATGGAAGTTCGTCACATCCCCGGTCCCAGCCATCTTGCCCCCCTGGTTTTCCTGCATGAGGGCTTGGGTTCGGTGGCCATGTGGCTAAGCCGCCAAGGAGATTGGCCAGCCCAAGTGTGTCAAGCAGCAGGGCGAGCTGGATGGGTGTATTCCCGAAAGGGGTATGGCAAGTCCCCAGCCATCCCAGATGTTCGCGGTAGCGGGCGTCTGAGGGCTGATTACATGCACAAGGAAGCTTGGCAGGCATTGCCCGCTTTGCTGAAAGCGTGGGGTGTAGCGCAACCCTTGCTGATAGGGCACTCGGATGGTGGCACCATTGCGTTGCTACACGCTGCGCGGTTTGCTGTCACGGGCTGTGTGGTCATGGCGCCGCACCTGATGGTGGAAGACATGACGCTTCACGCCATCGAGGCCGCCAAACAAGCCTATGAAAAGGGAGATTTACGCCAAAAGTTGTCGCGCTACCACGATGATGTGGACAGTGCTTTTTGGCAATGGAACGACATCTGGCTGTCGCAGGCGTTTCGCAACTTTGATATTCGCGAAGAATGCCAAGCCATCACTGCACCGGTGTTAGCGCTGCAAGGAGCAGATGACACCTATGGCAGTTTGCGTCACTTGGACGAGTTACACACAGCGGGCACAGTAGAGCGCCATGTGTTGCCCGATTGCGGGCATTCACCCCACAAAGACCAAGCGCACAAGAGCTTGGATTTGGTCGCAGGGTTTTTAAAAGGTTTGGCTTAGGCTGAAGAACACAGTGCTAAATCATGTTCGTCCAACCATTTCCACTGCCCCGCAGCTAAATCGGTTGGCAACACCAGACCACCGATACGGGAGCGGTGCAAACCCACCACCTTGTGTCCCACCGCACCCAACATGCGTTTGACTTGGTGGTATTTACCCTCGGTCAAGGTCAGATGTAGCTGATGGCTACCCACTTGTTCGCAGGCTGTCGCTTTGACCGGCTTGGGGTCGTCGTTCAGCACCACACCATGGAGCAATTTTTGACATACCTTGTCGTCCAGTGGATCAGCGGTGGTCAGTTCATACAACTTGGGTACATGGTGCTTGGGTGAGCTCATGCGATGAATGAACTGGCCATCGTCACTGAGCAACAGCATGCCTGTGGTGTCTTGGTCTAAACGCCCTACCGCTTGCACGCCTTGCAAGCCGGTTTTCGCGGGGCGTTGACGCAAAGGCGCTGGCAATAAGCTGTAAACGCTTGGCCATACAGAAGGCTTGTGCGAACACTCGGTTCCTGCAGGTTTGTGCAGCAGGATATAGGCCTTGGCAAAGTACTGCCAAGTCACACCTTGCACCTCAAAGCGCATGCCCTCGGTCGGTGTCATGTCTTGGTCCTCATCGATCAACATCAGGCCACGACCTGTATCGACTTTGACCAAGCCTTGCTGCACCAGGCCCGCGCAAATGCGACGGGTGCCAAAGCCTTGGGAGAAAAGAAGGTCTGAAAGGTACATGGTGTGTACCAAGTATCAGCGAAGCGTATGCTGCTTATTCAAAAACCAGTTCGCGGTTTCACCTAAACCCTGTTGCATGGAAAAAGGCGGCACCCAACCAAGTTCTTGCTGGATCTTGGAACTGTCCAAATACAAAGAGCCAAACAAGCGATCCATAGCACTGGATTTTCCCAGCACCCCCGCAGCAGCACGAATTAATCCTTGCGGCACTGCAAACAAACGCGGGGGTTTATTCAAGGCCTGCGCAATACGGTCAACCAACTGGCTGGTGGAAACATCTTGTCCATCCGACAATAAATACAGCTTGTTTGCAGCATGAGGATGTTCAAGCACCGCAAGAATTGCATCGACCAAATTACCTATGTAGAGCAAGCTTCTTCGGTTTTCGATGCCCCTTAAGGGAAGGGGCCAGCCCTTGTTAACAGTTTGAAGAAGTTGCAGAAAGTTGGCACCTACGCCTGGGCCGTACACCAAAGGAATACGCAAGATAACCACCTGCATGCCAGTCTTGGTAGAGATATCCCACAAGCCTTGCTCGGCTTCCCACTTGGACAAAGCATAAGCATCTTCAGGGGCGGGCGTATTGGTTTCTAGATACGCGTGAGGGCTTCCCTCGCCATTGACCTTAATAGAACTTAAAAAAACAAACCGCCGCACTCCTGCAGCAGCGGCTTGCCGAGCAAGATTTAAAGTACCTGCTGTATTGACTGCGCGAAATGCAGCATAGGCATCTGTTGAGGTTTCTTGGGTGATATGCACCCGGGCCGCAAGGTGAACAACATCAGTCACACCCTCTAATGCATTCGACCAAGTTGTTTGGGCGTTGATGTCACCAACATGGATAGAGTGATCGTCATTTCCAACATTAAAACTGTTTTTGACAGCCAGTTTGTATGACAGATGGCGTTTAGCCAATTCAGTAACGAGGTGTTGCCCTACAAAGCCCGTGCTGCCAGTTATGAGCAGTTTCACAGTAAATCTATACTTTCAATTGCTAAGGTATGTAGTCGCAACCCACTAATTTGTAGTTAGATTTGCAGTTAGATACTAAGATCATAAAATGACAAGCAGTAAAGCTTGTAAAAATCAAACTCGAATTCATTATGGTTTCTATACTATCAATTCAAGTAGTTTCAATGGGTATTTGAGTAAAATTTTCATGAGATTTGTATTGATCCCATTCTCTTTACAAGCGCGTACGACTTCCATATTCAATAAAAGTCTATTTCGCCAACTGCTGTTGCTGATTCCTCCAGCTTGCATTTTGACCATAACACGTGGAAGGTGTTTGTAATTTAATTGATGTCCATGAAAAGCTCTGATTATGTATTCATAATCTCCAGCGATACGATAGTCAGTCTTAAAAGCTCCGACGCGTCGAATAACATCGCTCGATAAAAAGAGGCCCGGGTGGGCAGGCATCCATCCCCAAGACAGACGCTGGGGGCTAAATCGCCCTGAGCGGTAGCGACGGGTCATGCGAGTTGGGTCGTCAGGTTCAAAAAAACCAACATCTGTCACAAGCGCATCAAGATGATACATACGCATCTGATGGACAACTTCAGCAAACACAGTGGTATCGGCGTATTGATCATCAGCATTCAGGAAACAAACCACATCGCCTGTGAATCGAGCCAGACCTTTGTTCATGGCGTCGTAAATGCCCTTATCCGGTTCACTTACCAAGACGGCCAAGTGCTGTGTAAATCGCTCCAAGATAGCCAGTGTGCCGTCGGTGGAGCCACCGTCTATCACGATATGCTCGACCTCAGGCCACTGCTGATCAACCACCGACTGGATGGAGCGCTCTATGGTGGCTTGGCTGTTGAAGCAGACGGTGATGACGCTGATCTTCATCGGTGTAATCTCGCCACCAATCCGCGCATCACATAGCTCAGTTCACCTTGCGCCAGCATCAGGCACAAGCGTCGAAACTGGTGGTAGCGCTTGTCCAAAGTAGTGGGCTCACGGCCAGACAGAATTTGGCGGTACTCCTGGTCAAAAACATGCTGTCGGTTGCTGGTCTTTGTTTGCTCGTGAAGGCGTAGTGCTCCCCAGGGTGCATTGACATGATGGCTTTGGTCTGTGTGGGCTAGTAAGCGTAAAAACCAATCGTAGTCGAAGGAGCAGTCGAAAGCTTCGCTTAACAATCCAATTTCTTGATGGAGGCTACGTCGCCAAAACGCCGCTTGATTGGTCAGAACCATTCCTTCAGACAGCAGGCTTTTATAAGTTGGGCGGACGTACTTTAGGTCTCTCAGAAATACATCATCCCTGTCAATAAGATTCATATTCCCAATGATCAACTGCAAAGCTCTGTTGGACTTAGCCACCGAGGCCAGCTGTGAAAACACACCGGGGTAATAAGTGTCATCCGAGTTTTGCCAAGCAACCCAGTCACCCGTGGCCCGCTCAAGACCCTTGTTGATGGCATGGGCTTGTCCTCGGTCCATTTCGCTGACCCAATAGGCTAGGCGATGTTCATATTTTTTAATCAGGTCAACGCTTCCATCCGTTGAACCGCCGTCAATGACGATGTATTCAATGTTGGGGTAATCCTGGTCAATGACAGAGCGTATGGTGCGCTCCAGAAATTCAACTTGGTTGAATGACGGTGTGATGATGGAAATTTTTGGCGTATTCACGGTTTAGTTTCTGACAAAAAAGCCATCCATTTGTAATGTGCGACCGTTCTTAAGATCAACGAAAACCGGCTCTAAGGCCCAAAGGGTGAACCCGGCAGACTCTAAGCGGGCAACGCATTCAAGCCATAGTTGTTGACCCTCGTAAAGCTGAACCAGTGAGAGCTCTATGAGAACAGCGCGAGCCCTCGCAATCAGTTTTGGCGCTCCATCAAGGACTTGCCATTCATAGCCTTGTGTGTCAATTTTCAGAAGAATATCGTCAGTCGCCTTTACGTAGGGGGCTGCAGCCTCGTCAAGTGCCAACAGTGGCACTGTTTCCCTGGCGCTGTAGGCTGACTCGGGTGCTGCATTCATGTGTGCGGCAAGCATAGGCAAAACCGAACTACTGACCGAATTGGCGGACACATTGAGCTCTATCGTTCCGTGATCAGCCCCTATTGCCGAACGTGCAGCCACCTGCCATTGCGTATCGCTTTGGCTGCGCAATAACAATTTGTTATACGCATCTGCCATAGGTTCGAATGAAACCATGCCGCCCTTGTACCCACCGGCACGCAACTCTTCCCCAAACTGCCCTTCGTTTGCACCAATATCAAGAACCATATTGATCCCGCAGTGATCGAGGCAGGCCATCAGGCGCGCACTCTTGGAGGAGGCGGGGCTGAAACGGTGTAATTCCAAGCCGAGAATGCGCAGAGTGTGCTTGATAGTTTGTTTGAGTGAGTTCATGCCGCGTAATAAATAATCAAGACAATAACTTCCGATAAACATTAAGGGTTTCCAGGGCGCATCGGTGCCAAGAGAAGGCATGCAGACGCTCTCTTCCTCGTTGCCTAAGATCTGCCTGCAGAGTTGGGTTGGTGATGACTGCCTCCAATGCATTGGCAATTGAATCAATGTTATGCGGATCGAATTGAACAGCTGCGTTGCCAACCACTTCAGGCATGGAACTGGTATTGCTGCAGATGACTGGGCAGTCCAAACTCATGGCTTCCAAGGGGGGAATCCCGAAACCTTCGTAAAGCGAAGGGTAAACAAAGATCGAAGCTTGTTGGTAGAGGGCGCTGAGGACGGCATCGTCACCGCCCAGTTGGCGAACCTGTTTTTCGTTGAGACCAAGGCTGCCCAAGAGAGCTCTTTCATTGCCATTGAAATCACCTCCACCAAAGGCGACAAGGTCGTAACCCTCACGCAGTAGTGACCGCCCGGCATAGGCTTGGAGCAAGCGGTCGAAGTTTTTATAGCCGCCTCTGGCGCCAACAAACAAAATAAAAGGCCTATGCGGTTTTGCCAAATTAGCTATTTTTCTATGGGTAAGGGCAAAGCCCAAATGCACGACAGTGGTTTTTTCTGCGGGAACATTCAATAAGCGAATCAAGTCTTGTCGAGTATTTTCAGATATGCAGACTATGTGATCGGCGCGAGCGACGGCTGCACGTTTTTCATCACGGGTGCGATCCCAAGCATGGAAAAACTCGGGATACAGCTCATGGATCATGTCAAACACAGTGAGAACCGTTTTACATCCGCGTGGGCTTACGGTTGATTTAGCGTAATAAGTTTCGTGCAGAACATCGGGCCGCCATCGCCAAAGGATGAAGGGCACCAATAATTCATTAATGATTCGATAAAGACGGCCCGTGCGGCGCACTGCTGGCGCATGAATCCCTGTCACATGCACAGAAGACCGACCTTGCTGCAGGTATTCATTGACATGAAATGGACAAATGATTCGACAGTCAACAGACACTTCGCCCGTGGTTTTAATGTGGCTTGCAAGTTCAAAAAAATAACGCGATACCCCACCATAACGCTGCCAGCCGAAAATCTGATGGTCGTAAGCGATTTTCATCCAATGATCTTCAGTCTGTATGCATCATCTTCAAATGATCTGGAATTGTTTTCGAACCCAGTATGCGCTGAATGATGGCTGAAGATACTTTGGAAATCAAAGGCCTGGTAGCCAAAAATAATTTACTCTGGTCAAGACTATGGCGAGAAAGAATATGCATGCCATTCGCACTGATGAATTTCAAACCTAATTTTTTTCCAAGTATGTCGAGGGTGTTGCGGCTGAAAAAACCTATATGTTGTCCGGTTGCGAACGTGTAATACCACCAGTCAGGCGCCGGAGGCATCCCCTTATAAAGCTGAGTAGTAAAAATGAGGCTGTCTGCGCCGGTGTCCTTGAGTGTGGTCTCAACAAATTCAAGAGGATTCGTAAGATGTTCCATCACCTCCATGGCAGTGACAGCTTCACAGTGGTGTATGTCCGGATCGTATTCAAAACCTCGCGCCATGAGGTTTTCACAGTGCTTGTCTGACCAATAAAAATCAAAACCAAGGTCTCGCATCATCCGAGTCAGCATGCCGTAGCCGCCCGCCGCATCAAGGTACTGCCCCTTACCGCGCTCGCCCAATACCCAAAACAAAGTGCTCGCCACCTTGAAAGCCAAAGAAATATTGCGCATGACCAGTCCGGTATCAGCAGCAGCAATCGCTGAAGAATAAGCTTCATCTAACCAATAGGGGTCACGTGCGCGTAGATACTCACATGCGCCGCAAACCTCGAATTGAGCTAAATATTTTTTTAATACCTGCGCCTCGAAGGCGTTTCGCATTTCGGAGGAACAAATAGGACATGTAGACATTCAGTTCATCCAGCTTTTGAGTCGTTCGGCGAGCCGGCGATAGACCCTGGGGGCCAAGGGAGTTCGAAAACAGTGTTTGTCACTGTAAAGGTCTGCCTCACGGTTTCTCGCTTGAATGCCCGGGTGTGTCAGTGGAAATGCCATAGACCCTGTAGGCAGGTTCGCCAGTGGGCTAGAGCCTGTTGTGTGCGTGGCGTCAGCGCCGAAGCCGATGTTCGAGATCAGGTTCACGGATGGCAGGATATTGAGACGCCCCATGCACCAGTTGGCAAATACCCATTGGTAATCCCAAGTGTCGATCTCACCGCGGTAGACGCGTTCAAAAATCGATTGCCAGAAGGGCACCTCGGATTTTTCAAGAACAAGATCTTCAATGCGTCTTTGATCGCGGACCTGCGGCCAAAGGCCCATATCGACGTCATAAGCCTGCCAACGGTCACGCCAACTGGCCCAGCCCCATATATGCACATATTTTGAGAAATAGTAGCTATCTGTTATCGGCGCGCGGCCGATCTGAAAATTGTCACCGCTGATCATTCCTATCCTGGCGTCGTGACGGTAGCGTTGAAGAGATTCCTGGCAAAACCTAAAAAAAGAGGGGTCCGGCAGGCAGTCATCTTCCAAAATAATCGCTTCCTCGACTTGCTCAAAAATCCAGTTGATGCCACTGGAAACTCTTTTTTTACAACCCAAATTTGTCTGTGAAAAATGAGTCAGCACTTCGCAGGGCCAATCGACCTGATCAATGATGGCGCGTGTGGCAGCAACCCGTTCTGCTTCGCCTGCTTTATGTGCTCTGGGTCCATCACCGACGACCAACAACTTGGGCGGGCGTGCTTTGGCGATTTCCGCAAAAACAAGGGCAGTTGTATCTGGACGGTTAAAAATAATGAAGGCGACCGGCGTGGTCAGCGTGAATTCGCTCATGCAAGCAGCTTTCTGAAATACGCAATGGTTTCTTTCAGGCCGTCTTCCAAGGCGACTTTGGGCTGCCAACCCAGCGCTGAATGCGCCAGTGTGATGTCGGGCTGACGCTGCCTCGGATCATCGGTAGGCAGAGGGTGAAACGCTAATTTGGATTGCCCACCCACCAGTCGGATGACCTGCTCAGCCAATTCAAGCATGGTGAATTCGCCAGGGTTACCCATGTTCACTGGCCCTATGAATTCACTATTGCTATCCATCATCCGCACAAAACCTTCGATCAAGTCGTCCACATAGCAAAACGATCGGGTCTGCTGTCCGTCGCCATAGATGCTGATGTCTTGACCTTTGAGCGCTTGGACAATGAAGTTGCTGACCACGCGGCCATCATTCGGATGCATCCTCGGGCCATAGGTGTTGAAGATGCGCACCACCTTGATTTCAAGTTGGTGCTGGCGCCAGTAATCAAAGAAAAGTGTTTCAGCGCAGCGCTTGCCTTCGTCATAGCACGAGCGTGGCCCAATGGGGTTGACTTTGCCCCAGTAGCTCTCGGGCTGGGGGTGTACCTCGGGGTCGCCATACACCTCGCTGGTCGACGCTTGCAAGATGCGGGCACCGGTGCGCTTAGCAAGCCCCAG
This sequence comes from Limnohabitans sp., assembly GCA_036787995.1. Lineage (GTDB taxonomy): Bacteria > Pseudomonadota > Gammaproteobacteria > Burkholderiales > Burkholderiaceae_C > Limnohabitans. Next base: position 14,001 of record DAIQOH010000010.1, on the reverse strand, counting down.
CATGTTGATGGCGCCATGCACACTGGTTTTGGTAGTTTGAACCGGGTCGTGCTGATAGTGCACAGGGGAAGCGGGGCAGGCCAAGTTGTAAATGCTATCAACTTCTACGTACAGCGGTAATGTGATGTCATGTCGCATCAGTTCAAAGCGCGGATGCTCTAGCAAGTGGTCCACATTGCGTTTGCTCCCGGTAAAAAAATTATCAACGCAGAGCACGTCGACGCCATCTTTGATCAATCGGTCGCACAGGTGGGAGCCAAGAAAGCCTGAGCCGCCGGTCACAAGCGTCTGACTTTGGGGGTTGTAGTTTTTCATTCAAGCATCCATGTTTTTAAAAATTACCGTATGTACACATTTTGCATAGACGCGGTAGCCTACCTCAGCCATGAAGTGAGTTACCTGATGTTTCTCTATGTCGTGCAAACTGCTGTCGAGAATTTCTGCAAGTAAGTACATGGGCCGATAAATAGTCCAATTATTTGATCTCAACACATCCAGATCTAGCCCTTCCACATCAACACTCATGAAATCAATGGTGCGTTCAGATGGCAGGTGTTGTTCGAGCACCTGTGATAAGGGTCGAATATCGATACTCCGTGTGCCAGTGATCTTGTACGGGGTGTCGGATAGATCCCTGCTCTGCGCCAACTCCTTAGCAAATCCGTTGAGCGCCGGTTCATTGAACATAAAGAAATTCAACTCTCCGGGCTGACTGCCAATGCCAAGCTCGATATTGATATCCAAAGGACGTACGCGGTTAAAGGCAATCATGCTGCCAGGCATCGCATCTATGTTGATACCCCGCCAGCCACGCCTGTAGAAATAATAGGTATTGGAGAATCGCTTGGGGTGATGGGCACCCACGTCGACGTAAAAACCTTGACGCTTATCGCCGAAGAGTCTGGCCAAGATGAGATCCTCGCCCTCTTGGGACCATGAGCTTCGTTGCCAAGGGTCCCATCGAAAGGTATAAATGATTCTTCTAAGGAAATCTTTGATGGGCTGCGGTATCAGAGCTCTGATTTCAGTCAGCATGTCAGATCCAGCCTTTTGATACGGTCAGTCGGCGAAAGCTGCTCAAAAGATTGAACGACTTCAGCTTCATCATGAACATATCTCGTGTTGCGCGTTGCAGCACGTCAGACAGCATTGCTGCAATTGCGTATGAGATCAAAGTGGCCCACGCAGCACCTACCACACCCATCATGGGAATCAACAAGATGTTCAACAGCACATTGACAACTGCACCAAGTGCAGTTCTTTGCAAACTGATAAGTTGCTGGTTTTCTGCTAAAAACCAGTTGCCACCAGCTACACCCAGGAAAACAAATACGGTTGCCCACACATGGATGGCCAATACGCCGCCGGCCTCGCTGTAATCTGCCCCAAAGAGCATGGTGACCAAGGGCGTGGCAAAAAAAGTCACTGGCAAAGCAACAACGATTGCCATCCAGGTCATCAGATCGAAAAGCTCTTGCAGCCGTTGACGATAATGCCCCTCACTGTGTTTCTTTGCCTCGAGAATGGCAGGCAGTACTGAGGACGCGACTGCTGTCGCAATGAAATACCAAATTTCGCTGATACGCACTGCAGCGCTGTAGATGCCTACGGCGTCATTACCCAGCATTTGTCCGATCATGATCTGATCGATTTTCATGTAGATCATGACGGCAATGCTCGAGAGCATCAAGGGCCAGCCGGCTTTGAGCAGGGCGCAACACCGGTCATAACTGATACGCAGGCTGTAAAGGGGTGGCCCAAGTCGGTGTAGCGCCAGCGTCAGAGCTAAAGCAACGACCAGCGCTTCTGCCAGCATGGCCGAAGCGAAGTTGATAAGTGATCCCCCGCTGAGGATGAGCACCACTTTGATACCCGCAAAAAATAAAAAGGCGCCGTTTTGAACCCAAACAGTGTATTTGGATTGAACCTGAGATTCAAACCAATATCCCGCCACTTCGGAAGCTTTGAGCAACACCATCGCACCTAGGATGGCAGCCACGAGCTGAGACAAAAGATCTTGAGGCCTCATGTAAAAGACAGTTGCCAACAAAAGACTGTAGGCAACAGCGCCCCCAAGCAACTGAAGCACAAAAGCCGTACCCAGGGTGTCTTCACGACACGCCGGATCTTGAACGATCTCGCGAACAACTATGCCCTGCAGCCCCATGCCAGCAAGCGCACCAAAAAGGCCTATCAATGCGGCCGTAAAGTTCAAGAGCCCAAACTGCTCTGGCCCCAAGTATCTTGCTATCCAGACACCAATCAGCAGGCCCACGCCCATGCGCAGTATTTTGTCGAAGAACAACCAGCCTATGTTGTCGACAATTTTCAGTAGTTTGGGTCGATGAGCAATCCTGCGCCGTATAAAAGCTGGAATGAGTTCCATGCTTTATTCGTTGTGCTCCATCGCTTTAAAGCCATGACTTTTAACAAAGCCATTGCGCTGGACTGAATGCAGGTTCATGAATGATGAGTCTTTTAGATTTTTTTGGAAGTAGTTAACAAAAAGTCTTGATAAGCCAATTTCAGCCCTTGCTCAAGCCCTGTAATAGCTTTCCAACCCAGTGTGTTCAAGAGACTGCTGTCCATAAGTTTACGCGGTGCGCCATCGGGTTTGCTGGTGTCAAATTGAATCTGTCCTTGGAAGCCCACGGTACGGCTTACGGCCAAAGCCAGCTCGTGAATACTGATGTCAGTGCCAAAACCTACATTGATGTGGCTTTGCATGGGGGTGGTGTGTTTGTCGTATGTAGCTTTAGGCAGATCCATCACATGTATACAGGCAGCAGCCAAATCTTCAACATACAAAAATTCACGCCGGGGTGTGCCACTGCCCCAAATAGAAACACTTGGTGCTTGGGATTGCTTGGCTTCATGAAAACGACGAATAAGCGCCGGAATAACGTGGCTGTTTTCCGGATGGTAGTTGTCCCCTGGCCCATACAGGTTTGTAGGCATGACACTACGGTAGTCAACGCCATATTGGCGGTTGTAGCTTTCACATAGCTTGATACCCGCAATCTTGGCAATCGCGTAGGGCTCGTTGGTGGGTTCTAACTGACCAGTCATCAATGCATCCTCTCGCATGGGCTGATGTGCAGAACGTGGATAAATGCAACTGGAGCCAAGGAACAAAAGCTTTTGTACTCCGTTTTGAAATGCAGCATCTATGACGTTGACTTGAACGGCGAGATTGTCATAAATAAAGTCCGCAGGGTAGGTGTTGTTCGCATGAATACCGCCTACTTTTGCAGCGGCCATATACACCTGCGTTGGTTTTTCAACTTCAAAAAAGCGTCTTACAGTTGATTGATTGGTTAGGTCTAACTCAGCATGTGTGCGGGTAATGATTTGATTTGCCGCAATACCATGCGAAAGCAATTGACGATAAATTGCTGATCCAACCATACCACGGTGACCAGCAACAT
>DAIQOH010000010.1:0-10473 GCA_036787995.1 Limnohabitans sp. | reverse complement strand
GAAAGCAATTGACGATAAATTGCTGATCCAACCATACCACGGTGACCAGCAACATATATTTTTTGGTTTGTCATTTGAAATTCAAGTAACCATAAGTGTGTAAAGAAAAACTTAAAGTTTTTTTCAATTCTTAAGATACTTTATCACTGCTTATCTCTTATCAACTCTTTATACAAATCCACATAAGACGCGACCATCTTGTCCGCCGTAAAAAGGTCCCAATACCTTTGTTCTGCCTTTCGACCCATCTGCGCGGCCAACTCTGGGTTGTGCCACAAAGTATCCATGGCTTGACGCAATGCCACAGGGTCACTGGGTGGCACCACTATGCCGGTTTCGTTGGCGATATTGATGAAACTTGTTCCTGTGCCAATTTCGCTGGAAATCAAAGGCTTGCCATACATGGCACCCTCCAGCAAGGAAATGCCAAAAGCCTCGGAGCGTAAATGCGATGGGAACAGCACAGCGTAGCAAAGTGTGAGCAGTGCAACCTTGTCTTCATCTGACAAAAAACCTAAGAAATGGATATTGCTTAAGCCTGCTTCCTCGGCTTGTTGTTTCAGCTCGGCCTCAATCGGGCCGGCACCCACAATCACAATCGGGTAGTTTGTGCCTTTTGCCGCCTCCAGCAAAATATGTAACCCCTTGTAGTAGCGAAGGACGCCTACAAACAAAAAAAATTGAGAGCTAAACCTCTTGCCCCAATAAGCTAACTTTTCATCTGAAGGATCAGGGTATGTCGCTTTGTCTAAACCATAGGTAATGAGTTTGACCTTTTTTTTGTTTTTAAGCAATATATCGCTGGAAGCCAAATAATTAGGTGACGTCGCCACAATGCAATCCATATCACCTAAAAATGCATTCATCAAAGGTTGGTAGACCTTAAGCAAGTACTTTTGCCGAACAATGTCTGAATGGTAGGTGACCAAGCTTGGTTTTTTGATACGCGTCAGCATATGAACCAAGTCCATGAAAGGCCAAGGGAAGTGATAGTGAATCACATCGGCTTGTTTGGCAAGTTTCATGAATCGCCCAAAAGCCGAAATAGAAAAAGAGTTTGAAGCTATTTCTATATTCAACTTCGACCTGTGCACTTGGTAGCCGTCCATTTCAAAAGCGGCATGCGAGCGTTTGGGGGACAGTGACAGCACATCCGTTTGAATGCCATATTTATTAGCGCCTCTGGCAATTTGATTGATGACTTGCTCTACCCCGCCCATGGAGTCAGGAAAAGAAGTTTTATAAAAATGGAGAACGCGCATAAAGGGTTTTTAGCGGCTTACAAGTCAAACTTTATTAATGGATATTTACCAACAAAATGCTCATCAACCTTAATCATTTCAACAAAAGTAGCATGCTAGGACGTTTGACGACCGAGAATGGGTTCGTTCGCCACCCATTCGGCTGCTAACTGTACTGTTTGGGCCAAGGTGAGCACACCTGAAACAAAAGCACTTTCGCTTAATCAGCGAATCATTCATACCGCATTTGCTTCAAAGCCAGGCAATAACAAGGGTAATTAATTCGTTTTAACTCTAATCAGTCAATTTGTCGCTGATAACCTGCGCTACAAAAATTCAACCCCGAATAAACCCGTCATAAGCTCAAAATCGCAGGCGCCATATTTCTGCCCCAAGGCTGCAAAATGTAAGACGCCGAGTTTTTTTAACGCATGTAAATTGTCAACTAGAGAATACAGGCTTATGCAAGCTACCGCCCTGCCAAGTCACAGAAATACTTGTCATTTATAAAGAAAATTTATCATACTACTTACTTCGCACACATTAATCTGAAAGATGACTTGGTTAAAGTACCCCTTATGGAAAACATTGATGTCATGGTTTTGCGCACGCTGCGCAACTGGCGCCAAGCAGGGCAACGCGCCCTGCTGGCCACTGTCGTTCGCACTTGGGGTTCCTCCCCCCGCCCTATTGGCTCCATCATGGCCTTATGTGAAACGGGCGCTGTGGTGGGCTCGGTATCGGGCGGGTGCATTGAAGACGACCTCATTTACCGTTTCACGCAGGCCTATGCCACTGGGCAAAGCACCGGTGAAACCTCGGTCATCCCCAGTGGTGCACCGCAGCGCGTGAAATACGGCATCACTGCGGATGAGGCACACCGCTTTGGCTTGCCTTGCGGTGGAACGCTAGAGCTGCTTTTAGAGTTTGATCCCGATGCGAATGGCTTGGACACCTTGGTGCAATCACTGGAACAAGGCCAGTTGATGCAACGCACCACAGCTTTGACCTCGGGTGCAGTGAGTTTGCAAACCAGTGACACACCCACAGAACTTTTCATAGACGATGACAAGCTCACCAACACCTTTGGCCCTGAGTACCGCATGCTGCTGATAGGCGCTGGGCAACTCACCGAATACTTAGCAACCATGGCACTTTTCAATGGCTTTGCAGTCACCGTTTGCGACCCACGTGATGAATACAGCGGTGCTTGGTCTGTGCCTAACGTGACGCTCACGCGTGAAATGCCAGACGATGTGGTGCAAAGTTTCCGACCCGACAGACGCAGCTGCGTGATTGCCCTCACCCATGACCCCAAGCTGGATGATCTGGCGCTATTGGAAGCTTTGGACACCGATGCGTTTTATGTGGGCGCAATCGGATCTAGACGAAACAATGAAGCGCGACATCAACGCATGATTGACCACCTTGATAAAACGCCAGAGGAACTTAAGCGTTTACGGGGTCCTATTGGTATCTACATAGGTAGCAAAACACCCGCAGAAATTGCGGTCAGCATCATGGCCGAAGTTCTGGCTGTGAAAAACAACGTGCCCTTGCCCCGCGACATGGATGTGGCGCACGCCAAAAACACCCAGGAGGTCGCCCACAACGACCCAGGTGTGTTGGTGTGTGGGATTCGAAACTGATTTAAGTTCTATGTTGGGGTGAATAATTCAACCAATTCCCCCGCTTATCCTGCAACACCACACCCACACCCCAAGCTTTTGCCATGCGCTCAACGTCTTGCGGTGGACACATGAAAAACAACTTGGTCAAAGCATCTGCCAGCGCGCATGAGGGTGCTATCACGCTGACAGAGGCCCAATAGGTGGGTGAATCCCCCGTATGCGGATTCAAAATATGGTGATGCACACGGTCTTTGCTGAACACCGTGTGCGCATCGTCCGAGGTGGCTACTGCCCAACCATGCGTATTGAGAACAGGTGCGGATTGTGCTGAAGGCACCGTGGCCTCGATGGCAAACTGCCAGTCCTGCGCTCGCGGCGATTGACCCAACAAAGCGGTCTCTCCCGTGTCAATCAAGGCATGCGCAACACCATGTGACTGCAACACCGCACGCACCTTGTCCGCCGCATAGCCTTGGGCGATACCATTCAAAGACACGCCCATGCCTTTGGTATGCAAACGCACAACATCTGCAGACACCGTCATGGCCTGCCAGTTCACCAAAGAACGTGTTTGCAAAACCACTTTGGGTGAGGGCAAAGTTTGAGACTGCGAATGCAATGACCAAAGGCCCCACAAAGGCTGCATGGTGACATCAAAAGCACCCGCACTGCGTCGTGAAACATAGCTTGCCAATGTCATCACCGACACCAAATCGGCATCGGGTTGACGTAACTCACCCAAGCGGTTTAAGCGGCTCACTGCTGAATCTGGATCGAACAAACTCATGTGTTGTTCAACCATGCGAATGGTTTTGACGCTTTCATCCAATGCCTGCTGTAACCTGCCTGCATCGGTATGCGCCGCTTTGATCCACAGCGTGGTACCAAACCCCAGCAAACTGCGCTCTTGCCAAACCAAGGACTCGCGCGCCCAAGCATTGACCCCCAAGCCCAGACCCAGTCCCAATTGAAACATATGTCTGCGTTGCATCATGCCCTCACTTCCTTCTGAACAGGAATGAAACGACCACCCACTTTTCGGTGCTGTATCAAAGGCAAGCATTTTTGGTCATCTTGGTAAATGGAGACACAATCCAAACACTGAAAACATTCTGCATAGTTGACGTCACCGCTTTTATCAATGGCTTGGTACTCGCACCGATGACGGCATGTTTGGCAAGGTGTCCCACAAGACGCTCTGCGAGGTATCCACGACCAGCGTTGCAGCACATTCACGGCGGCCAAAGCAGCGCCTAATGGGCATATGTAGCGGCAGTAGCCTCGGTAAACCACCACACCCAAGCCTAAACAAAACACCGCCCAGGCAATATAGGGCCAGTCGCGTACAAAGTACATGCTGATAGCTGTTTTAAAGGGCTCAACTTCTAGGGCTAACTCGGCAAACGAGGGAGATACATACAAAGATCCCAGGACCACAGCCAAAACCCCGTACTTGATCCATTTCAATTGCGCATCTAAGGAGGCTCGCAAGCGTCTTTGCCGAATACCGATGGCGTTAGCCAGCAGGCTGATCAGTTCTTGCAAAGCGCCAAATGGGCACAACCAGCCACAGAAGGTCCCACGACCCCAAATCAACAAGGTGACTGCCACAAAGACCCACACAATCACCGTCATGGGGTCGCTCATGAAAAAGCCCAAGTCGCCACCGGCGGCCAAGGCCTCCAACGATGCAGTGATGTTGACAATGGACAACTGACCTTGGGCATACCAACCCAAGAAGCCTACGGTAAAAACCAAATACGCACTGCGCCAAACCCGTAAACGTTTGGCATGGGCACTGAGGCGTTTTTGCAGAAACAAGCCCGAGGCAAGAACAATCAAGCCCAACAGCAGCACCGCAATTTCACTTGAACGTGATTGCCACACACCCGCCCATTCATAGCTCGAAAAATCGGTGTCTATCAAGGCATACCACTGCGCCTTCGCGCCATAGAAGTTATAGGGGATGGCAACGCGCCGGTTTTCTACTTGATTGGGGAAGCTACCAAAACGGCGACCATATTTCAGCTGAATATCAAAACTTTGGTTGGGGTCTAAAGGGGTGGCCGTATCGATGACATAAAAATAGGCGCCTGTTTTGTCTGGGTAACCAGGAACCTTCAAACCTTTGTCATAAGCCATGGGCCGCAACTTCAGCTCTTTGCCTCCTTGAAAAACCACAAATGGAATGTCCTCAACGATGCGTTGGCTCTCGTAATTCATCTTGTAAAGAGGCCCACTCTCTGTCACTAACAAGGCTTGAGAAGAGCGTCGGTTGGCACCCAACAGCCGCCATCCATCGTTGTCTAGCAAATTGCGACCAATTGAGGGAACGCTGACCAATGCGGCATGAAACCGCAAAGCCACTTCATCAGGTTGGCTGTCGGCGAATTTATCTGCCCCAGCTGCACGCGTACCCACAAACAGTTTTTCGATATCACCTCGGGTTACCGTGTGCTCACTGACCATGCCACGAGTAAGCAATGTTTCCCAAGCCAAAGGCGTGAAGTTGTCATCACTTGCATGGTGTTTGACCGCTGTGCTGCTACTGCCTGCAATCTGCCCCATTTTGCTGGCCTCTGCATGCGCCAATGCCACGGATGCAGCCGACACCACGATGGTGCGGTCAATCGCTTTCGCGCTCACTGTGCCCGCTTGCACGCCAAACAAAGCCGCGTACTTGTCATCGCGCCTGGCTGTTGCCAAATGGCCGAAAATTTCAATCTTGTGTTGAACCGTCAAGCCTTCATACTGTTTGGCAAATCGGGCCAGCCTGGCCGTTCCGGCTTCGGATCGAAAAATCGGTTCTCGGTGGTTGATCAATCGAACCTCTAGAAATTTCCCCTCGGTATCCATGGCAACCAAGACATCAATCGGTTTGCCGCCATATCCCCGCACAGGTTCAAAATCCACAGACTCAAACGCATAACCCACAAGCTCTGGCTTTGCATCGGTCATCTCTGGGTTTTTGCGGAACAAGGGATACAACGGCATGCTGGGTTGCATCTCACCGACGATATAGGTGTCGGCAAATAGGTTGTCGATATCTTCTTTCAGCAACAAGCCAGAAAATGCATTGGATGCGTTGACCAAAAGGAACACGCAGAGCAAGTATCGAGCAACCGATAGCAGTTGAGGCATAGCATCACACAAAGATAATTAACAGCGAGTTATACCAGCCATACCCTCGGTATTTACCCTTGCAGCGCAGCATCTGGCACCCAGAAAACTGTATAAATCGTGCCCACTATGCTAAGGTCAACGCTTCGTTTTTTAAGCCTGAAGGTATTGCATGAATACTGTTTCACAACCCTCTACACCTTTTGAAGAAGCCACCTATCTCAAGGTCACTTGGCGACTCATCCCCTTGTTACTGCTTTGCTATATCGTTGCCTACCTTGATCGTGTCAATGTGGGTTTTGCAAAGCTTCAAATGGCCGGCGAGCTAGGTTTTTCCGATGCGGTGTACGGCCTTGGTGCTGGTATGTTTTTCATTGGTTACTTCTTTTTTGAAGTGCCCAGCAACATCATTTTGCACAAAGTCGGCGCCAGGGTTTGGATAGCGCGCATCATGGTGACATGGGGCGTGATTTCGGGTGGCATGATGTTCATTGAAACCGAAACACAGTTTTATGTGATGCGCTTTTTACTGGGTCTGGCGGAAGCCGGGTTTTTTCCAGGCATTATTTTGTACCTCACCTACTGGTATCCCTCACACCGTCGAGCCCGCATTGTGTCCATGTTCATGACGGGTATTCCATTGGCGGGGGCCATTGGTGGCCCGCTCTCAGGTTGGATCATGAAGAGCTGGGACCAGGTCAATGGTTTGCACGGTTGGCAATGGATGTTTTTATTAGAAGCCGTTCCATCCGTCATTATTGGAATCGTGGTTTACTTTTACTTAGATGACCGTATCACCAGCGCCCAATGGTTACAAGAAGAAGAACGTCAGTTGCTGCAGCAACGAATCGACGAAGAAGAAAGTGACAAAGAACATTTGCCTATTCTTCAAGTATTCAAAAGCAGTCGCATGTGGATCATGAGTGCGATTTACTTCACCATGGCCATGAGCTTGTATGGTGTGAGTTTTTGGTTGCCCACCATCATCAAAGGAATGGGTGTGACTGATAACCTTGAAATTGGTTTACTTTCCGCCTTGCCATGGATTGCAGCGGTTTTCTCTATGTTGCTGTTTGCGCGCAGCGCAGACAAAATGCGTGAGCGTCGCTGGCACGTGGTCATACCCATGTTGATGGGATCTACCGGTTTGATTTTGTCGGTGCTTTTGTCTGGTAACCACTACCTGTCTTTTGCTTCTTTGATCTTGGCTTGCATGGGTATCGTCACAGCCATACCCTTGTTTTGGAGTTTGCCAACCGCGTTTTTGGTCGGTGCAGGCGCAGCAGCGGGCATTGCAGCCATCAACTCGATTGCCAACTTGGCAGGTTTTTTGGCGCCCTATTTGGTAGGATGGTTAAAGCAACTGACCTCATCGACCGACTCTGGCATGTACATGCTTGCCGCGGCTTTGGTGATTGGCGCCTGTATTGCTTTGACAGTACCAGCCAAACTGGTCAATCGCTGATATGACCATGTGCGTGCCTCAGTAAACCAAGCTGATGGGCACGCACAATTGGTAGCCCACACCCCATACCGATTTGATGGCAGGCTCGGCGTCTGCCTCTTGCACTGTTTTGAATTTCTTGCGCAGTCTAGCGATCAACTCCTCCAACGCGTGCTTACTCATGGGCTCCTCGTCATCCTCTCGCGAAAACAAATCAAACAATGCGCCAGACTCCAAAATATGCTCTTTGGCGTGGCTTAACGAAACCAACAAGACTTTTTCTCGGTTGGTCAATCGCAATTTTTGACCATCCTGCGGTCCTATCAGTATTCGATCGCGCAAGCTCAAGGTCCAACTGCCGTCAGGCAATTGCTTACGCACACGTTTACCCAAGTTTTGCAAAACCAACACCAATTCATCTGGCGAGATAGGCTTAGTGAGGTAAAAATCCGCACCCCCATGGCTGTACCCTGCTAAACGGTCGTGCAAAGCCACTCTGGCTGTCATGATGACGATACCCGCGTTAGGCAAAGATTCACGCAAACGTTTACACAAACTCAAACCCCCTTCGCCAGGCAGGTTCAAGTCAATAATGAACAAATCGATGGGCTCAGATTGGGTAAAGTCATCCAAGGCAGCTGCACTGGATACGCCAACAACTGAAAAATCGTTGGCTGTCAAATGCGATTCAATTTCGTGTCTGAGTAATCTATCGTCTTCAACAACAGCCACGCGCAATGCGGGACGTTGAGTAACAGCTTGACCAGTGAATGGATTTTTCACAAAGGCACCTTCACGGTAAAAACAACCACATTTTTATCCTGCGCAAACCCTATGGTCGCATGGATTTTTTCAGCAGCAGACATGGCCAAGGACAAACCCAAACCCATGCCCGATTTATCTTGAACATTGTTGTGACGGTAGTAGGCTTGAAATAATTTACTCGGGTCAGGCGACTTGTCCATTTCAATGGTGTTAGAAATAGCCATCACCATGGATTCATGGTTTGCATAAGCCCGAATTGAAATCTTGGTGCCACTTAAATGGTATTTGTAGGCATTGCTGATCAAGTTTTGCAAAATCAGTGAAAGCATCAAACGGCTGGTTTGTACCCTCAAGCCGGGTTCTGTATCCGCATCAAAAACCGCAAAGTCATCGTATTCACCCATCGATACATCTACCAATTCAGCAACATCAATAGACTCCCTTTCTTGGCTGGTGTCAAAACGGTCGATTTTGTTGGAGAGTGCAACGTGTTCTATCAATGTATTCATTCGGTCAATGGAATCGTCTATTCGTTTGACCCGGTGCAAAGAATCCCCATCGATAGAGGCATTGCGCCTCAACGTTGCCACTGCAAAACGAATCGTTCCTAATGGATTTTTCAGTTCATGTGTCAGCATGTCAATCATGCTTTGGCGTTCAGTCAAACGCTCTCTTTGTGCTGTCGATTTGGCAGCCTCAAGCTTGAAGGCTTGGAGGGTTTCAGAATGGATTTTTCTTCTTTCAAATACTTGAATAATCAAAATAGCAAATAAAAACAAGCCAACACGGCTACCATTCAAACGCCAATCCCCTAGGCTTTGCATAAACAAAGGCGTGTGGCTTCCCAATTGAGGGTAAAGATTGAATGCCAGTGAAACACTGCCCATCAAAATAACGATAAACACGGCATAGCCAATCAATGTGATCCAGCGTAGCAATCTGGACATATGCTGGGCTGTAGCTGCACCGAAAATTTGCACGCCAAAAGCCAACACATGAATGGCGATGTTCAATCGGCTGGCACTGAAAAATTCATGGCTCAAAACAAGCAGTACAGAAATCAAACAAAGACCTGCCAATACGGCAATGGCTTTTCGGTAGAGGTGGTGCAATGTATAAGGTCGAAGCAATACATAACCTATGGCAACAGTCAGTATGGCGCGAACAGTTAAAAGGTACTGGTAAACAAGGTTAAGTGTGTCAGGTGAAGCGCTGTCAAGAAATCGAGATCCCAAGCCTGTGCTTAAAAGCGTTAGTAATACAACCGATATTTGGTAAGCGCAAAAAGTCACCACCAAGTGTGAACGCTCAATCACGAAAAATAAAACGCCAATCAATAACAACGAAAGCGCCACCGCAAATGTACTCACCAGGGTGACCATGCGGTCTGCAACCAAGACGGGCAAATCCCTCACAGTCACTGCTTGCAATATCACCGTGGTAATGCCCGTGGTCTGAACTCTCAACAAAAGATCTATCGGCTTATTCGGGTTGGATTGCAACTCAAAGCAATGGAAATCATCGCGACAAGAAGGGTATTTTTGCGCGACCATATCGCCACGGTACTGCGTTACCCAAGCGCCATTGACTTGTTCAAACAAATCTATGGTGTCTAAAGACAATAACCCTATCCGCAAAACCACTGCACTGTCAGAGGAAAACGTACCCGTTGACAACTCAGGATCCGTTGGTTTGATACGTAATTTGATCCAAACGGGTTTATCTAAAAAACCTAAACGTAAATCTTTGTCAAAGGGTGTGAACTGGTCATTGGATAAAGCGTCTTTGAATTGAAAACCTGGGTTGGGCTCAACCAAATATGCGGCTTCCCAAGCGCGTGTGCCCACTTGCGCATGCGCAGTGGCAAAGGAGACAAGCAAAAAAAACCAAGCCCACCACCGCTTCATGACTGTTGTTATCTATACAAAACAGTCTGCATTTAAACATGGATTACGCGTTCCTTGGGTCTCTATGAAATGGGTTTCGTGGGTATCTGTGAGTAATGCGGCATTTTTCTTCTTAATGGTTTCAGTACGAGCAAAGCCAAGCCTGCAGCAAGCGCATCCAGACTGATCATCAGTGCAAATACGGGAAGCCAACTGCCTGTACTGGCATGGACCAAAGCAGCTACGGGACCACCGATGACCGATCCCACACCTTGCGCCATGTACAAAAAGCCGTAATTGGTGGTGGCGTGTTGGGGGCCAAAGGTATCTGTCAAGGTAGAGGGGAACAAAGAAAAAATTTCTCCCCATCCAAAAAACACCACACC